>CAYYFX010000018.1:0-8468 GCA_964471155.1 uncultured Gemmatimonadota bacterium | reverse complement strand
CCCCCGCGGCCCCCCCGGTATGGTCTTTTCGGTTCTACCGGGGGGAATTTTTGGGTTTTGGCCTGGCCCTTGTAAACGCGGTTCCGCGGGGGCGGGCCGCCCCGGCGGACGCCGAAGTCCCTTCCCGGCAGGGCTTTAGGCCGTCACCACCGCGGTTTCGGGGAAGAAGTGGGGGATCTCCTGGGCGGCCGACGCGGCCGAGTCCGAGGCGTGGACGGCATTGTTCTGGATGGACGACCCGTACAGCTTCCGGATCGACCCGTCCCGGGCCTGCGCCGGGTTCGTGGCCCCGATGAAATCCCGGAGGAACGCGATGGCGTTCTCCCGCTCCAGAACCATGGGGATGCACGGGCCCGAGGTCATGAACTCCACGAGGTCCCGGTAGAACGGACGCTCCTTGTGGACCGCGTAGAACCTGCCGGCCGACGCGGCCGTGAGGTGCTCCATGCGGAGCGCCCGCACCTTGAACCCGCCCTCGCCCTCCAGCTTCGCGAGGATGTGGCCGGCGTGCCCGGCCGCGACCGCGTCGGGCTTGATGATCAGAAGCGTCCTCTCCACTGCCATGACTCCTCCGGATGCGGCCAGGCCCCGCCCGCGGATTTCCGCGGCGGGGCCCCCGCGGTGTTCAGGCGGCGACCCGGGCGGAGACCAGCTTGCCGATCTCCGTGGGCGTCACCGCCACCTTCACCCCCACCTTCGTGAGGGCGTCGATCTTGTCCTCGGCGCGGCCGGTGCCGCCCGAGACGATGGCGCCGGCGTGTCCCATGCGTCGGCCCGGCGGCGCCGAGGCGCCCGCGATGAAGCCGACGACCGGCTTCGTCATGTGCGCCGAGATCCACTCGGCCGCGACCTCCTCGTCCGTGCCGCCGATCTCCCCGATCATCACCACGCACTCCGTCTGCGGGTCCTTCTCGAAGAGCTCGAGCACGTCGACGAACTTCGTGCCGATGATGGGGTCCCCCCCGATGCCGATGCACGTGGACTGGCCGATGCCGGCCCGCGTGAGCTGGTCCACGACCTCGTAGGTGAGCGTGCCGCTTCGGCTGACCACGCCCACGCTGCCGGGGCGGTGGATGTGCCCGGGCATGATGCCCACCTTGCACTCGCCGGGCGTGATCACGCCGGGGCAGTTCGGCCCGAGCAGGCGCGTGCGCGAACCCTGCACCGCGGCCCAGACGTTCACCATGTCGTTCACGGGAACGCCCTCGGTGATGGCGACGACGAAGGGCAACTCCGCCTCCACCGCCTCGATGATGGCCTTCGCGGCGAACTTCTCCGGGACGTAGATCACGCTGGCGTTGGCGTTCGTCGCGGCCACCGCTTCCTTCACCGTGTTGAACACGGGACGGCCGGAGGCGGTCTGCCCGCCCTTGCCGGGCGTCACGCCGCCCACCACGTTCGTGCCGTACTCGATCATCTTGTCCGTGTGGAACGACCCGTCGCGCCCCGTGATGCCTTGGACGAGCAGCCGGGTGTTCTTGTCGACCAGGATTCCCATGTCGGCTCCCCTCAGGCGATCTTGGCTTTCAGGGCGAGGCGGATGCCCTGCTGGACGACGTCGTCCATGGTCTCGGCGCTGGTGAGCGACAACCCGGAGTCCTTCAGGATCTGCCGGGCCGCCTCCTCGTTCGTGCCGGTGAGGCGCACGACGATCGGGTGCTCGATCTTCCCCTTCTTCACGGCCTCCACGATGCCGCGGGCCACGTCGTCGCAGCGCGTGATCCCGCCGAAGATGTTGAACACGATGGAGCGCACGTTCTTGTCCGCGGTGATGATCTTCATCGCGGTGAGGACCTTCTCCGGCGAGGAGCTGCCGCCGATGTCCAGGAAGTTCGCCGGCTCCCCGCCGTAGTACTTGATGAGGTCCATCGTGGCCATGGCCAGGCCGGCGCCGTTCACGCAGCAGCCCACGTCGCCGTCCAGCTTCACGTACGAGAGCCCGGCCTCGCGCGCCATGCGCTCGGACCGGTTCTCCGTGTCCGGGTTGCGCAGCGCCTCGAGGTCCGCGTGGCGGAAGAGCGCGTTGTCGTCCAGCACGACCTTGGAGTCCAGGGCGAGGACCTTGCCCTTCTCGTCCACGACGAGCGGGTTGATCTCGACGAGCGAGGTGTCCTTCTCGTCCACGATCTTCCAGAGCTTCAGCAGGATGTCCGCGGCCTGCTTCGCCTGGTCCTCCGCGCCCTGCACGCGGCGCGCGATGTCCAGCGCCTCGTCCGCGGTGAGCCCGGTCTTCGGCGAGATGAGGTGGCGCACGATCCTGTCCGGGGTCTTCCGCGCCACCTCCTCGATGTCCACGCCGCCCGCGGCCGACGCGATCACCACGTGCCGGCGCGCCGCGCGATCCAGCGTGATGCCGTAGTAGGCTTCGCTCTTGATCTCCGCGGCCTGCGCCACGAGCACCTTGCGGACCGGCAGGTCCTTGATGCGCAGCTTCAGGATGACCTTGGCCAGCTCCGCCGCCTGCTCCGCGTTCTCGGCCAGCTTCACGCCGCCGGCCTTGCCGCGCCCGCCGGCGTGCACCTGCGCCTTCACCACGACGTGGCCGCCGCCGAGCTTCCTCGCGGCCTCGCGCGCCTCCTCCGGCGTGGCGGCCACGTGCCCCGGCAGCACCGGGATGCCGTAGCTCGCGAAGAGCTCCCGGCCCTGATACTCGTGCAGGTTCATGCTTCCTCCTCGTTCGCCGCGGGGCTGTCCGCGGCGCAGCGCTCCAGCACGGTGCGGATGAGCGCGCTGGTGGAGCGCCCCTCCGACAGGCGCACGCGCACGACGCGTCCGCCCGCTGCTTCCACGGTCTCGCGCCCGACGATGGCGTCCTGTCCCCAGTCCGCGCCCTTCACAAGGACGTCCGGCACGAGCGCGTCGATGACGCGCGCCGGCGTGTCCTCCGCGAAGAGCACGACCCGGTCCACCATCTCCAGGGCCGCGATCACCTCGGCCCGGTCGTCCTGGCCCACCAGCGGGCGAGCCGGCCCCTTCAGTCGCCGGATCGAATCGTCCGTGTTGAGGCCGACGACGAGCGCGTCCCCCTCCGCCCGGGCCGCGCGGAACAGGTCCACGTGGCCGCGGTGGATCAGGTCGAAGCACCCGTTCGTGAAGACGACCTTCCTGCCGGCGGCGGCCAGGCGCTTCCGCCAGGCCACCGCGTCCTCCAAAGTGGCGATCTTCGACCCTTCCGGGGAGTCCGTCACGACGGATTCCCCGCCGGATAGCCGATCTCCAGGGCGGCCGCCAGCTCCGCCGGGAGCACGGCCGCGGTCCCCATCTTGCCCACGACCACGGCGGCCGCGGCGTTCGACAGGATGGCGGCCTCCTCCAGCGAGGCCCCCGCCACCCGGGCCAGCGTGAACGTGGCGATGACCGTGTCCCCCGCGCCGGTCACGTCGAACACCTCGCGCGCCATGACCGGGATGTGCAGCGTCGGCCGGTCCTTGCGGAAGAGCGACATCCCCTCCGGACCGCGCGTGATCAGCACCGCCTCGGAGTCCAGGTCCGAGAGGAGCTGCCGCCCGGCCTCCTCCAGGGACCCCGGCGTGCGGATGGTCAGCCGCGTGGCGCGGCCGGCCTCGTGCACGTTCGGCGTGACGATGGAGACGTGCTTGTACTGGTAGAAGTGCGACTCCTTCGGGTCCACCGCCACGAACTTCCCGAGGCGCCGGGCCGTCTCCGCGATCTCCCCCATCAGCTCCAGGTCCACGACACCCTTGCCGTAGTCCGACACGATCACCCCGCCGGCGCGCTGCAGGGCCGCGCGCAGCCGGGCGAGGAAGGCGTCCCGCACGGGGCCGGCCAGCGGGTCGCGGCTCTCGCGGTCCACCCGGACCACCTGCTGCTGGCCGGCGATGATGCGGGTCTTCAGCGTGGTGGGGCGTCCGGCGTCCTCGATCAGCCCCTCCGGGTCGATCCCCTTCTCGGTGAGGGCCGCGCGCAGCCGCTCGGCGCGCGAATCCACCCCCACGACCGCGAGGAGCTCCACCCGGCCGCCCAGGGTCACCAGGTTCCGGGCGACGTTCGCGGCCCCGCCGAGCCGCAGGGTCTCCCGCGCCACCTCGACGACCGGCACGGGCGCCTCGGGCGAGATGCGCGCGGCCTCGCCGTGCACGTACTCGTCCAGCATGACGTCGCCGACGACGAGCACGCCGCGATCCGGGAAGCGCGCCGCGATCTCCCGGAAGCGGTCGGGGGAAAGGAGGGGCGGGGCCATGGCGGGTCTCCGGAGGTGGCCGGGCCGAGGACGGGACGGGGCGCGGCGGCTTCCGCCGGACTCGACGAAACGACCGCGGACCGTAGCACGCGCACGAAACGGGTGTCAACGAACCCGCGTTCAAGCGGCGGAGCCGCGAAGTCGATGGTACGACAGGCGTTGCCGGGTTCCGGCGCGGCCGCGGGCGGGGCGTCCGCCCGCGGTGTATGGTGGGCGCCCACCTTGTCACCCGGGTCGGAAGATGACGCTTCCGCGTCCTCGCATCGCGGCGCTTCTCGGTGCGCTCCTGGCCGGCGCGGCATCCCCCGCCGCCGCGGCGCCCGAGTGCGCCCTCCCCCCTCCGCGCTTCACGTCCGGCGCGTTGCGCGGCGCGACGGACGGCCTCCCGCCGCTGCCGGCCACGGGGGTGCTCCGCGCGGCCGCGCCGTCCGAGGGCGGCGTGCACGTGCTCGTCCTGCTCGCGGAGTTCGCGGACCTGCCGCATCGCATCGCGCCGTCGCGCTTCGCCGCGCACCTGTTCGGCGCGGGCGAGACGATGCGCACGTACTACCGCGACGTCTCCGGCGGCCGGCTGGACGTGACCGGCGACGTGCACGGCTGGTTCACCCTGCCGCGCTCGGAGCTGTACTACTCCTCCGGCAACGGCGGCGTCGGCACCTATCCGAACAACGGCCAGCGCATGGCGGAGGACGCGGTGGCCGCGGCGGTGGCCGCGGGCGTCCCGCTCGGCGACTACGACGCGGACGGCGACGGCACCGTGGACGCGCTGCTCGTGGTCCACTCGGGCGAGGGCTACGAGTGGGCGGGCTCGACGAGTCCCGCGCTCACGCCGTTCCCGGACCCGTACGCGATCAACTCGCACAAGTGGTCCGTGGTGGACGGGGACCTGGGCCCCGGGCTGCCGCGCGTGCGGGACTACTTCACGGGGCCGGAGATGCAGCGGGCCCGCCCGGCGCTGTTCCCCGCATGGACGGACTCCATCGCGGGCATCGGCGTCTTCTGCCACGAGTTCGGGCACATGCTGGGCCTCCCGGACTTCTACGACACGCAGACCGCGGTCAGCCGCATCGGCGCGTGGGAGATCATGGACGCCGGCACGTGGAACCACGTCGCGTCGGACGCCGCGCACTCCCTGCCGGGGAGCCTGCCCGCGGCGTTCTCCGCGTGGCCCAGGGCGTTCCTCGGCTGGATGACGCCGGAGGTGCTCGGGCCGGGCAGCGGCGAGGTGGCGCAGGGATCCTACGTGCTGCAGCCGGCGAGCGGTGGCGCCGCCGCGCTGCAGCTGCGGGCGAACCCGTTCGGGGTGGATTGGGAGACCGGCTCGCCGGGCGTGGGCGAGTACTTCCTCGCCGAGGTGCGCGCGCGCGAGGGCTGGGACGCGGGACTGCCCGGGCCGGGGCTGCTCCTGTACCACGTGGACGAGGCGCGCGCCGGGAACCGCGCCTCGGACTACGCCGACGGCCGGGGACTGCTCCTGCTCGTGCCGCAGGACGGGGACGTGGACCCCGCGCGGGACGAGACCGACCCGTGGCCGGGGCTCGCGGTCGCCTTCGGGGCGTCGTCCGCGCCGTCGTCCGCGCTGCACGACGGCTCGCCCAGCGGCGTGGAGATCGCGGCGATGGCGGCACTGCCGTCGGGCGCGGTGTCGTTCACGGCCACGGTCTCGAACCTGATCGCGGAAGTCCCGCTGCCGTTCGCGCGACCGCATCCGTTCCGTCCCGCGCGGCACGGCACCGCGGGCCTCGTGCTGAGCGTCGACACGTCACCGGCCGCGTTCGCGCGCGTCCGCGTGTTCGACCTGCGCGGCCGGGCCGTCCGCGTGCTCGAGGCGCCCGGGGAGTTCACCGCCGCGGGTCGCGTGGCGGTGTGGGACGGCCGGGACGACGGCGGGAACGCCCTGCCGTCCGGCGTGTACTTCTTCCGTGCGGACGGCGGCGCCGCGGGCAGGGTGATCCTGCTCCGCGAGTAGCCGCGCCGGCCGCTTGCCCGCGCCACGCGCCGCCGGTACCCTCCGTCGGCTCCAGCCGAGGAAATCGCCATGACGCAGCCGAACAGCCGCCCCCAGCCCCCGGCGCAGCAGCTTCCGGTGGAGCTTCCGGACGAAGTGGCCGAGGGCATGTACTCGAACCTCATCTTCATCACGCACTCGCAGAGCGAGTTCGTGTTCGACTTCGCGCGCGTGCTCCCGGGCGGGCGGAAGGGGAAGGTCTACTCGCGCGTGGTGATGACCCCGCAGCACGCGAAGGCCTTCCGGGAACTGCTGGACCGCAACGTGGGGATGTACGAGGAGGCGCACGGTTCCATCAGGATGCCGGGACGCGCGGCGGACGACACGCGCATCGGGTTCGCGCCCGTCGCCGGCGGCGCCTCCCCGGGCGCCGGGCCCGAGGGATCGGGCCCCCATGCCCCGTAGGCACTTCTCGTTCTTCCTGCACGCGCACCTGCCGTGGGTGCTCGGCCACGGGCGCTGGCCGCACGGCGTGGAGTGGGTGTGCGAGGCGTGCCTGGGCACGTACCTCCCGCTCGTGCGCACGATGCGCCGTCTCGCCGCGCGCGGCGTCCGCGGCGGCGTGACGCTCAGCATCAGCCCCGTCCTGGCGGAGCAGCTCGCGAACGCGCGCTTCGCCCCGATCTTCCGCGAGTACGTGGAGGAGCGGGAGCGCACCGCGCGCGAGGACGCCGCGCGCTTCCGCGAGCGCGGGGACGCGGAGCTGGCCGCGCTCGCGGCGCGCTGGGCGGACTTCTACGCGGCGTCGCTCGCGCTGTTCTTCGAGGCGCTGGGCGGGGACATCCCCGGCGCGTTCGCCGCGCTCGAGCGGGACGGCGCGCTGGAGCTCGCCACGTGCGCGGCCACGCACGGCTACCTGCCGCTCCTGGGACGGGACGAGTCCGTCGCGCTGCAGCTCGAGCTGGCGCGGCGCGTGCACGAGCGGCGCTTCGGACGCGCGCCGGACGGGCTGTGGCTGCCGGAGATGGCGTACCGTCCCGAGGGGGACTGGCGCCCGCCGGTGGGTGCCGCGGGCGCGCGGCGCCGCTGCGGCATCGAGCAGCTCGTGGGACTGGCCGGGTTCCGCTACACGACGGTGGACTCGGCCCTGCTGCGGGGCGGCGCCCCGCTCGGCGCCTGGTCCGACCTGCTGACGACGCCGCGCGGGCGCCGACCGGCGGACGGCCCGGCCGCGGTATCCGCGCGGCCGTTCACGGCGGACACGCGACGCTCGTACCGCGTGGGGTCCGCGGACGCGGTGCGCTCCATGGGCTGCTTCGTGCGCGACGCGGCCACCAGCCTGCAGGTGTGGAGCGGCGAGACGGGATACCCCGGGGACGGCGCGTACCTGGAGTTCCACAAGAAGTCGGACTCCGGCGGCCACCGGTACTGGCGCATCACGGGACCGGACGTGGAGCTGGGGAGCAAGCAGCCGTACCGGCCGGAGGAGGCGCACGCGCGCGTGGCGGCGCACGCGGCGCACTTCCGCGGGCTCGTGAACGCGGAGCTCGAGGGTTCGGACGACGGGGCCATCCTGGTCGCGCCGTACGACGCCGAGCTGTTCGGCCACTGGTGGTTCGAGGGGGTCGCCTTCCTGGAGGCGGCGCTGGAGCAGTTGCACGCGGACCCGCGCGTGACGCTCACGACGCTCGGACGCCACGCGCGCGAGACGCCGCCCGACACGGTCGTCGCGCTCCCCGAAGGGTCGTGGGGCAACGGCGGCGGCCACGGCGTGTGGCGCAACGAGCGCGTGGACTGGACCTGGCAGCTCCTCCTCCCCGCGGAGGAGGACCTGTGGACGCTGCACGCGCGCGCGCAGTCCTCGGAGGACGAGGACGTGCAGGCGGTGATGCGCGCCGCCGCCCGCCAGCTGCTGCTGCTCGGCGCGTCGGACTGGGCGTTCCTGATGACGACCGACGGCGCGCCGGACTACGCGGCGGAGCGCGTGCGCGGACACGCCGAGGACGTGGCCCACCTGCTGCACATCGCGCGGCGCCTGCTCGACCCCGGCGAGATGACCGACGCCGACCGCGCGTTCCTGCGCCGGATCGAGGAGCGCGACGACCTCTTCCCCGAGATCGGTGACGCGATGAACGCCGCGAAAGCGGACGCGGAGTCGGTGCAACTCGGCTGAACGCGTCCGCGGTCCGGGGTGCGGAGCGCAGGGAGGGGCACCGTCGCGCGCCGCGAGGTCGCGCCGGGCGCGCGGGGTTGCGGCGGCGACCCCGGTGGGTCCTCCGCGGCGGGCGCTCGGCCTCCGCCGTCCCGGCTCCGGCCATC
>CAYYFX010000017.1:0-50556 GCA_964471155.1 uncultured Gemmatimonadota bacterium | reverse complement strand
ACGGGCAGCGAGGTGACGAATCCCGGCTCCGCCATGTGTACGAGCGGCGACCGGAGCCGGAACGTGACGAGCGCCTCCTCCCCCTGCACGAGCGGCTCGGGGAACTCCAGCGAGGACTCCAGCTCCGGAGCGAACCCGTCGAGCCCCAGCGAACCGAGCTCGTTGCCGCGGACCACGGGCGCCAGCCGACCGTCCACGCGCAGGTCGTACACGGCGGCGCGGCGGTCCAGCAGGAACCGGACGGTGTGCACCGAGTCCGCGAGCGCGCGCACGTAGTACGCGCCCTCGACGAGCAGCACGTCCTGGCCGGGGTACACGTCCACGGTGAGCCGCGCGTCCACGAGGTCCAGCAGGCCGAGCTCGCGGCGCTCGAACACGCGCCACGCGTCGTCGCGACGCTCCAGCGCCCACTCCTCGCGGCGCACGACCGGGTTCGACTCCTGCCGCTCGTCGGTCTGCAGCGTCCAGAAGGACTGCGCCACGCCCCAGGCGGCTCCGCGCCACGTGGCGGTGGCGCGCGTGCGCGTCACGACCGCCGCGCGCGCCGCGCCGTCGGGGGCGGATCGAAGCTCGCGCACGGACTCCGTCTCCACGCGGACGTCGGTCCACAGGAACATCGCCGAGGTGCGGATGTCCATCATCCGGCGGGACTCGTCCCGGGCGCCGGGCTGCCACAGCCGGTCCACGGCGGCGGCGCCGGCGGGAAGCGCCGCCGCCAGGGCCGCGCCGAACTCGGAGGGGTTCGGCACCTCCGGGCCGGCCGCGACCGCGCGCGACCCCGCCAGAAGGATGATCCCGATCCCGATGCTGACGCGCCGAACGGCGATCCTGTCCATGTCCGGTCCCCGGTGAGGATGGCCCACGATGGTAACTCCCGCCCCCGGGAGCGGCAAGGCTGCGCCCCGTTCCCGCGGGCCGAACCCGCCGGTCCCCCGGACGCATCCGAGACACTGCCGGCGCGGACGACCGGCGGACGACCGGCGGACGACCCGCGGACGACCGGCGGACGACCGGCGGACGCACGGCGCGGCCCCGCGACTCCCGGACGGCAGGACGGAGGATCGATGAACGACCAGGGCGACAGGGTGGTCCGGACGGACGGGGAGTGGCGCGCGGCGCTCACGCCGCTGCAGTACGAGGTCACGCGCCGGAAGGGCACGGAGCGCGCGTTCGCGGGTGCCTACACGGACACGAAGGAGCCCGGCACGTACCGCTGCATCTGCTGCGGCCAGGAGCTGTTCCGGTCGGAGACGAAGTTCGACTCCGGCTCCGGCTGGCCGAGCTTCACCGCGGCGGTGGATCCGTCGCGGGTGCGCCTGTCCGAGGATCTCTCGCACGGCATGCGCCGCATCGAGGTCACCTGCGCGCGCTGCGATGCGCACCTGGGCCACGTCTTCCCGGACGGCCCGGGACCGGGCGTACAGCGCTACTGCATCAACTCGGGCGCCCTCGATCTGGTGAAGGACGGGGGGTAGCGTCCCCTCCCAGGTGGTTCGCGAACCACTCCGCGGTGGCGTCCGCCACCCGCTCCCACGCCGGCGTGGGGCCGGCCCACGGGTGCACGGCGCCGAACGTGTGGCCGGTGCGCGGCACGCGGCGCAGCTCCTTCACCGGGCTGCCGCTCCAGGCCGCGAGACGCTCCGACTCGGACGGGTCCACGGCCTCGTCCAGATCGCCGTGCAGCGCGAGGTACGGGGCGCGCAGCGCGCCGCACGCCGCCTGCAGGTCGTACGCCGCGGCGTTCGCCTCGAGATCGTCCAGCACGGACACGTCCAGCCACATCGTCTGGCCGGTCCGCGCGTTCGGCACGTCCAGGCGGCCGCGCTCGCGCCACTCGCGCTTCGCGCGGTCGGTGTAGCGCTGGAAGGTGGCGACGGACGCCCACGTCACCACCGCGCGCACGGCGTCCGCGCGCGCCGCGGCCGCGAGCAGGACCGTGCCGCCGCCGCGGCTGTGGCCCAGCAGCCCGAGCCGTGCCGGGTCCACGGCGGGACCGGCGGCGCCCGCGAGGACCGCGTCCAGGACGAGGCCCACGTCCGCGACCTCCCGTCCCGGCGTGTTGCGGGCGAAGCGCTCGAGCTCGGTGAACCGCTCGGGGTCCTCGCCGATGCCGTTGCACGACACGTTCATCCGCACGCTCGCGATGCCGCGCTCCGCGAGCCGCCGCGCCGTGGGCGGGAACATGCCCCAGTCCTTGAAGCCCTTGAACCCGTGCACGATCACGACCAAAGGATGCGGCCCCTCCCCGTCCGGGACGAGGACGTCCGCGCGGACCGGCAAACCCTCGTCGTTCGCGAGTCGCAGCGGGGTCATCGCGACAGGGCCTCCTCGTAGACGGAAAGGTACCGGGCCACCGCGGCCTCCACGGTGAACTCCTCCACCGCCGTGCGGCGTCCGGCCTCGCCCAGGCGCTCGAGCCGCGACGGGTCGTCGAACAGCGCGCCGAGGCTCGCGACCATGCCGTCCACGTCCCGCGGCGCGTGCACGAGGCCGTTGTCGCCGTGCCGGATGATCTCCCGCGTCCCGCCCTCGTTCGTGGCGCACACCGCCACGCCGCAGCTCATCGCCTCCAGCGCGGACAGGCCGAAGCTCTCGTGCTCGGAGGGCAGCAGGAACGCGTCGGCCAGCGGCAGGAGATCCTCGAGGTACTCCTGCGCGCCGAGGAAGTGCACCGCGTGGTCGATGCCGGCGCGGCGCGCCTGCTCCTCCGCGGCGGGCAGCTCCGGCCCGTCGCCCACCAGGATCAGGCGCACCGGGTACCTCTCCAGGAGGCGGCGGAAGACCTCGAGGATCGTGGGAATGTTCTTCACCGGACGGAAGTTCGACGCGTGCATGATCGCGAACTCGCCCGGGCGGGTCCACGGCCGGCGCGCGCGCTCCTCGGGGCGCGGCCGGAAGCGCTCCGCGTCGACGAAGTTGCGGATCACGTCGATCTCCCCCACCGCGGGGAAGTTCTCGTGGGTCTTGCGGCGCAGCCAGTCCGACACGGCGGTGACGGCGTCGCTCCGCGCGATCGAGAAGCGCGTGATCTCGTAGAAGGACGGGCGCAGGCCGACCAGCGTGATGTCCGTCCCGTGCAGCGTGGTGACGGTCCGCACGGGGCAGCCGGGGCACATCTCCTTCGCGAGGTACGCCGACGTGGCGTGCGGCACCGCGTAGTGCGCGTGGATGAGGTCCAGGCCGTGGCCGCGGATCACGTCCAGGATCTTCGCCGCCAGGTTCAGCGAGTAGGACGCGTGCGCGAACAGCGGGTACGTGTCCACCTCCACGCGGTGGAAGAACAGGTTCTCGCGGAACCGGTTCATCCGGACCGGCACGTCGTTCGTGATGAAATGGACCTCGTGGCCGCGCGCCGCCAGCTCGATGCCGAGCTCCGTGGCCACGATGCCCGAGCCCCCGTAGCTGGCGTAGCAGATCATCCCGATCCTCACGCGCGCGCCTCCCCGCCGCCGGACGGCGACGCGGCCGGCACCCCCCCGAACAGGTGTCGCGGGTCCAGCACGGGCTGCGGGCCTTCCCGCTTGTAGCCCTCGCCCCAGGTCACGCCGATGCGCGCGCCGTGCACGCGCGAGCGCGCCTCCAGCATCTCGTGGAAGGACGGCTCGGAGATCTCCGTGCGGGCGGGGTCGCCCGGCGGACGCGTGAACTGCGAGGCGTAGGCGCGGACCGCCGAGCGCTTCACGTCCAGGACGGCGCCGATGTCGACGACCACGTCCGGCTCGAACGGCGTCTTCTGCTCGTAGAACAGGACCGGGCCCGCCGCGAACGGCTCGCCCTCCGCCGCGAACCGCGGGAGCCGCGCGAGGAACCGCGCGCGCCGCACGAGCAGCGCCGTCTCGCGATGGTCCGGGTGCGGGTCCACGTCCCACGGCGCGAGCACGAGCGCGGGCCGGTGCCGGCGCAGCGCCTCCACGACGGCCCGCACGTGCTCCGCGTCCGCCGACGAGACGCCGCCGTCCGGCAGGTCCAGGCACTCGCGCGAGGCCGCGCCGAGGATGCGCGCGGCCTCGGCCGCCTCGCGCCCGCGCGTCCCGACGTCGCCGCGCGTGCCCAGCTCCCCGCGGGTCAGGTCCACCAGCGCGAGCGTGGCGCCGGCGCGCACGAGCGACGCGCACAGCCCGCCGGCGTACAGCTCCACGTCGTCCGGATGCGCCGCGAACGCCGCGACCCTCATGACACCCCTCCGGGAAGGCGGATCGGGAGCAGCCAGTGGGCCGTGCGGCCGGACTCCACCTGCTCCACGTGGTCGCGCACGGCGTCCTCCGCCCCTTCGGGGATGCCGGCGAGCACGGCCAGGGCCGCCGACACGACGCGTTCCTGCGGGAGATCGCGCGGGCGCACGAGCCCGCGGTAGTGGCGCAGCGCGGGATCGCGGCGCGCCTCGGCCGCGCGCGCGACGGCGGCGGCCTTGTCGCGGAGGCGATCGATCGCCTCGCGACATCGCCGCTCCGTATCCGCCGCGGCGTCGGCGAGCGAGGCATCGAACTCCCGCGCGGCCCGGCCGGCGGCGGCCGCGGCCTCCGCCACGCGCGACTCCACCGCCTCGAGGGCGCCGCGCAGCGGCGCGGGGAGCGATGCGGGCGCGGACGCGCGCAGCGTGGCGTCGAAGTCCCGCACGAGATCCGCCACGGGAATGTCGCGCCGGCGGGCGAGCTCCAGCAGGCCCTCCGGCACCCACGTCGCCTCGAAGCGCGGGAACAGCACCGGCATCCCGACGCCGAGGCGCGCGTAGGCGCCGGCGAGCTGCGCGTGGTAGGCCACCTCGCCCGGGCCGGCGATCGTGGCCACGTTCGGGAAGACCGTGTCCTGCACGAGCGGGCGCAGCAGGACGTTCGGCGAGAGCGTCCCGGGGGCGGTGCGGGCGCGCTCCGCGAGCGCGGCGTCGTCGCCCGCGAAGGGGAGGCGACGGCCGTCGCGCGCGTCGAACAGCGCCTGGTCCGTGGACGGGTCCGTGATGCGCGCGCGGTACCCCGCCGCCTCGAGCCGGCGGCCGGTCTCGCGCACCGCCTCCCCCACGGCCGCGCGCGACGCCGCGTACCGCTCGAAGAGCGGGGCCGCCGCATGGCGAAGCTCGGCCCGGCGACCGTCCACGACCACGAGCCCGGTGTCCGGGAGCAGCGCGTACAGCCAGGCCGCGGCCAGCTCGCCGTGATCGCCGGCACGCTCGAGCGCGCGCGCGGCGAGGGTCCGCAGCGCGCCGCCGCCCGGCCACTCCCGGAGCAGCGGCTCCGCGTCCGCGAGGACGCGCGCGCTTCCGTCGGTGCCCAGCTCCCCCACCATCCCGCCCGCCGGGAGATCCCCGCCGCCGAGCGCGAACCGGGCGAGCTTGCCGGTGGACTCCGGCAGGACGGCGCTCGCGATCTCGGCGAAGTCGCTGTCGTCCCCGGCGCTCCAGAACACGGGCACGGTGCGCCGGCCGGTGCGGGCCTCGAGCCGCCGCGCGAGCGCCACCGCCGTCCACGCCTTGTGCAGCGTGAACAACGGGCCGAGCAGGAGCCCCGGCTGTTGCCCCGTGACGACGCACAGCGCGCCGGGCCGGGCGAGGGCGTCCGCCGCCGCGAGGGCCGCGGCATCCGCGCCGAGCCGCGCCGCGTCCGCGCGGATGCGCTCCGCGACCGCGGCGGGCACGGCGGCGTCGCGCAGCTCCTCCACGCGGGACGTCCACGCCGCGGGGGTCGCGGGATGGCGCGGCATCCACGCCACGGCGCCCGGCTTCGCCGCCGCCCAGTCCGCGGCGAACCCGCCGGCCTCCGGCGCGATCGGCACGACGGCGGAAAGCCGCGGCCGGGTCACGATGCCGCCTTCCGGCTCACGACGATGCGGCGCGCGCTGGAAGCCTCGTCGAAGGGCGAGCGATCGTAGTCGCCGAAGACGTGCACGGGCCGCAGCCCCTCCCCCGCCAGGAACGCATGCACCTCGTCGGTCCCGTACAGGGTCACGCGCTCCTCGTAGGCGGCCAGCGGCGGGCCGCTCGTGCCGGCGCGGCGGATGTGCACGTCCTTCACCACCATCCGCCCTCCGCCCTCCAGCCGCTTCGCCTCGCGGATCACGAAGTCCCCCCGGGTGCGCTCCCCGGCCCGCATGGGATGCGCCAGGACGTGGGCGCGGTTCAGGTAGTCCAGCACGTGATGCCCGCCCGGCCGCAGCACGCGCGCTCCCTCGGCCACGACGCGGCGGTCCTCCTCCGGGCCGAAGTACCCGAAGCTCGTGAAGAAGCTGGCCACGACATCGAAGGCGGCGGGCGCGAACGGGAGGGCGCGCATGTCCCCGCGCACGAGCGGCCAGGCCGCCCCCGCGGCGGCGCGCGCCGCCGCCGCCAGGCCCAGGAGCGCCGGCGAGTAGTCCAGTCCCACGGGTCGCGCGCCGCGGCGCTCGAGCGGGGCAAGGTGGCGGCCGGCGCCGCAGCCCACGTCGAGGACGCGCCGGCCGCGCCACCCCACGACGCCGTCCAGCGCGTCGATCCAGCCCTCCGCCTCCGCCTGGTCGCGATGCGGATACACGATCGGGTACCACGGTCCGAACGCGTCGACGACCCACGACATCGCGGCGGCCCTCCGGAGGGGCCGCGAGCATAGCAAAGGCGGGGCGAATGCGCGGGCGGCGTTCGGGAGCCGGGAACGCGCGGTCGGCTAGGCGACCCCGAGCGCGGTGTTCACGGTCTCCTGCACGCGGTGGATCGTGCAGGGCTTCGGGATGTACCCGTCGGCGCCGGCCGCCAGGACCTGGCGCTCCGTGTGGAAGGTGCCGTACCCGGTGATGACGATGACGGGAACGCCCGGCGTGGCGGACTTGATCCGCTTCGTCAGCTCCATCCCGTCCATCTCGGGCATGTTGAGGTCGGTGATGACCAGGTCGATCGCCTGGTCCCGGAGCCGCTCGAGCGCCTCCGTCCCCCCGGCCGCGGTCAGCGTCTCGTGACCCATCATGTCGAGGAGGTCAGTGAGCATGGACCGCATGCTCTCCTGGTCGTCGACGACGAGGATTCGTTTGCTGTCCATCCGCCCCCCGGTCCGGTTTGCGCCTTTGCGCCAGAATCGGCACCCCGGTTGTCTCCCTTGAGTTGTGGTGCGGAGATTGGGGGCGGCAGCCGCAAATCCCAATATCGACAACGAGTTGACCCGCTTCACTTGAGATTCCTGAACCGATCGCCTCAAGCCTTTAAAAGAAGGCGAGTTGGACTGGATCCGCCCCAATCTCCGCACCACAACCGGGGGTCACCGGGCGGCGAGGAGGGTCCCGGCGAGGGCGAGGGCGGCCAGGCCCAGGGCGCGGAACGGGAGGCCGTCCCGGGGCCCT
The DNA here is from genome assembly GCA_964471155.1 of uncultured Gemmatimonadota bacterium. GTDB lineage: Bacteria > ARS69 > ARS69 > ARS69 > ARS69 > CAYYFX01. The sequence goes on along the minus strand of CAYYFX010000017.1, from coordinate 43,260 downwards.
TCCGCGGCCGTCAGCGACGCCACCGGGAGGGCCTGGAGGGGCAGCGGGGAGCCGGGACCGGGGGGCGAGCCGGCTTCGGTCCAGGCGGCTTCCAGGAGCATCGCGAGGTCGGTCACGGCGGAGGCCACCTGGCGGCCGGCCAGGTCGGCGGTGTGCTCCCAGAGAGCGGCCTCGTAGGCGGCGCCGAAGGTGGGGTCCACGGCGCGGGCCGCGGTCTCCGCGGCCAGGAGGGGGTCCAAGCCGGCGTAGGCCTCCGCGATCCACCGGAAGCAGGCGTCGGTGACGGTCCCCTCGAGCCGGGGGACGGCGGGGTCGGCCGGCAGGACGGCCTCATCGAAGTGGTGGTCCATCATGTGCACCTCCCACCGGATGTGGATGCCGTCGTGGCCGGTGCGCTGGCCGTCGTAGTTCACCGTGCAGTGCAGCGGCTCGTGGGTGTCGCCGACGTAGTGGCCCAGGTCGGCGGCCCAGGCGCCGGCGGAGGACCAGTCGCCCCGGCGCAGGGATGCGACCACCATGCGGTAGCACTCGTCCACCGCCCACGGGGCCACGCCGAAGCTGCGCGCCTCCGTCGGCCCGTACTTCCTCAGCATGCCCTCCCACGTCCGGGGGATCTTCGCGAAGGGCGGCCGGTCGAAGGCGTCGGCATCCAGGTAGTGGCGGGCCGGCTCGGCCGCATCGGCGCTCTTGCGATGATCCGCGTCGGAGGCGTGCATCCCCAGGGAGGCCGCGAGGGGGTGCCATGCGGCGCCGGCGTCCCCGTCCAGGGCGAGGACCGCGCGCCGGTTGATGATCTCGTGCGTGCGCCCGCCCCACGCGGCGGCGACATCCGGGAGCAGCAACCCGAGCGCCGCGGACGCGACCGCCGCGAGCGCGACCGCCGCGACCGGGGTGACCGGCCCGACCGCCGCGAGCGGCGCGACGTGGCGCGCCGGACTCCCGGGCGTCCTCCGCGGGAGCGCGGGCGAGGCGGCTGGCGAAGCGCGGCGAGGCGTCACGATCGGGATCCTCTCCGCGCTTCCGCCGGGGCGGCGAGCCTAGTGGACGCCGTAGGAGGCGTACAGGTCGTAGTCGAACTCCGGGCTGTTCTCCGGGTCATGGCAGCGGCGGCACGTGGACTCACCCGCGCCGAGGAACGAGCCGTCGCGCGCGTGCTGGAAGCCGATGCCGTGGCACTCCTCGCACTGCACGTTCCACACCTCGGGCGGCAAGTTCGCGTCCGCCACGTAGTGCTTGTCCGCGACGCCCGTCACGTGGCAGCCGACGCACTTGGGATCGTCCCAGGCATCCGCCTCCGCCAGCGTGGCGAACGCGGTGGCGTGCGGGGTCTGCTGCCAGGACTCGAACTCCGGCAGGTGGCAGCTCTTGCACGACTCCGCGCCCAGCATGCCGCCCCGATGCGCCATTTCGGCGATCCGCTGCTCCTGCACCTTCTCCTCCCGCTCGCGCTGGCTGGCGAGCTGGCGCTCCCGGCGCATGTCCTTCTGCGCCCGGTCCAGCTCCTCGAACAGCGCATGGATCTCTCCGTCCATCGGCCCCTGGCTGAGGAGGCGGACCGCATCGCCCTTCGCCTCCAGGAGCTTGCCGGCGGCGTCGTACTTCAGCTCCAGCGTGCCGAACCGGTCGGACCTCGAGCCCGCCATGGCCAGCACCGTGTCCCCGTGCCGCTTCGGCTCGTCCAGGATCGCCGGGTAGTGGCCGACGATGACCGCATCCACGTCGAGATCCTCCGCGAGGAACTCCGCGGTCTCGATGCCGGTGTGCGCCAGCAGCACGACGATGTCGGACTTGCCGCGGACCTCGGGCAGGTACTTGCGCACCGCCTCCGAGGGATCCAGGAGGCGGATCCCGTCCTTCTTCAGCGGCTCCTCCACCGGCGCCGTCACGTGCCGCTCCGGGGAGACGACGGCGAGGAAGCCCACCTTCTTGCCGCCCTTCTCCACCACACGGTAGGGCGCGAACAGCGGTTCGCCGGTCGCGTCGTCCACCGCGTTCGAGCTGATGAGGTTCAGCTTGTGCTCGGTCTGCGCCGCGCGCAGGTACTCCCGTCCGTAGGCGAGGTCCTTCTCGCCCAGCCCGATGGCGTCACAGTGCAGCAGCCCGAAGCCCTTCATCTGGTACCGGGCGTTCAGTTCCGCCTCCGCCTCGGCGATCGCGCCGGGCGTCGCGTTGAACTCGAGGATATCCCCCGCGGCGCAGGTGAAGACCTGCCCGTGCACCTTCGCGAACTCCCTGATCTCGCCGGCCCGCCGGGCCAGCCCGCCCTTGTCCTTGGCCTTTCAGCCGCAGGGGGCCAGCTCGGAGCGCTCGTCGGCGGAGTACACGAGGAAGAAGCTCTTGCCTTCCTCCGCCGGCTCGGCGCCCAGGAAGGCGGCAAGGCCGGCCAGGGCGAGCACGAATCCTGCGATGCGTCGCATGGGGACTCCTTCGGGTTCTGGCGTCGGGGTTTTCCTGCCAGCGCGAAACGGCGAGTCTAGCACGCTCCTGTCCAACCCGGGAAGCCCGGCTCCGTTCCGGGTCGTGGGGGACTTCGACGGCGGCCACGACCCCGTTCCGGCCGTGGGCGACCGGGACGCCCGCAACGTCCGCCCGCCCGCTACCGGGACCGGCCCAGGTCCACCATCGGGACCGAGGGACCGGAAGCCGGGTAGGACGTCACGACCGGCTCGATCAGCGCGGCCAGCCGGGCCGTGATATCGCGGATGCGGAGCGTCTCGGCCTCGATGCGGGCGAGGTCGGCCCGCGCGCGGTCCAGGAGGGCGCGCGGATCCTCCCCCGCGCGGAGGCGATGCTGCAGCATCTGCGCGTAGCCCAGGATCACCGCGAGCGGGTTGTTCACCTCGTGGTTCACGCTGACCATCGTGGCGGTGATGGCGGTCAGCCGCTCGGCCTTCACCTGCTGCGCGTGCAGCGCCACGTTCGCGGTCACGTCCTCGATCACGATGATGACGTGGTGCCGTCCCTCGCTCTGGAACAGGACCGGCAGGTGATGCAGATTGAGGTGCAGCCGCAGGCCGGACGGCAGGTCCACGACGTGCCCCGTGCGCGTGGACGGCCGCCCCAGCGCGAGCGCGTCGGCGAGCTCCTGGCCCATGCCGAACGCGTCGCGCACCTCGACCGGCAGGTCCTCGTAGTGCCGGCCGAGCACCTTCTCCTTCGGCACCGAGCCGCCGGACACCTGCTCCATGGCGCGGTTCCACGTGACGATGCGGCCGTCCTGCTCCACCACGCCGATCCCGACGTTCACGGTCTCGACGATGTTGTCGTTGAAGGTCAGCGCGCGCACGACCTCGCGATTCCGCTCCTCGAGCTGGTGCTGCGCCTCCTCCAGCGAACGGAAGAGATCCGTGATCGTGGCGTTCTTGCGCCGCAGGTCCTCCGTCTTCCGCTCCAGCTCCTCGGTCCGCTCGCGCACCTCCGCCTCGACCCGTTCGCTGAACGTGACCAGCTCCCGGTGCAGCTGCCGTCCGAGCAGCGCGGCCCCGAGCTGCCCGGCCACGATCCCGAGGATGCGTGCGTGCGCCGGACGGAAGACCCCCGGCCGCGACGAGTGCAGGTGCAGCGCCCCGAGCACGCGGTCCTCCGCCACCAGCGGCACGGCCACCACCGCGCCCTGTGCCGGCGTCCCGCCGGTGCGCCGGAAGCGGAGATCGCGCGCGAGATCGTCCACCAGGAGCGGCTCCCGCGAGTTCGCCAGCCAGCCGCTCAGGCCCTCGCTCTCCCCCAGGCCCTCCGGGAAGCGGGTCCCCGACGGGGCATCGGGCGGCGCCTGCGCCTCCAGCTTCAGCCCGCCCGTGGCGGGGTCGAGCAGGAGCACCTCGGCGCTCTCGGCGCCCAGCTCCCGCAGCAGCACGGAAAGGAGCGGCGGCAGGAGGTCCTCCCCGCGCAGGAAGCGGGCGATGTGGTCGCCCACCTCCTTGACGATGGAGAGCTCCAGCACCTTCTCCTCGAAGTCGGCGTTGCGCGCGTTGAGGATCTCGCGAACCATGCGCTCGCGCGTGCGGGCCTCCCGCGCCTCGTCCAGCGCGGCGCGCGTTTCGCGCGCGGCCGCCGCCCGCACCGGCTCGTCCGGGCCGTCGCTCTCCAGCCACGCGAGGATCCGTTCCAGACGGTCCGTGATCATGGGGCGCTCCGGGCCGCCTCGGCGAAGGCCTCCACCCGTTCGAGCGACGCGGCGAATCCGGTCTCCACCGCGCGCAGGGAGGCCGCGTCCACCGGCAGCAGCGCGAGCACGTCGGGAGGCGGCTCGGGAGGGGTCACGGCGTTGCCGCCGGCGGCGGCGCCGCGATGCGCGACGGTATCCGCCGCCTGCACGAGGGCGCCCCACCGGCCGAGGACCGGCGGCGACTGGTGGTGCGTCCGGATCGCCTCGAGCACGTCCGGCGGGAAATGCCAGCGCGACCCCAGCCAGGCGCCGACCTCGGCGTGGTCGGCGCCGAACGCGGCGACCTCCGCGGCGAGGCCGCCGGCGCCCGGGGACGCCACCGACCGGTAGCGCGCCCCGGCCAGCGTGGCGAGCACGAGCTTGCCCACGTCGTGCAGGATCCCGGCGCAGAAGGCGGTGCCCGCCGCGTCGATCCCGGCCTGTCGCGCGAGCGCCTGCGCCGCGGTGGCGACCCCGAGGGAGTGGCGCCAGAACGCGTCGAGGTCCAACGCCTTCCCCACGCGCGCGGAGAACGAGTCGAGCGCGGCGACGCCCACGGCCATCGCGCGGATCGTGTCGAAGCCGAGCACCACGCACGCGCTGCGCACGTCCGAGACCGGTCGCGGGAGCGCGAAGTACGCCGAGTTCGCGAGGCGCAGCACCTTCGCGCTCAGCGAGGCGTCCCGCTGCAGGACGTCGGCCAGCGCGCGCGCCGTGCTCTCGGGGCGCCCGAGAACGTCCCAGATCTCCGCGATCGTCCGCGGCGCGGGAGGCAGGTCCTTCAGCTGGGCCAGGTCCCGGAACAGGGCGTCACGACGGGCACCGTCGCCACTGGACATCACCGCTCCCGGATGGGGTTTCCGGGAGCATCGGCAACGGCCGGCAAGCCCTTGAATCAGCCGTCCAGCTCGCCCACGGTGAGGATCTTCATCATGTTCGTGCCGCCGCGGTTCGCCGCGCGCGAGCCCGACACGACCACGACGCGGTCGCCCGCCTCCACGCGGCCGCTCCGGACCAGCAGCTCCTCGCCCAGGGCGAACATCTCCGACATCCGTTCGACGCGCGGCATCCGCGCCGGGGTGACGCCCCAGCACAGGCACAGCCGGCGCACCGTGACCGCCTCCGGCGAGAGCGCGAGGATGGGCACGGTGGGGCGCTGCGAGGACAGCATCCGGGCCGTGGAGCCGGACTCCGTGTAGACCACGATCGCCTTCGCGGCCACGTCCTCCGCCGCGCGGCTGGCCGCCCGCGCCACCGCCTCGTCCGGGGCGAGGTCCCGATCCGGGGAGCGGAGGCGCGTGAACCGATCCGGGTCCGGCGCGTCCGCGCGCTCGGCGATCCGCTCCATCATGCGCACGGCCTCCTCGGGGTACCGTCCGGTCGCGGTCTCCGCGGACAGCATCACGGCATCGGTCCCGTCGAGGATCGCGTTCGCCACGTCGGAGGCTTCCGCCCGGGTGGGCACGGGGCGGTCCACCATGGACTCGAGCATCTGCGTCGCGGTGATCACGGGGATGCGGCGCGCGTTCGCCGCCCGGATGATGCGCTTCTGCACGAGCGGGACATCCTCCGCGGGGATCTCCACGCCCAGGTCACCGCGCGCCACCATGACCGCGTCCGCGTTCTCCAGGATCGCGTCCAGGCGCTCCACGGCCTCCGGCTTCTCGATCTTCGCCACGAGGAAGATGTCCCGCCCGCCGGCCGCCTCGCGCGCGCGCTGCAGATCCTCCGCGCGCCGCACGAAGCTCAGCGCCGTGAGATCCACCCCGATCCCCAAGCCGTGGGCGAGGTCGCCGCGGTCCTTCTCCGTGAGGGCGGGAACGGAGAGGCGCGTGTCCGGCAGGTTGATCCCGCCGCGCCCCGCGAGCGGCCCCCCGCGCTCCACCACGAGCGCGACCCCGTCCTCCCCGCGCGCGGTCACGCGCAGCAGCAGCCGGCCGTCGCGCAGCAGGATGCGGTGGCCGGGCTCCAGCTCGTCCGCCAGCTCCGGCAGGTTCGTCGTGAGCCGGCCGGCCCGCACGGGGCCCGGCTCGCGTCCGAGCGTGAGCGTGTCGCCGTTGCGAAGGACGATCTCGCCCCCGCCCTCGACCTCCCCGGTCCGGATCTTCGGCCCGCCCAGATCCTGCAGGACGCCCACGGGACGCCCGGCCCGCTCCGCGACCGCGGCGATGTCCTGCGCGACGCGCGCGTGCCCCCCGGGATCGCCGTGCGAGTAGTTCAGCCGGAAGACGTCCACGCCCGCCGCGACGAGGCGCGCGAGCATCCCGGGGTCGGAGGACGCGGGTCCGACGGTGGCCACGATCTTCGTGCGACGCATGGCCGGCGAGGATCCGGCCGCCCGCGACCCCTGTCAACGCCGCGGGCGTCGCACGCGAAGGGCCGGGAGGCTTCCGCCCCCCGGCCCCCGGTTCCGATCCGCCCGCGCCATATCACCGCAGGACGACCGCCTTGCGGGTCACCGAGCCCTGCGGCGCCTCGATCCGGTAGAAGTACACGCCCGACGACAGCCGCGAGCCCTGCGAGTCCCGGCCGTCCCACACCAGGGCGTGCGCGCCCGCGGGCTGCACCGCATCCACGAGCGTGCGCACGACGCGACCCTCCACGTTGAACACCCGCAGCATCACCCGTCCCTCCGCGGGCAGGGTGTAGCGGATCGTGGTGGCCCCGCGGAAGGGGTTCGGCTCGCTCTGCGGCATGGCGAACACGAGCGGCACGACCGGCCCGACGTCCACGCCCGTCTGGTACGGCTGCATCTCGCCGTAGGAGGACGTGCGCCAGGGGTTCGCCCCGCTCATCGGCCACGGATAGGCGCCCGGCGTGGAGGCGCCGCCGAAGTCGAGCACGTTGACCGTGCCGTCGTACGACGCGAACGCGATGTCCACGTCGCCGTCGGCGTCCAGGTCGCCCGCGCACGCGGTGGAGAAGATCTCCCCCGCGGTCGGGATGGGCATGCCCGTCACCATGGCCCCGTTGGACCGGAAGCCGTAGAACTTCCCGTTGCGGTGGCCGCAGAAGACCTCGAACTGCCCGTCGGCGTCGACGTCCACGATGATCGGGCTGGCCGAGAAGTGCCCGGTGGCGCCCGTGCTGTCCACCGTGGCGAAGCGGCCGTTCGCGTTCAGGAAGCCCGTCCCGTCGTGGTTGTACGCGTACAGGTGGCCGTCCCAGCAGGAGACGACGACCTCGAGCTGCGGATCGCCGTCCAGGTTCGCCACGGCGGGCTGGCAGCGCACCTCGTTCGGCAGCGTGGCGAACACGCCGCCGGGGAGGTAGTTGGAGCCGTCGTGGTTGTACCCGTAGACCTTGCCGTCGATGCAGCCGACCAGCAGCTCCTTCGTGCCGTCGTTGTCCAGGTCGGCGAAGATCGGGCCGTTGCGCATGTCGTTCGGCAGCTTCTTCGGGAAGCCGGCCTGGTTCGATCCGTCCGGCTTCTTCACGAACAGCGAGTCGTTCCAGCAGGCGTACGCGATCTCGCGGATGCCGTCGTTGTTCCAGTCCGAGATGGCCACCGGCCCCCAGATCATGGGCGGATTGAGCTGGCCCGGGCCGTTCGCGGTCTGGTGGAAGATGCCGCCGGACTGCGTGAGTCCCGTTCCCGTGTGGTCGAACGCGTACATCCGGCCGTTGTCCGTCCCGATGAAGAACTCGAGATCGGAGTCCCGGTCCACGTCGGCCACCGCGGCGGTGGCGCGGATGGTGTTGCCCGAGCCGGACGCGTCGAACAGCCACGTGGTGGTGCCGAAGTGCGCCGTGCCGTCATGGTCCACGACGTAGAAGCGCGAGTCCATCGAGCCCCACAGGATCTCCGCGGTCCCGTCCTCGTCCAGGTCGCCGATGGTCGGGGAGCCCCAGATCTGGGCGTTCGTGGAGACCGGGTAGCCGCCCACCTCCGAGCCGTCCGCCTCCCAGCCGTACATGCGGAAGTCCTGCGAGCCCACATACAGCTCCGGGGCGCCCGCCGCGTCGGCGTCGTAGATCACCGGCGACGAGTACACGTTGCTGTTCGCGCCCTTGGGCCAGCCCGCCAGCTGCGGCTGCGTCGTGTAGGCGAAGATCTCGACCGACGGGAGGCTCTCGTTGCCCGAGGAGTCCACCGCCGTGGCGTAGTAGTAGAAGCCGGAGCCGAACGACAGGCCGCTGTCCGTGAACCGGCTCCCCGTGCGCAGCAGCTCGAAGTTCCGTTGCGTGTGCCCCGAGCCCGGCGTGGCGCTGCGGTACACGTTGTAGCCGGCCAGGTCCGCGTCGGCGTTCGGATCCCAGATCACCTCGATCTGCGTGGGCGTGGACGCGAACGTGAGGTTCGTCGGCGCCGCGGGCGCCACGAACTCCAGGTCCTTCACCCACTGCCGGCCCAGCGCGTCCGTGAGCGTGACCGTGATGGACGTGCCCGCGGCGCTGGTGACCGTGAACAGGTAGCCGTCCGTGCCCGTCGTCTGGCCCAGCGGCGCGATGCTGCCGTACGCGTCCGCCGCGTCCAGGAACGCGATGCCCGCGGCCGCGGTGGCGGCCCCGGTCACGCCGTCGGCCCGGCCGGCGCCGCGGTTCAGCACGTTCGGCACGAGGCGGACCGTCTCCCCCTCCTCGATGACGCCGTCGCCGTCGCCGGAGACCGGCGGCGCGTTGCCGTCCTGCACCTCGAACACGATGGCCTCGAGCGACGGCGCCGCGAAGACCACCGGCACCACGCCCGTCCAGGTCTGCAGCGTGGCCGACGTCCACGTGAGGTCCACGTAGCCGATCTGGCCGTCGCGGGCGCCGTTCGCGATGGAGTACACCACCTCGCCCGCGGCCGTGCCCGACGCGACCACGTTCCCCAGCGCGTCCGAGCCGTCCACCATGGCGAGCACGGTGTTGTCCGCCATGGTGAAGTCCACGCCGTCCCACAGGTCCTGCAGGTACGTGGCGCCGGCGAACGTGAGCGAGTCGCCGCCGGCCACGATGGCCGCCGTGTCCGTGCCGGCGTCCAGGTCCGGCGTGGCCAGCGTGCGGATGCGGCCGTCCGTGGTGACCGTGCCGGACACCACGGTGGAGTCCGCGCCGGACGCCCAGCGGACGTGCCAGCCCTCGTCGTCCTGCCAGACGAACACGCCGAGATCGCCGGAGGACGTGTCCGCGGCGAAGGTCATCGGCGGCGTGCCGATGTAGTCGATCAGCGGGTTCGCGAAGTCCAGCGTGAACGGCACCGCGCCCGGATTCACGCGGCCCGGGCCGATGAACACCTTCGCCGGATCCCGCACGCCGTCGTACAGCAGGTCGAACGTGGCCTCGGACCCCGGCTCGATCGCCGCGCTCAGCGTCACCCCGGTCGCCGTGGAGACGCCGCCGTTGCGCACGGTGGCGTCGAGCTGGACGGTCTCCCCCGCGTCGTGCACGCCGTCGCCGTTCCCGGAGGAGGGCGCCACCGCGTCGTCGTCGAAGGTCGAGCCCTGCAGCGCGAGGAACGGCCCCGCGGCGGCGGTCAGCGTGAACGTCGTCTCCTTCGGCTTGAACTCCGCCTTCGTGACCGTCACGTTCACCGTGCCGGTGGCGCGGCTCGTGAGCGGGAGGACGGCCACTCCGGACCCGTCCGTGCGGCCGCGGGAGTACGTGCCGTTCGCGTCGCTCACGCAGACGACGGCGTCGGCCACCGGCGTGACCCCGTTCGTGACCGTCACGGTCACGGAGGCGGTGCCGAGCGGCAGGGACGCCGAGTGGGCCACGTTGAGCGTGCCCGGCTCCATGGTCCAGAGGCGCAGCTCCGGATCGGCGAGCAGCATCCGCGTGAGCATGGTCCACCGGTCCGGGGTCTGGTCGGTCTGGCTGAGGCCGATGAACGGCACGCGGTGCAGCTGGTTCACCACGCCGAGCTGCGTCACCCGGCTCTGGAAGATCAGCGCCAGCGCCGACTCGTGGAAGTTCGCGGCGGAGACCGGGAAGTCCTCGCGCGTGGGCCCGCACACGGCCACCGCGCCGCCGTTCGGGTTGTTCATGAACGACTCGCCCTGGCACTCCAGGTCGATCTGGTTCGGATTGCAGGCCGTGGCCATCACGTACATCAGGTAGTTCCCGTTGTGCAGGGAGTCCGTGTCCGCGATGTAGACGCGCGGGTTGACGCCGTTCCCGGTGGAGAACTTGAACGCATCGCCGTGGTTCATCAGCGTCAGCAGGTGGGCGTGCCCGACGCTGAGCTCCTGCAGCGCGATGGACCGGTCCAGGTTGTTCTGGCTCTGGTAGCGCTTCACGCGGGTCCAGTCGCCGGGGATGAAGGTGTCGAAGATGTCGCAGAGCGTGGCGCCGTCCAGGGCGATGTTCTCGGGGGGATCGCCGTACACCCACGTCTCCGGGAACAGCACCTCCGCCAGGTACGTCACCTTCTTCGCGTAGCCGGCCGGCGGCGTCTTCTCGTAGGCCATGGACTTCGCGATGAACGTGGCCACCTCGGTGGTGGTCTCGACCGGGGCCCGGCCGATGAACACGTCGGGGTACAGGTCCGCCTCGTCCCCCGGCGTGACCGTGAAGATGCCCTCGCCGTACAGGCCGTCGCCGTCGTCGTTCCAGTCCCCGTCCAGGCAGGCGAAGTACTGATCCGTGGGGATCAGGGTGCCGCCGAAGAAGAAGCGGTTGTAGGCGTCGCGGGTCGGGACGACTTGGTAGTCGCCCGCGGCCAGGACCAGGTAGGTCCCCCACTTCGCGTACGCGTCGCGCAGGAAGTCGCGGATGCGCTCCGGCCGGTCATGCCCCGCCGGGTAGTTGGCGTCGATCCACTCCACGGTCTTGATCACCGTGGGGACGCCCTTCTTCGTCTTCCAGTCCGCGAGCGGCTGGAACGCGGCGGACAGCGCAGCGGTGGTCACGATCACCATGTCCACCGGCGTGCCCTCGAGACCGGGCAGGTCCGTCGGGGCGAACCCGCCCCCGTCGTCGCTGCGAAGCGCGTCGTCCGGCATGCGGCCCTCGACGAGGGCCTCCGGGTTCTCCACCACGGTCGCCAGCGCGGCCGCCATGCTGCGCTCGGCCTCGGTCCCACGCCGCTCGCGCACGAGCCCGTTCCCCGCCGCGGCGGGCCCCAGTTCCAGCTCCACGTCCACGGACTGCGCGAGGTACAGATCGCCCGTCAGGCGGTCCCAGCGCAGCGGGAACACGGCGACGCTCTGCAGCGTGAAGCCGCCCGCGTTCCCGGAGTGCAGGGCCAGGCCCGGCCGTGCCGGATGGATGGGAGCGCCCGGTTCCAGGGCGCCTTCCGGGAACGCGCGCGTGACCGCGGCCATGTCGCGCTCCGTGTCGCCGGGGGCGGACGCTTCGCTGCGACCGAGGCGCACATCCCGGGCCACGAGCACCTCGTCGCGCGGGTTCACGCGCACCTCGCGGACGGAATAGCCCGCGGGGACCGCGAAGGTGCGCAGCGACACCGGCATGGCGGGCGCGTCGGCGCCGCCCACGCGGGGCAGCCCGGCGAGCGAGACCTCGGCCACGTCGCCGCGGGCGGCCACGCGGACATCGGCGGCGCGGAAGGTGAGCTGCGCGGACGGGTTGCCGGAGGCTCGGGTCTCGGCGGCGGCGAACACGAGCACGGCCGCGAACGCCGGGCAGAGGCGACGGAGAAGCGTCGCAGTCCGGGGAACCGACATCGAAATCACCTCGAGGCAAGGGAAGGGGCGGCGAGCAGGCGGCGCGGACGACCCTTCACGCCGAAGGGTCGCGCGGACGGTGGAGTCCGAACGGTATTTCCGAATTCGCGTTTCCTGGGCAATCGTAGCGGGAACCCGTTGCGTGAACCTGACCTGAGGGGGCGACACCGGGACGACGCAAGGGGAGTCTAGCAACGCGGGGCGGGGAGGGTCAATCCGGGGGCCCGACGGGGCCCGGGAATCGACGGTCCCCGGCGGATCCTAACGATCCCGCCACGCGGCCTTGACCCGGCCCCAGGTGCTGGGCTCGATCCCGAGGGGCCGGCCCGTGGGACACCCGGCGGCCAGCCAACCCAGATCCCCTCCGTCGGACGCGCTCCCCGCGCAGGGTGAGCCGTCGGCCACCCGGAAGTCCGGATCCCCGGCACAGAAGTCGGGGAAGACCTTCAGGTTCCCGCCCGTCCCGGTGGGATCGGGGCAGGCCCCGCCCCACTCCTCCCGGATGTTCTCGGAGTCGTCGTTCCACAGGTCGCAGTGGTCCGCCCGGACCGCGCCGGCCTGGCAGAAGACCAGGTCCCCCTGCAGCGCGCAGCACACGATGGAGTCCTTCAGGTCCACCGTCCCGCCCGTGTCCACGTACACGCCGGCCCCGGAGCTGCGGCCGATGCCGTCGACGAAGGTGCTCTTGTCCACCCGGATGGCGCCCGTGAACGACGCGGCCACGCCCCCGCCGAAGCGGGCGCTGCACCCGCGCACGAGCACGCGCGTCAGCTCCAGCATCCCGCCCAGCTCGATGGCCGCGGCCCCGCCGAAGATCCCGGCGTCGCAGGCCTCGAACCGGCTGTCGGAGATCGCGCCGTGGCCGCCGATCTGGAACCACGCGCCGCCCTTCCCGGTGGCGCGCTCGTTCCGGAACGTGCACTCCTGGGCCACGACCTCCGACGAGAGGACGTACACGGCCCCTCCCCGCTCGGCGACGACGTTGGACGGGAAGGTCACCACGTGGTTCTCCTCGAACGTGGTGCCCTCCAGGTGCAGCGTGGCCTGATCGCTCCAGATCGCCCCGCCCACTCCGGCCGCGCGATTCCTCCGGAAGCGCGAGTCGCGGACCGTGACCGTGCTCCCCGCGGTCACGCGCAGCGCCCCGCCGGCGATGCCGCGGTTCTCCTCGAAGTCGCAGTCCTCGAACGTGGCAGTGGCGTCCTCGATCGAGAAGGCGCCGCCGTTCGTGGACGCCAGCCCGCGGATGAAACGGCTGCCGATCGCGTTCACGACGGTGGACTGCGCCAGCACGAGGCCCGCGTTCTGCACGGTGCCGCAGTCCGTCACGGTCGTGCCCTCGAAGCGCAGCTCCCCCACCGACCTCGCGTACACGCCCGCGCCCGACGCGTCGCCCCCGGAGAACCGCGTGGCCAGGCAGTTCGCGATCGTGCAATCCCGCAGGATCACGGAGGACGCGGAGATCGCCGCGATCCCGGCCCCGCTGTACGACGTGTTGATCGACTGGATGCGCGTGCGCTCCAGCAGCGCGGACCCGCCGACCAGGCGGATGCCGCCGCCGCGGTTCGCGTCCGGGTCCCCCACACCCGTGTTGCGCTGGCTCCTGAGCACGCAATCCCGGAAGACGATGTCGGCGCCGCCGGTCGCCAGGACGCCGGTCGTCCCGCCCCAGAGCCACACCCCGTCGAACGTGACGCGCACCGCCCCCGTCACGCGGAAGAGCGGGAGCGTGGGGGACTCGGCGACGTCGCGCACGACGCTCACGTAGGTGGCCGGATCCCGGACCTGGAAGTCCACCCGCCACCCGCCCTGGATCAGCAGGTCCTTGTCGATCGTGAGGTTCGAGCTGACGTACGTGGCACCGCCGTTCCCCACGAGCTGCACCGTGTCCCCCGGCGCGGCGTTCTGCACGGCCACGCGGAAGCTGGGCACCTGCGTGGGCACGCGGACGATCGCGGCCGGCGCGGTCGACACGCACAGGCCGAGCAGGACCGAGGCGGCAAGCGCCGCCCGGAGCGGTGACGGGAGTGTGGAGTTCACGAACGGCCCCCCGATTCGGGGTGGATCAACCGCGGTTCCCTCCCCCGGGGCGCGGAGCGGGCGGGTGTACGCAGGGACCCCGAGTATAGGGCCTCAGAAGCGGATCTTCAATCCGCCGACGACCACGGGACCCGACCAGTCGTAGTGCGAGGAGTGGGGGCGGCCGTCCTCCTCCGGGGTCTGTGGCACGGTGTTCAGCTCCGCGGGATCGAACGGGAAGGCGCCGATGGTCACGTCCCCGGCATCCAGGTCCAGGCTGCCCAGGAGATGGCGATACTCGAGGAACGGCGAAACCCGGTGGCCGATGTAGAACTCCAGTCCCGCCATTCCCTGGATGCCCACGTCCAACTGGCTCCAGGACGCGAGGGCGAACTGGTCGGGGTTCGACGGGTCGGCATCCCGCACCTCGGGGCGGAACACGAGGAAGTCGTTGCCGAGCGACGCCACGATCGGACCGGCGCCCACGTAGGGCCGGAACACGCCGCGGCGGCGGAGCACGGCCTGCACGCTCCCGCCGACGAGCAGGCCGTCGAAGTTCGGCGCCCGGAAGATGGACACGAGCAGTTCGGGCTCGTTGCTCCGCCGGAAGTAGCTGACGTCCCCTTCCACGCGCAGCCAGTCCAGCCAGCGGAAGCGGACCTTGAACCCCACGGGGAGCGCCCACGAGCCGTGCTCGTCGAACTGCCAGTCCGCGGGATCGTGCCAGCCGAGGTAGACGGCGTAGTCGCCGCGGGAGTACTTGCTGTCCAGGACCTTCTCGGTGAGATCCGGCTCGGCGGCGGCGTCCCCCGCTGCGGCGGCCGCCGCGACGACGGCGACGACGACGGCGGGGAGGGCGGCGAGCCGCCCGGCGATCGCGGCGGGGACGCACGCCCGCGCCGGGCGCACCGGGGTTCGGAGCGGCGGAAACGACATCCGGGACGGCCCTCGCGGTTCGCTTGACAGGCGGGGAAGGCGTTTCTAGCGTGCGCCACTATGCGCCCGGAAGCCTTGTCCCGCAACATGCTGCGCCGCCTCGGGACACTGGTCCTGGCGGCCGCGACGCTCGCGGCCGCGGGGGCCGACCCCGTGGCGGCGGCGGCGTCCGCGGATCCGCTGCCCGCCGAGTCCCTGCCGCCCGACCATCCGGCCTGGGCGGACATCGAGTCGCTCTGGAACCGCGGCGGGCTCGCGGAGCTCCCGGTGTTCACGCGGCCCCTGCCGCGCGCCGACGTGGCCCGCGCCCTCGTCGCGCTGCGGACCGCGCGGCCGGATCTCGCGTCGCTCGGGCCGGCGCGGAGGCTGGAGCGCGAACTGGCCTGGGAGCTGGCGCGACTCGGCGCCGGCACCGCCTTCGCCGAGACGCCGCCGCTCCTCGAGGCCGCGGCCGGGGACGCGCGGCTGCGCGTCCGCGGGGACCTTCGCGCGCGCGCCGTCACGACCGACGACACGGGCGAGATCGTCCCCGGCACGCGCGGCGGCGCGACCTTCCGCGCCTACCTGCCGGGCGGCGGATTCGCGCTCGCGGACGTGGCCGTGCAGAAGATCGAAGGCGGGGGCATCGGCGACGCGATCGTGAAGAACTCGGACTGGTACCTCTCTTCCGAGGACGCGTACCTGTCGTGGCGGACCGCCGCGCTGGACCTGCGGGCCGGGCTGGTCACGAACCGCTGGGGGCCCGGGCGCTCCGGAACGCTCCTGCTGTCCGACGCCGCCATCCCGTATCCGGCGCTGGAGCTGTCGCGCACGTTCGGCGACCGGGCGCGGGCGGTGGCGATGGTGGGCACGCTGCACGAACCGCTCGCGGATCCCGCGGGCGACGCCGGACGGCTGCAGTTCGCGGCGCATCGCATCGAGTTCGGGTTCGGGCCGGTGCGGCTCGGCCTGCACGAGGCCGCCGCGTACCGCGCGGACGGCCTGGAGATCCTGTACGCGATCGGCATCGTCCCGTACACGCTGGTGCAGCGCTGGCTGGACCGCGCCACGCCGAGGGGCTCGTCGCTCCTCCCCCACCGCAACAACGTGCTCGCGGGGATGGATGTCGTGTGGCGCGTGGCGCCGGGTCTGCGCGCGGACGCGGAGGTCCTCGTGGACGACCTGGCCACCGAGTCGGCGTCGCAGCCGGACCGCATCGGCTACCAGGTCGGCTTGTCCTGGGCGGGCGTCGCGGGCGGGCGCGCCGCGGACGCGCGCGCGGAGTTCGTGAAGGTCTACCGCTACACCTACGCCGTGTTCTACGACGCGGACCTCGTGCTGGACGGCGTGCCCCTGGGATACGGGAACGGTCCGGACGTGGAGCACGCGGAGGTGTGGGCCGAGCGGGACTTCGCCACGGACCTGCGGCTCGGCGCGGGAGTGGACGTGACGCGCCGCGGCGAGGGCCGGGCCGGGGAGGCGTGGGACCCCGACAGCGGCGGATCGCGCGGTTCGGGCGGCACGCTGTCCGGCGTGGTGGAGCGCCGCGTGTTCCCGCACGCCCGCCTGCGCGCGGCGTGGCGCGACGCGGCGGACCTGCGCGTGAAGGCGGGCGTGCTGGCGACCCGGAACGCGGGCCACGTGCGCGACGCGGACGGGACCTCCCTGCACGTGCAGGCGGAGCTGCGCGCGGAGTGGTGAACGACGAAGGGCGGTCCGCGTCGCACCCGACGACGGACCGCCCTCCGGATCCCGCGCGCGCGGCTAGTTCGAGCCGGCGCCCTGCACGAGCAGCTCGATGCTCCCGTTCGCGGCGTCCGCGCCCGCGGCGCCCCGGCCCTTCGCGGCGAGGCGGGACGGATCCGCCCCGTAGTTCACCACGAGGTACTTGAGCACGGCGTCCGCGCGCCGCTGCGACAGGGCCACGTTCGCCTCCGGCGAAGCGCTCTCGCTCGCCCAGCCCTGGACCAGCACGCTCGCGTCCGGGTTGTCGGCGAGGAACTTCGCCGCCGCCTCGAGCGCGGTGAGCGACTCGCGCTTGATCGTGGCGCCGCCCGTGTCGAACAGCACGCCGTTCAACGTGAGCTGCCGCGGGGCCTCCGCCAGCTTCCAGTGCAGCTCGCGCGCGTCGCGGGCCGCCACCTGGACGGTCTCCTGCACTCCGGCGTAGCCGGCGCTGGCCACCGACAGCGTGTAGTCGCCGGCCTCCACGCGGATCTCGTACCGGCCGGTGGCCGGATCGGACTTCGCGCTGGCGCCGGACTTGCCGTGCGCCGTCACGACCGCCGCGACCGGCTGGCCGGTCGCCGCGTCGCGAACGACGCCCTCGATGCGCGCGTAGTCGGCCTTCGCGTCGGCCGTGAGGCCGGCGTCCTGCACGACCGTCTCGCCCGCCTTCACGACGACCGGCACGGTCTCCGTGCGGTGGCCCGGCGCGTCGAATTCGAGCACGACCTGGCCCTCGGTGACGTTCGCGATCTCCCACTTCCCGGTGGCCGGATCGGCGGCCACCCACTCGCCGCCCTGGACCCGCACGCGGCCGGCCAGCGCGGCGCCGCTGCCGGCGTCGCGCAGGTTGCCGGCGACGGCGCCGAGCACGTTGCGCTTGGGCAGCGTGAAGTCGAACTGCTGCGAGCGGTGCGCGGGGATCTCCACGACGCGCGTCTTCGTGACGTAGCCGTCCGCGGAGACCTCGATCACCGCGTAGCCTTCCTTGGCCTGGGCCTCGAACCGGCCCGCGGTGTCCGTCGTCGACGCGGCGCCGCCCTCGCGCGGGGCGACGCGGGCGTTCGCGATCGGCTCGCCGGTGTCGGCATCGCGCACGGTACCGAGCAGCGTGCCGCGCACCGGCGCCATGTGGCCCGCGAACGAGAAGCCCGCGAGCAGGCCCCACGACGGGCCGGCCTCCTCGGAGGCCAGCGAGACGTCCGCGCCCGCGGTGAAGACCATCGCGGCGCCCGGGGCCGACCAGCGCACGCCCGGCGTGATCCGCATCGGGTTGTCCGAGAACGCGGCATCGGCCTCCACGTCGTACTCGCCGGACCACTCGGCGAACCCGGTCCAGCCCTTCGGCGCCGGGAACTCGATGCCGGCGCCGTACAGGAACTGATCGCCGTGCAGGACGGAGCGCGCCGGCGTCGGGCCCGCGGCGGTCACCGCCCAGGCCGCCTCGTCGAACGCGCCGGTGCGGTTCAGGTAGCCGGTGCTGACGTGCGCGCGCAGGCCCGTGCGGCCCTCCGGGGCGGGGCTGGTGTAGGTCAGCGCGAGCCGGCCCGTGATGTCGAAGCCGTCGGAGTCCCAGCTCCCGGCCAGGGCCTCCCGGTTGCCGAGCGTCGTGCCCACGTCCAGCAGGGCCGCGAGCCGGAAGTCCTGCCGCGACTCGGGCGTGAGCAGCGCCTTCGCGCCGACCCCGATGTCGTGCAGACCGAACTTGCGCTCGGAGACGCCCGCGGGCTCCGAGTCCAGGAGCTGGGTCTCCGCGGCGCCGTGCAGCGCCAGCTCGAACATGCCCGTGGGCGCGTAGGTCACGGCGAGCGACGAACCGCCGAACTTGACCGTCTCGGGCCGGCCGTTGGGGGACTCGGCGGCCTCGTACTGCACGCGGGCGTACGAGCCCCAGAACGTGCCGGCGAGGTAGCCGACCGGATGCGGATCCGCCGACGGAACGCGCAGCATCCCGCGCATGCCGTCGAGGGACGCGCCGGCGGCCGACGCGGGCGTGGGAACGAAGGCGACGCACGTCGCGAGCGCGACGCACGCGCACAGAACGCGGGACGAACTCATCGGGAAACCTCCTCGGGCGGTGGGCTTCCCGAGGCATCGGCGAACGCGTGCCGTCCCTTGACCGCTTGTTGCGCTTCTTGAGCCTCCGGTCCGTTGGGGCGGCGCCCGGTCAGTCCCGGCGCCGGACCCGGATCACGGTCCAGCCGGCCTCCCGATCCACCGTGAGAACGGTGTGCCCGTGGCCCCGGGCCCACAGGCGCACGTCCTCCTCGGCGGCGGGGTCGTCGGCCAGGAGGCGCAGCGTGCCCCCGGGCGGCACGGCGCGGATCCGCGCCCCCAACCGGATGACCGGCAGGGGGCACAGCAGGCCGCGGGCGTCCTCCACGGGTTCGTCGGTTGGCTCCATGCGGTCTCCGCCTATCCCCGGGTGACGAGTCCGGTAAAGGGACTCCGTTTCCTGGTCGAAGTTTACGAGGAACGGCGGAACCCATCGACCGCGTCGTGCGGGGCCGGAGGCGGCCTGCGCACGCCCGGTCGCGTCCGGGAAGGCGGCGTCACGGATGACCCGACACTCGGCGCTCGCGCGCGTCCGCGCCGGGGCGACAAGCCTCCGCGTGCAGGCGACCGTGGGCTTCGTGGCCTTCCTGTGCCTCGTGGGGGCGGGGCTCTCCGCCCTGTTCCTCGCCACGTGGGAGTCCCGCACCCGCGGGGTCTCGCGCCAGGCCGCCGTGCGCGTCGCCGCGTCGCTTGCGGACGCCGTTTCGGGAGATGCCGGGCGCGGCGACCTCCCGCGCGTGCAGGCCGCGCTCGAGGCGCGGATGCGGCACGATCCTTCCCTGCTCCTCGCCGTCGTCGAGTCGCCCGCGGGGACGATCCGCCTCGACGGGAGCTGCCCGCCCCCGCTGCGCGCGCGGCTCGACGGGATCCCCGTGCCGCGCACGAGCACGGCGCACCAGACCCTCCTGGACGCCGAGGACGGCCCGGTGCTGGATCTCGCGCTGCCGCTCCCGGCGGCGGCGGGCGGCGGAACGGACGCCTCCGGCGTGCTGCGCATCGCCTACGCGCTCGACCCCCGCGGCGCCGCGGCGGCGGAGCTGCGCTGGCGGATCATCGCGACGACGCTCGCGCTGCTCGTGCTCGGCGCGGCGGGCGCGAGCTTCCTCACGAGCCGGCTCCTCGGACCGCTGCCGGATCTCGTGGCCGACACGGAGCGCATCGCCGAGGGCGATCTGGACCACCGCGTCCGCCTGGAGTCCGACGGCGAGCTGGGCGCGCTGGGCCGCACGATCAACCAGCTCACCGACGAGCTGCGGCGCTGGCAGGACCGGCAGCACACGTGGAGCGGGGAGCTGTCGCGCCGCGTGGAGGAGAAGACGCGCGAGATCGCGGAGACGCGCGAGCACCTCGCGAACATCGTGGAGAACGTGGGCGCCAGCATCATCGTGGCGGACCTGGACGGGACCGTCGTGTCCGCGAACACGCACACGATGCACATCTTCGGCACGAAGCCGGAGTTCGCCGTCGGCCGGCGGCTGGAGGAGTTCGCCGGGGAGGCGGGCGCGAAACCGGAGACGCTGCTCCCGGCGCTGTTGCACGGCGGCAGCCGCGTGAACGAGACGCGCCTCCCGGGCGCGGGCGAGGACGGCGGCAAGGACCTCCTCGTCATCCAGACGCTCCTGCGCGACACGGGAGGCCATGCCGCGGGCTTCCTGCAGATCGCGAAGGACGTGACGCCGATCAAGCAGATGGAGCGGCGCCTCGTGCACTCGGAGCGGCTGTCCGCGATGGGCGAGATGGCCGGCGAGATCGGGCACGAACTGAACAACTACCTCATGGCCATCGGCGGGCGCGCGGAGCTGATCGTGGCCGCGCTGTCGGACGGCGCCGATCCGCGCCGGCTGGCGAAGATCAAGCGAGGCGCGGAGATCATCGCCGAGCAGGTGGGCGAGATGCGCCGGCTCACCGACGGCCTGCTGGACGCGTCCCGCAAGGAGAGCTCCCCCACCGACGTGGACCTCTCCGAGCTGGTGGAGCGCACGATCGAGTTCGTGAAGCCGCAGAACCGGTTCGACGGCATCACGCTCGAGCTCGCCAAGGCGGAGGGCCCGCTGCGGGTGTTCGCCGATCCGCAGCAGATCCGTCAGGTCGTGCTGAACCTGCTGACCAACGCCGCCGAGGCCACCCGCGAGCGGATGGCGTCGGGCGGCACGATCCGCGTGGAGACGATCCGCGGCGCCGCCTCCGCCACCGTGCGCGTGACGGACGAGGGGCCCGGCATCCCCGAGCACGTGCGCGACCGCATCTTCGAGCCGCACTTCACGACGAAGCCGAAGGGCCACGGCTTCGGGCTCGCCGTGTGCCACCGCGTGGTGGCGAACCACGGCGGGGCGATCACGGCCGAGTCCCCGCGCACCGGCGGGGCGGTCTTCACGGTGAAGCTCCCCCTCGATCCGTCCCGCGCAGCGGCGATTTCTCCCGGAAGGGCGCCTGCTCCTGCATCTCCTCTTCCGTTCCCAGGAATCGCATCTCCATCCAGCCGATCCGACCGTCCATGAGGCACTCGGCCCATCCCTGGTGGAAGCGCAGCACGTCCACGCCCTCGCCGAACGCGTAGCTGGCGAGCGGCGCGGCGTCCTCCCGCGGGCGCTCCCGGAGCGATGCGTCGTCCAGGATGATGAAGAAGCGGTCCGTGGTCAGCTCCAGCACGAGGTCCCGGCGCTGGCTGCGCGCGGAGGTGAACGTGTCCTGGATGCGCCAGCCCGCGTCCGACTCCGCCACGTAGGTGACCGGGCCGCGCGGCACGAGGCGCAGCTCCCCCGCGCGGTCCTTCAGCTCGTACTTCTTGTCCGCGTCCAGGCACGGCACGGCGACCTTGTACTCGCCGCGCACGTCCACCGTGTCGCGCGAGACCCAGACGAAGCACGTGTCGTAGTCCAGCGACCAGAAGCGCGCGTCCGGTCGGCGGCTCTCCACGCAGATCTCGCTGCGGATCTCCACCGTGATCAGCTCGGGCAGGACGTGGCCCTGCTCCGTGCGCACGCCGCCCGCGACCTCGAAGTTCTCGAGGCGCTTCAGGAGCTTCTCGTGCCGGCCCGGGTCCTTGGCGTCGTCGTCCGCGCGGGCGTGCTGCGCCGGCGCGGCCCAGACCCCGGCGGACACGGCCAGGACGAGCCCCGCCCGAAGCGCCGCGACCGAGCGCCCGGCCGTCGTGCCGATCCGGCAGCCCATCGCCGCCTCCACGCGGCCCGGCGCGCCCGCGCCGGAATCCGCTATTCTCCCGGGTCCACCCGGAAGGCAGGATAGGTTCGCGCCGCGGCGCGCGCAACCGTTGCCCGGAGCGAGGCGTGTCCGAACGGATCGTGTTGCGCCAGTTGGACTTGGACGGTCTCCGGGAGTTCGTGCGCGCGCGCGGACTGCCCGAGTACCGCTACCGGCAGATCGCGCGCTGGCTCTTCGACAAGGCGGTCGACTCGGTCGAGGAGATGACCGACCTGTCCCGCGATCTCCGCGCCCGGCTCGCCGAGGACTGCGAGGTGGGCGGGCTGGAGGTAGCGGCCACGCGACGCAGCGCGGTCGACGCCTCCAGCAAGTGGCTGTTCCGCCTGCCCGGCGGCGGCTCCGTGGAGTCGGTGCTCATGCCCACGGAGCGGCGCGTGACGCTGTGCATCTCCTCGCAGGTGGGCTGCACGCTGGACTGCGTCTTCTGCCAGACCGGGCGCATGGGATTCGTCCGCAACCTCGCGCCGCACGAGATCGTGGGGCAGGTCCTGCCGCTGTGGAAGGAGATCCGCGACCGGAGGACGCGCACGAACGTCGTGTTCATGGGGATGGGCGAGCCGCTGCACAACGCCGGGTCCGTGATCGAGGCGTGCCGGCTGCTGATCGATCCGCTCGGCCTAGACCTTTCGCCGAAGCGGATCACGGTGTCCACGGCGGGCGCCCTGGCGGGGCTGCGGAAGCTGGCGGAGAGCGGCCTGGGCGTGCGGCTGGCGGTCTCGCTGAACGCACCGACGCAGGAGCTGCGCGAGGCGCTGATGCCGAAGGCGGCGAGGATCCCGGTGAAGGAGCTGCTGCGCGCCTCGCGGGACTACGCGCACGCCACGCGCAACCGCGTCACGCTGGAGTACGTGCTCATGCGCGAGGTGAACGACACCCCCGCGCACGCCGACCGCCTGGCGCGCCTGGTGAAGGGCGGGCCGTTCAAGATCAACCTCATCCCGTACAACCCGGGCGCCACGCCGGACCTGGAGCGGCCGGACCGGGAGCGGGTGGACGCCTTCGCCGCGCGGCTGCACCCGCAGGCGCCGGTGGTGACCGTGCGCTGGAGCATGGGCCCGGACATCTCGGCCGCGTGCGGCCAGCTCCGCACGGAGGTGGAGGGGAACGCGAAACGGGAGAGGCCGCTGCCGGCCCCTCCCGTCACGTGAGATCCGAGCCGGGATTCGCTAGATATCCTGGCCCTTGACCGTCTTGCGGCCGTTCTCCTTGGCCCGCTCGATCGACCGCTTCACCATGCGCTCGATCTCCTTCGACAGGGCCTCCACCGCCTCCTGGCTGGTGGCGCAGCCTTCGTTCTTGATCATGTCGCGGATCTTCGACTGAACCACGAGGATCTCGGTCACCGTTGCTCCCCTCCGAGAGATGGGTCCACAGGTCTCGCTCGCACGATGGACCCCCGCTGGAGGTCCGAAGCCCCGGAATCATCGGGGCCGCTCGTCGGGGGAGTCAACCGGCTTTTTGGCCGCCGCAGGACCGCAGCAGGGCGAGCGCGAGCAGGCCGAAACCCAGCGCCAGACCGGCCAGGACGCCCGGGTGGAGCAGCGGCGGGAACGGGATGGACGGCTTCGGTGGCGGCGCGTGCAGCGAGTCCCACGACGCGCGCAGCACGCCGAGGTCGCCGGCCAGCTCCTCGGCCCGGCGCATGCGACGCTGCGGGTCCGGGTGCAGCGCGCGCGCCAGCAGGCGGCGGAGTCCCTCGGGGAGCGACGGGGCGAACGTGTCCGCGGTGCGCGCGGGCGCGGCGCCGGATGCGAAGGCCGCGAGCGGGTCGCGGCCGGGCGGCACGGGATCGGCGCCCTCGATCGCGTGGACGAGGATGCGAGCGAGCGCGAAGACGTCGCCCTCCTCGCTGCCGCCGGGCGCATCGAGGTCCTCGGGAGCGCGCGGTTCGCGCGGGTCCAGGAACGGGCCGAAGCCGAGGTGCAGCAGCAGGGTGCGCCCGTCCTCCGCGCGGATGATCTCGTCGGCGGTGATCGCGCCGTGCGGTACCCCGGCCTTGTGCGCCTTGACCAGGCCCGCAGCCACGGCGCGGACGAGATCGATGGCGTCCGGCGGCGCGACGGGGCCGGCCGCGAGGACGTCCGCGAGGCGCGGTCCGGCGTACGGCGCGAGCACGAGGCACGCGCGGTCCTCCGCGAGCGCGGTGCCGAGCACGCGCGGCAGGGCGGCGTGGTAGACCACGGCCAGCCGCCTGCGCACGGACTCCAGCTCCGCCGCGAGCGCGGCGCTGCCGGGACGGCCCACCCAGAGGCAGACGTCCTTGCCGGACTCGTCCCGGGCGGCGGCGTCGAAGCCCCCGCCGGCGACCTCCCGGCGTTGCGTGATCTCGAACGGGCCGAAGCGCACGGCGTGGCCACTCCGCTTGCGGGGACGCGCCGCGTGCGGCAGTCTCTCCGGCCTGCCCGCACGAGGAGCGCATGAGGAATACCCGCTTGGCCGACATCTCGACAATCCTCTTCGACGCGGGGAACACCCTGGCCTTCCTGCACGTGGGGCGGGTGCGGGCGGCGCTGGCGGAGGCGGGACACGCGGTGGACGAGGCGGCGCTGGGGGCCGCGGAGGCGCGGGCGCGCGCGGTCATGTACCGGCGCGCGGGCGCGGACCCGTCCCTCACGGACCGCGGCCGCTGGGACGTGTACGTGCACGAGCTGCTCGGCGCGGCCGGCGTGCCGGAGGTCGCGTGGGCGGCGGCGCAGCAGGCCGTGGAGGCGGCGCACCGCCGCGAGAACCTGTGGCGTCGCGTTCCCGAGGGAACCCGCGAGACGCTCGACGGGCTGGCCGCGCGCGGCTTCCGGCTCGGCGTGGTGTCGAACGCGGATGGCCGGGTCCGCCGGCTGCTCGAGGAGCTCGGGCTCGCCGATCGCTTCGAGATCATCGTGGACTCGCACGAGGTCGGCTTCGAGAAGCCGGACCCGCGCATCTTCGAGGTAGCCCGCGCGCACTTCGGCGAGCCGGCGCGGCGCTGCGCCTACGTGGGGGACTTCCCGCAGGTGGACATGGTGGGCGCCGCGCGCGCGGGCATGGCCCCGGTGCTGCTGGATCCGTTGGGACTGGGCACGGAGCTGCCGTGCACGGTGATCGGCAGCCTCCGCGAACTGGACGGCGCGCTGCCCGGCGAACCCGGGCCGGCCTAGCGAAGCAGCACGATCCGCCGCGTGCGCGCCTCCGCCTCCTGGCGGATCCTCGCGAGGTACACGCCCGCCGCCACCCGGCGGCCGGCCGCGTCGCGCGCGTCCCACGTGAAGGCCGTTTCCCCCGCCGCGGCCATGCCGTCATGCAGCGTGCGGACGCGGCGACCGGCGAGGTCGAAGATCTCCACGGTGCCCGGGGCGTCCACGGGCCACGCGACGTCCAGCCGCACGGGGCCGCGCGCCGGCACCGGCGACGTGCGCAGCGCGAGCGACGGCGGCGTGCGCGGCGTGGGATCGACCTCCCCGGGCGGGATGGGGTCCCCGTGCACGCCGTCGAACGTGGCGTGGACGCCGGGGCGCCACGCGGGAACGGGCGCGGGGCGCACGCCGTGCGCCACGACGGTCCACACGAAGTGCTCGCGGAAGCGGAAGTCGCCCACGTGCAGCGTGACGTCCGCTTCGCTGGCGGTCAGGCCCGCGAGCAGGAGCCACTCATGCGGCGGCGCGTCGGGCGCGGCCGCGATGCGCAGCTCGTAGGTGCACTCCGCGCCGGTGGCCGGGTCCGTCACGGTCGGCCAATCGAAGCGCACGGGGTGCCGCCCGTTCACCGATGCGCTCTCGGCGGGCGACCCCAGCGTGAACGCCGGGGGCGACGGGCCGGAGGGATCCGAGCGGTACAGGTTCATCCCGCCCGAACTCTCCGCCGCGACGAGGTCGGGATCGCCGTCCCCGTCGACGTCGAGCATGGCCGGCACCGCGCCCTGTCCCACGTCCAGCCCGGGAATCGCCTCGATCGGGCCGAACCCGGGAAGCGCCGGCGTGCCCACGTTCTCGGCGCGCACGAACGTGCCGTCGTACCGGCCCACGAGGAGGTCGCGGTCGCCGTCGCCGTCCTGGTCCGCGAACAGGGGCGCGAGCTGCTGCCCGAGCACGCCGAACCCCCGCCAGTCCGACGACGCCAGCACGAGCGACGGAGCCTGCCGCGTGCCGTCGTTGCGGAACAGCAGCAGCTTCGACTCCCCCGAGAAGCTCCAGCCGCCCACCACCAGGTCCAGGTCGCCGTCGCCGTCGTCGTCCAGGAAGCGCGGCACCGCCTGCGCGTTGACGGCGGTGCGGATCGTGCGTCCCACGACGTCGCCGAACGCGGGATCGTCCGTCACCTCCGCGAAGCCCGGAGCCGAGGGCGTCCCCGTGTTCTCCCACCACCGCACGGCCCCCGAGGTCATCCCGACGAACCGGTCCAGGTCCCCGTCCGCGTCCAGGTCCGCGAACTCCGCTGCCGCCCAGGCCGCGTTCGGCAGCGGCAGCCATGCCGGCTCCTCCAGCCCGAAGCCCGGCGCGCCCCCCGTCCCGAGGTTCCCGAACTTCGCCACGCGCTGTTCGCTCCCGGAGCCGACGAAGAGGTCCGGCACGCCTCCCCCGTCGAGGTCGGCGAAGGTGACCGTGGTGTTGGCGCCGAGGTCCAGCTCCGGCAGGTAGTCCGGGTCCCGGATCCGGAACAGCGGCACCGTGGGCGTGCCGTCGTTGCGGAACAGGAAGAGGCCGGTGGTGAACGACACGCCGGATCCGAGGATGGCGTCCGGGTCGCCGTCCGCGTCCAGGTCCGCCATGCCGGTGACGATCATCTGCGCGAACTCCGGCTGCGTGGGGAAGTAGTCCTGCGTGCGGCACTCGAACTCCGGGTCCGGCGATCCGCCGAGGTTCTCGAGGAAATACACGTTGGAGTTGAACTGGTCCCCCAGGAAGAGGTCCTGCAGGCCGTCGTTGTCCACGTCGTGGAACGTGAACAGCATGTAGCCGTGGCGCAGTCCGGAGTCGGCCGCCAGCATCGCGCCGAGCGTGCGCGGCCCCGCGACCTCGCCGGTGCACGAGCCGAACACGATGAGCAGGTCCTGGTAGTGGTCCGTCTCGAACACGAAGGCGGGGGCGACCGGCGTGCCGATGTTGCGGTACAGGATGAACGCGCCGCTCGGGTCCCCCATGATGAGGTCCTTGTCGCCGTCGCCCTCGAGGTCCACGAGATCCGGCGCCGTGGTCACGCACGGGATCGGGTCCCCGCTCGTGTCCACGAGGAATCCGTCCGGATGCGTGCTCTGGTTCACGAGCACCGGCGCGGAGGAGGTCCCGGTGTTCGTGTACAGGTACGCCCCGGTCCGGAACACCGAGGTGCCGCCGATGTCGGTCTCGAACTCCGGCCCCTGCGTGAGCAGGTCCAGGTCCCCGTCGGAGTCCACGTCCACCACCCGGCCGAAGAAGTCCTCGTGGAGGCCGCCCCAGTCGTCCGTCACGAAGGTGAACGTCGCGGCGGCCGGCGTCCCGTCGTTGCGGTAGAAGCGGAGACGCCCGATGGACTCGAACACGAAGAGGTCGGCGTCCCCGTCCGCATCGGCGTCCAGGAGCTGCGGGCGCGCGGTCTCCCAGCCGCCGAGCCACGGGCTCGACACGGGACCCATCCCGTCGAACACGGGCACGCCGTCCAGGAGGCGCGCGTACGACGGGAGCCCGGACTGCGCCCCCGCGGATGCGGCGGCGAGCAGGGCGACCGATGCGAGCGCGGCGGAGCGGAGGAGCACGGGAGGACCCTCGGGGAAAGAGGCTCGATTCTAGCCGCGAACGACGGACTCGCCTACCGGCCGGACTCGCCTACCGACGGGCGGGCACGGCGCCTCGATACCCCGCCTTGATGCGCCCCCAGGATTCGAACCGCATCCCGGAGGTGGCGGCGGTGACGGAGCAGGCCACGGGATAGGCGCCGACGAGGCCGCAGGGATTCGTGCCCGGCGCCGCGGGCGACGCCGCGTCGAGCGTGTACTGCGCGGCCACCGGCGGGTCCGAGTCGCAGCCCAGGGGATCCGGAGCGCAGAATCGCGGATCGGCATCCAGGTTCCCTCCGCCCCAGGTCAGTCCGCCGGTGGAGAACACCGCGGCGGCGCCGCCGGGCACGACGCAGCAGTCGATGTCGATGGCGCCGTACACGTGCACGGCGTTGTTCCCGCAGTACGGTCCGAGGATGCTGTGGCGCACCGTGCCGGAGCCCGTGTTCGAGAAGAAGACGTGCGCGCCGGACGGGGCCCGGTTGAACGCGAACGTGCAGTTCGTGAGATCGATCGAGGACGGATCCTGCCCCACCTCGACGCCGCCGCCGGCGAACGAGGCGTCGTTGTTCTCGAAGAGGCAATCCACCGCCGTGACCGCGGGGAAGTTGCCGATGCCGATGGCCGCGCCGTAGGGTGCCCGGTTCCCGGAGAAGATGCAGCGCGTGAGCACCGGCATGGCCTCCGCCTTCACGAGCAGGCCGCCGCCGTCGGCCTCGGTGATCCAGTTGTCCTCGAACACGCAGTCGTTGAGGATGGCGTTCGACCGCGTGATCGACGCGCCGCCGCCCGCGTGCAGCGCGTAGTTGCCCTGGATCAGGCACCGTTCCACCAGGGCATGGCAGTTCTTCCGGAGGGTGAAGCCGCCGCCGTACCAGCCGGACACGTTGTTGCGGAAGATGCAGTCCCGGATCGTGACGTTGCAGCCTTCCCACGCCAGGAGCCCCGCGCCGAAGCCCTGGAAGCCGGACTCGTTCCCTTCGAACACGCAGTCCTCGATGGTGGGGTGCGTGTTCCACTCCACGAGGATCCCCGCGCCGCCCACCTGCGGGAAGGGGCCCGTGGTGTAGCCGCCGGTGATCGTGAGGCCCGCGATGCGCGCGGCCGCGGATTCGCCGGAGTGCAGGTGGAACGCGCGGTGCGGCTGTGCCGGCGTGCCCTGCGTGTCCAGGGTGCAGGCGGCGGCGCCGTTGCGCGAGCGGACGGTGAGATCCTTGCCGCCGAAGTCGATGTCCCGGTTGCCGGGGCCCGTGAACGTGCCGTCCTCCAGCACGATCTCGTCGCCGGCGAGCGCGGCGGTCACCGCGGCCTGGATGGTGGGGAAGTCCCCCGTCCCGTCGGGGCGCACGGAGTGCTCGGCCGCGCGGGCGGGCGGGGCCGCGGCGGACGCCGCCAAGGCCGCCAGGGCGACCGCGGGAAGCCACGCACGCCGGCACGCCGGTCCCGTCACGGAAGTCCGCCTCCGAAGGCCTCGATCATCGCACGCCGCCGCCTCGCGCCACAACTCGCCGGCCTCAGACCCGCAGCGCCTCGATGGCGCCGAGCTCCGCGGGCTCCACCGCGATCTCCTCCACCGGGCGCGCGTCCACCTGGGGCAGAAGCTCGTCCGGGCCGGCCGGCGCGCGGAACCGGATGACCGCGCGCTCCACGTCCTTCGCATGGCCGTAGCGCGCGGTGATCGCGGCGATCCGCTCGATCTCCTCCCACTCGAGGTCGCGCGCGGCCTCCGCCAGCACGGTGGCGCCCGTCACGTCCTTCGCGAAGAACTCCCAGCGCCCGCGCCGGTAGTTCGCGAGGAAGGCGTTCTCCGCCTCGTCCCGGCCCACGATGACCTTCACGTCGTCGTTCAGGCGCAGGTGCCGGCCCACCTTCAGCAGCACGAACGCCTCCGCGTCGTGCCGCGGCGTTTCCTGGTGGTCCAGCCAGTCGCGCAGCTTGCGGGAGTACGCCTCGTCCGTGAGGAAGCAGCAGCCGCCGGCCGGCTGCGGCAGCTCGTCCGCATCCATGCCGCGCCGCGCGGCCTCCGCGATCTGGATCTTCCGGCTGCGCCCGGAGATGGCCAGCAGCTTCGACCGGTCGATCCAGCCCTCGCGCTCCGGGAGGGTCGGCGGCAGGAGCTTCGCGGAGAGCGGGCGCAGAAGGCGGTCGAAGAGGCCCGACTCCTCCGCCACCGTGGCCAGCGCCTGCCGGTACTGCGACTTCGGCCGCTGCCCCAGCACCTCGCCCGTGAACACGAAGTCCGCGCCGGCTTCGTCCATGTACTCCCGCGCCCGCGCCAGCATGTACGCGCGGCAGTCCAGGCACGGGTTCATGTTCGCGCCGTAGCCGTGCTTGGGGCGCATGAGCACGT
This sequence comes from uncultured Gemmatimonadota bacterium, assembly GCA_964471155.1. Lineage (GTDB taxonomy): Bacteria > ARS69 > ARS69 > ARS69 > ARS69 > CAYYFX01. Next base: position 13,498 of record CAYYFX010000017.1, on the reverse strand, counting down.
CGTCGAAGTACGTGCGCGAGATGTCGATCACCGTCACTGGGATGGACAGGTCCGCACCCGCGCGCAGCGCCTCGTTGCGCAGCGTGTGCTTCGGGCTCTTCATCGCGCGGTGGTGGTCGGTGAAGCAGAAACCGGTGGAGAAGTTCACGGCTTCGATCTCGACGCCCTGCTCCTTCACGAGCGCGAGCGCGAGCGTGCTGTCGAGACCGCCCGAAACGAGGGCGATCGCCTTGGGGCGCTTCACGGGGTCCTCCCGGGTTGGGACGCCGAACGCCCTTTCGGTGCCCGGGGCGCTCTTCGTCGGATTGGGAGCGTGGGACGAGCCCACGGGAGGAGACTACGCGGAGCGGCCGGGGACCGGCAAGCCCGGGGCGGCAGCGGAGGCCGGGGTGGCCTCGCGCAGCGCGGCCAGGCGGGCGCGGAAGGCGCGGCGGGCCAGGCGGTAGAGGGTGACGTCCGCCGGGTTGCGCTCGTGGGCGGCGGCACGCTCCTGAGGCGTGAGGACGCGGCCGTCGGCGGCGTTCAGCCGCGGGGGCTCCCCGAAGGGGGGCCAGTCGAAGGCGTCGGCCAGCAGGAGCAGGGAGTCCTCGTAGGCCTCCCGGACGCCGAAGAAGGCGAACTCCTCCAGCCGCTCCGCGGCCAGCTCGCCGAGTGCTTCCCCGGAGGGGGCGCCGGTGGGGTCGCCGTCCAGGATCCCGGCGATCTGGCGGGCCATCCGGTCCCGCTCCAGGGCCCCGCCGTTCGGGTGGTCCAGCCACGCGAGGAAGGGCATCCCGGCCGTCACCTCCAGGTGCAGCCGATGCTCGGGCATGCGGCGGATGATCTCCCAGTGGGAGCGGAGCCGCTCGGCCGGCTCGCGCAGCATGGTGACGAGGCGCGGCGCGCGGCCCAGGAGCCGCGTGACGCTCGTGTCCCAGTGCGCGGAGACGAAGCGCAGCCGGCGCTTGTCCTCGTCCGGCAACGCGGCCATCACCTCGGCGAAGCGCCGCCGGGACCCCGCCAGGAGGCAGCGGTCCGCCGGGAACTGCCGGGCGATCAGCTCCTTGAGCGTGGTGCCGCCGGTCCGCGGGATGTGCACGAAGTAGATTGGGGCGTCCGTGGCGGGTCCGTTCGTCATCCGGCCTCCTGGCCGAAGGATCGGCGGAAACCGGCCAGGTCTTGACCGGAAAGCGCAAGAAGCGCCCACGCTTGCCCAGCCGCGGATGGGGCCGCTACGATCCGGGCCGCGCTCGCCGATCCGCCGGGATCCTCGGGAGGAAGTTCCATGGACGTGCGAATCGAATCCGACACGATGGGCCAGCTCGAGGTCCCCGCGGACCGGTACTGGGGCGCGCAGACCGCCCGCTCGGTGCACTTCTTCCGGATCGGGGGCGAGCGCTTCCCCCGCGAGATGATCCGCGCGCTGGGCGTGGTGAAGAAGGCGTGCGCCGAGGTGAACCGGGAGCTCGGCCTCCTGGATGCGGAGAAGGCGAAGCTCATCACAGCGGCCGCGGACGAGGTGATCGAGGGCAAGCTGGACGACCACTTCCCGCTCGTCGTGTGGCAGACCGGGTCCGGCACGCAGTCCAACATGAACGCGAACGAGGTGATCTCGAACCGCGCCATCGAGATGGCCGGCGGCGTGATGGGGAGCAAGAAGCCGGTCCACCCGAACGACGACGTCAACAAGAGCCAGTCCTCCAACGACGTCTTCCCCACCGCGATGCACGTGGCCGCGGCGGTGGAGACGAAGGAGCGGCTCATCCCGGCGCTGGCGGCGCTGCGGGACACCTTCGCGTCGCACGCGAAGCGCTGGGCGGAGATCACGAAGATCGGGCGCACGCACCTCATGGACGCCACGCCGTTGACGCTGGGCCAGGAGGTGTCCGGCTGGGCGCAGCAGCTCACGAACGGGATCGCGCGGCTGGAGGCGGCGCTGGGCGCCGTGCACGAGCTGGCGCAGGGCGGCACGGCGGTCGGCACCGGGATCAACACGCACCCGGAGTTCGCGAAGCGGGTGGCCGCGAAGATCGCGCAGCTCACCGGGCACCCCTTCGTCAGCGCGCCGAACAAGTTCGAGGCGCTGGCCGCGCACGACGCGCTCGTGCAGCTCTCCGGCGCGATGCGCACGGTGGCGGCGTCCTTGTTCAAGATCGCGAACGACGTGCGCTGGATGGGCTCCGGCCCGCGCTGCGGGATCGGCGAGCTCAAGCTCCCGGAGAACGAGCCCGGCAGCTCCATCATGCCCGGCAAGGTCAACCCCACGCAGTGCGAGGCCATGACCATGGTGTGCGCGCAGGTGGTGGGCAACGACGCCGCCGTGACCGTGGGCGGCATGTCCGGGAACTTCGAGCTGAACGTGTACAAGCCGCTCATCATCCACAACGTCCTGCGGTCGTGCCGGCTCTTGACGGACGCGTGCCACTCGTTCCGCGAGTACTGCGTGGAGGGGATGGCCCCGGACGAGGCGCGGATCAAGGAGCTCCTGGAGCGCTCGCTCATGCTGGTGACCGCGCTGAACACGAGGATCGGCTACGACGCCGCCGCGAAGATCGCGAAGACCGCGCACAAGGAGGGCAAGACCCTGCGCGAGGCGGCGGTCGGGCTGGGGATCCTCACGAGCGAGCAGTTCGACCAGTGGGTGCGGCCGGAGGAGATGACGGGGCCGCGGGCGTAAGGCGGCGAGGCCGCCGCGGCAACGCCGGCCGGTGACCGTCCCCGCGGGTCGGTCACCGGTGCAGCGCCTTGATCCGCCCCCAGCTCCACGCGTCGATGCCGATGATCCCGCAGCCCTGGCCGAAGGCGCCGATCTGGCCGCAGGGGCCGAGCAGGCACGGGGAGTTCTGCGCGAGGCGGTAGTCCCCGGCCGTGGTGGGGGCCGCGTCGCAGGAAATCGGCGCGCAGAAGAGCGGGTCCACGAAGAGGTTCTCGCCCACGTAGTTGATCGTGCCTGCGCCCGCGATGCCCGTGGAGTCCACGGCGCAGCAGATCAGGGTCAGGGTGCTGCCGCCGGCCACGAATGCCTCATCGCCAACGGTGCCCGCGCAGTTGTCGCGGAGGATGCAGTGGTCGAGGGTCACGTGGGAGGTCCTGTCAGCCACGAATGCCCCTCCGGCGAGAAGAGCGCGATTCCCGGCGAATGTGCAGCGCAGGAACGTCGGCGTCCCCAGGGCGACCCCCACACATCCCGCGTTCCACCGCGCATGGTTCCCAAGGAACGCGCAGTCTTCGAACCGCGGGGCGTTACGGAATACGCTGATGGCGCCGTTGTCGCGTGCATCGGCGTCACTGGCCGAGTTGCCCTGGAACACACAGCGGCGGAAGATCGCGTCCGATCGCACTAAAGATGCGACGCCGGCAATGGCGTTGTGGCAGTTCACGAATGCGACATCCTCGACCGTCGGCGACGAGTCACCGCAGTAGACGGCGCTCAGATTGCCGGAGCTCGAGACCGTGACTCCCATCAGGACGGAGGACGGCCCCTCCCCCGACTCGAAAACGACTGGCGACCGAATCACGCACCGGCTCGGGTCCCCACTTGTCGAGCGGACGGTGATCGCTTTCCCCCGAAACGTGATGTACGAAACGAACTCCCCATCACATAGCTCCACGATGTCGCCATCCACCGCCGCGTCGATGGCTTGCTGTATCAGCGTGTAGTCTCCCGTGCCGTCCGGACACACCGTCAGGGTGTCCGCGCGCGAAGGCGCGAGAAGGGCGATGTCCAAGCCCAGGAGCAGCATGCTCATCGCGATCCCGTTCGGTCTCATGATCTCACCTCACGTAGACCAGCTTGCCTTGGTGAGCAACCTCGGAGCCCACGGACACGCGCGCGAAGTAGATACCAGGGGCGACCAGGGCGCCGGATTGCGACCGCCCATCCCAGTGTAGCTCGTACGCACGACCTGCCGCCGCCTCGGCCGCCATCTCACGCACTTTCCGCCCACCCACATCGTAGAGAGCTACTACCATCCGTGCAGGATCGGCGCCGCTCGCCACAGTGAGAAGTGCGACGGTCTCGGCTCTGAACGGATTCGGGGAGAAGGCGCGGAAACCCGGTGCCCTCCCCGCCGGCCCCTCCGCGATTCCCGATCCCACGGGGGTCGGCCCCCAGCGATGATCGCAGTCCACGGCGGCGATCCAGCCGTTCCCGGACGGGGCGAGGCAGAGCGTGCCGCCCGAGTCCCAAACCGCGAAACTCCCGAGCACGAGGCTGTCTGGGCAGCCGGGAACCCCGAGCAGCAGATCCGTGGCATTGCCGGCATTCATCACCCCGTTGAGGGGACCGAGACGGTCACGCCAGCCAGCACCGATGACGGACCCTCGCCCGACTCGAAGATGACCTGCGACCGGACCATGCACAGCTCCGGAAACCCGCTCGACGACCGCACCGTGATCGCCTTTCCCCGGAAGCTGATGCTGTACTCGATGAACTCGGCATCGCACAACTCGACGACATCACCTCCGGACGCCGCGTCGATGGCCGCCTGTATGACAGTGTAGTCCCCCATTCCGTCGGGACATACGGTCAGGATGTCCGCCGAAGCGCATGGTACCGCGATCACGCCAGCCGATAACGCGAGAGCTGCGCCCAGTTGCCGGCTTGTCCCGATTCCCATGGCATCACCTCAAGGCGACGAGTCGAGCGATCACCGGTGCAGGGCCTTGATCCGCCCCCAGCTCCACGCGTCGATGCCGATGATCCCGCAGCCCTGGCCGAAGGCGCCGATCTGGCCGCAGGGGCCGAGCAGGCACGGGGAGTTCTGCGCGAGGCGGTAGTCCCCGGCCGTCGTGGGGGCCATGTCGCAGGACGCCGGCGCGCAGAAGAGCGGGTCCACGAAGAGGTTCTCGCCCACGTACTCGATCGTGCCGGCGCCCGCGAAGCCCGTGGAGTCCACGTCGCAGCAGATCAGGGTCAGGGTGCTGCCGCTCTCGACGAGTGCCTGGTTACCGACCGTGCCCGCGCAGTTTCCGCGGAGGACACAGTGATCGAGCGTCACGTGGGAGTTCCCGTCGATCAGGAAGCCGCCTCCCGCAAGAACGGCTCGGTTTCCCGCAAATGTGCAGCGCACGAACGTCGGCGTCCCTCGGGAGATCTCCACGCAGCCGGCGTCGAGACGCGCACGGTTCCCGAGGAACGCACAATCCTCGAAACGTGGGCCGCCAAGACCCATCCAGATCGCGCCACCGTCCCCAGCCTCGGAGTGGACTGCCGAGCCGCCCTGGAACAAGCAGCGGCGGAAGACGGCGTCCGATCGCACCAAGTATGCCACGCCAGGAGTGAGGTTGTGGCAGTTTACGAACAACACATCCTCGATCGTCGGTGACGAGTCGCCGCAGTAGACTGCGTTCAGGTGGTCGACGATCGAGACCGTGACTCCCTTCAGGATGGAGGACGGCCCCTCCCCCGACTCGAAGATCACTTGGGACCGTACGATACACATGCTCGGGTCTCCAATAGCCGACCGAACGGTGATCGCCTTTCCGCGGAACGTGATGCTGTACGAGGTGAACTCCGCTTCGCACAGCTCGACGACGTCGCCGTCCACCGCCGCGTCGATTGCTTCCTGGATCAAGACGAAGTCTCCCGAACCGTCGGGACACACCGTCAGGGTGTCCGCTCTGGAAGTCCCGAGAGGGACGATATCCAAGACCAAGAGCGTCATGCTCATCATCATCCCGTTCGGTCTCATGGCGTCACCTCACGTAGACCAGCTTGCCTTCGTGCACAACCTGGGAGCCCACGGACACGCGTGCGAAATAGACCCCGGGGGCGACCATGGCACCGGTCTGTGACCGCCCATCCCAGTGTAGCTCGTACGCACGACCTCCCGTCGCCTCGGCCGCCATCTCACGCACTTTCCGGCCCCCGACATCGTAGAGAGCCACTACCATCCGTGCCGGCTCAGCGGCACTCGCCACGGTCAGAAGCGCCACGGTCTCCGCTCTGAACGGATTCGGGGAGAAGGCGCGGAAGCCCGGTGGTCCCCCCCCGGCCGTTCCGCGATTTCCGATCCCACGGGGGTCGGTCCCCAGCGGTGGTACATCTCCGTGTTCTTGGGAGTCGTCGGATCCTGGCGCCACCGGTGGTCCTGCCACGTCACGAACAACTGCGCCCCTTCAGAGTGCAGCTTGGCCCCGCTCACTCCGATTGGGGAGTTCGCGAGGACGGCGGAGGCGCTCCAGTCGTTCACGACGCCGGGATCACCGCCGTCCCGAAGGTACCGATGAATGATCTCCCGGTTGCCGCCCTTACCGCGAGTCCACACCAAATGCGCCTCAGATCCTCCAGGATCGTCGCGCGTGACGAGATGGGGTCGGATCGCGAACGGTGTGACCCCAGGCACCCAGATCAACGACTCCGAACAGACGGCGACCGCCCCGCCCCAGGACGCGCCGGCGTCTTCGCGCGGAACATCACACGCGCGATCTTGCCCTCTTCGTCGTCGCACTGCTGGCACTCCGCCCAAACGACATACGCCCGTCCATCCTGACCAACAGCCACTACCGGCGCTGCTTCGCCCCTCCAGCCATCCGACGGCCCGATCGGCTCGGCAACCCACGTCTGTCCCGGACCGGCAGCCGTGGCCACCCCCAGCGCCGTCACGGTGTCGTTCGGAGGCGGCGCAGCCAGCTGGCGCGTATACGCCACGTACAGCCTGCCGGTCGTGGTGTCGATTGCGGCGGACACTGAACCGATCTTCTCACCCGGCGGCGCCTCCACTACGACGGATGCGGAGCCTGGTGGCCACCAGGCGCCCATGCTCCAATCGTTGTCAGGATTCCCTGCGCTCCGCCATCGATGCAAGGCACGCGAGTCGTGATAGAAGACGTGAACGACTTCCGAGTCTGCTGGGTTGCTCGAGAAGTCCGGGCGATCCAGAAGCAGTGTCGGATTCGCCGAACCAACCGCCGGGTCACTCACAACAACTTCTCGACCGTCCGACCACCCATGCTGCGTGCATGTCGAGTCGCCCTCCTCGGACGCCCATCGTTGAAAGGCGCCGCAGGGTGCAACCTTGTCGACGACGGGATCGCGCCATCGGTAGCGCACGCGGAGCGTTGCTCCGTCGGCGCTCTCCCAAGCAAAGTGAGCACGCCCCGCTCCATCTACGACGATGTTCCCAGCGTTATCCCAGTACTGAAGGGCGTTTGGACCACTGATCACGCAGATGCCCGTAGTGCCGCCCGCCCCGTCCTCCCCGCTCCAGTCCTTGCCCCAGCCGAGTTGGTGCACGTAGTGCCAGCACCGATCGGAAGGCGCACAGGATGCCGTGCGGAGCATGTAGTCCCGCCAGATCACGTGCAGGCAGTCCCTGGTTCGGGCGTGCCCCATCGGGACCGATGCCGGCCAGTCCGAGAAGGAGCTGTCGGGGTGGTCCGTGAGCCGTACTTCGTCGCTCCACGGAAACGGGACTTGCTGGGCGCGTCCGATCGGGATCGGCGATGCGAGCACTGAGACGCCAACCAGAGTGAGGAGCATTCGCTTCACGGCTGACCTCCCGGAAGGGCACCCATCAGCACGCCACACGCGTTGTTCTCGGGCAGACCCGGCGAGCCCGGACGCAGCCGGAAGTCGCCGGATGGTGCGTCCTCGAACTCCGGTTCCATCGTCGAGATCGTCGACACCCAGCGGCGAAGCATCCCTGGATCCCAGTTGCAGGATCCCTCGGGAGGGACGCATTCGTGGCACTCCAGCGACGCGTTGAACCCCGAGGACACGTTGCGCTCCACTACGCAGTTCGTCGGGCCCCTGCTCTCGGGCGCGACGCGGACGAAGAGGTCCGAGCCGACGCCACGTTTGACCACGGTGTTGTTCGTGAACCGGAGTGCTTTCGGCGCGATCACCAGCCCGCACATCCGGCAGTCCTTCACCACGAACACGCACTGCTCGATCGTGCACGCCGCATCGCTCGTGATCACCGGAACGCGGTAGCCGGCATCGCGGTTGTCGACCTCGAAGCGGATCCCCGAGACGTGGACGCCCTCCGAGTCCACGATGCCCAGCACGGCATCTCCCACCGCGCGCAGCACCGTGCGATCGGCACCGGAGCCGACGAGGACCACTCCGTCCTGGTTCACGATCCAGGCGTGGTCACGCTCGTACGCCCCCGGAAGGACGCGCACGGTGTCCCCGGGCGACGCCGCCTCCAGGGCCAGCCGGACCTTCGGGAAGTCCGTGGGGACCTCCCACACCCGGCCCCCCACGGCCGGAAGCACGTCCACGGACAGGGAACTGTCGGCGAACGCCAAGCCGGTCGTACCCTCGATGTGCAGCCGCCATGTCCCCGCGTGATCGAACCGCGGATCGATCTCGAGCCGAAGCTCCGTCCAGCTCCGCGAGAGGATGCGGGCCGGCACGTCGGCAGGGCCGGAGCGCAGCGCGGCCCGCAGCATCCCGTCGAACCCGTAGCCGGACACCGCCACGGTATCCGGGCGACCCGCGGCCACGAGGCGCAGGGCCGTGGTGGGCGTGACGACGAAGCTCGTCCCTGCGTCCCCGCCGCCGTTCAGCGTCAGGCCGCCGCCTTCCACGGCGATCTCGTCCACAGCACCGTGCGAGTCCTCCAAGCGCAGGTACGCGAGCCGGAAGCGCGCCGCCGCCGGCGCAGTCGCCGGCCGCACTTCCAGCGGCATCGCCACGCAGAAGTCCCCGACCGGCGGTCTCCGGAACGCCACGTTGCCCCACCGCGATGGATCGGCGTCTGTCACCCCGCACGCGTCCTCCGCCGCCGGCCGGTGCGGCCACACCAGGCGGCCACCACGCGTGAGGTCGGCCGACCAGAGGATCTCGAAGCTCAGCCGGGCCACATCCGGGGCGCCCGTGACGTTCAGGTAGGCAGTCATCCGGCCCGTTGCGTCCGGCGCGGCGTCGGTCACAGCCTCCCCGTTCCCGTTCGACCAGGACAGGTACGCATGGGCGCCGTCGTTGGCGCCGCCGTGCGCTGCGGCGGGAATCACTGCCAGCAGGAGCGCCGAGACCGCGGCCGGCGCCCTCATGGCTCCCACTCCGAGCCGATCGAGCCGCCGCCGGACTCGTCAAGAAGGTAGCCGTCCCCCACGCAGCCGTTCGACCCGACCGCGCAGGGTATGGACCCATCCGTCGCGAAGCCGACCACCGCAGGGTCGGCGTGCTCCTCCGGATCGACCGGATCGCAGTCCACCGCGGCGATCCAGCCGTTCCCGGACGGGGCGAGGCAGAGCGTGCCGCCCGAGTCCCACACCGCGAAGCTGCCGAGTACGAGGCTGTCCGGGCAGCCGGGAACCGCGAGCAGCAGATCCGTGGCATTGCCGGCGTTCATCACCCCGTTGAGGGGCGTGAAGCCGAACACGGGCAGGGTGCCCGAAACGCCCGTTTCGAACGCGGCGATCCCGTCATCGCTGCAGGCGAGCCACAGGTAGACCGAGCGCAGACCGCCGCTGGGGGAGGCCGTGTGGATGTTCGGGTCGGTGTCACTCGCGCTCAGCGAGAACTCGTATCCGGCGCGCGCGGGGAGGCTGCCGGCGACTAGGACGGCGAGTGCGAGACTGCTGAGAGACGCGGCGGACCGGTGCGGCATGGCGCCACCTCCGCTGCGGGCGAGCTACAAGCTAAGAGTACCCCCCCCCCCATTCTAGAGTCAATAGTCGTGAGTGAGAAAAAGTGAAGCGCCGGAGGTCCGACCCGGCCACCGGACGCGCAGACCTGCCCACCCGGCGAGGACTGGGAACGCTACGGTGCCCGCCCCGGTGGGGAACTCGCGACGTCACCTGACATGTCTTGACACGTCAAGCCTCCCCGCCGATCATCCTCTCATGGCCGCCATCAAGATCAGCTCCAAGGTCGAGGAGTCCGCTTGGCAGGACTTGCGTGCCTTGGCAGCCGAGTCCAACCAGAACATCTCGGGGCTCCTGACCGACGCCATCCGCGACTACGTCCGCCGGCGGCGCCTGCGGCCGGAGGTCCTGCGGCACCTGGACGATTCGATCCGGGAGAACGAGAAGCTGGGTCGCCTCCTTGCCGGGTGAGGGCCGCCTCCGTGCCGCGGGGTTGCCGGGCGAGGTCGTGCAGTTCCTCAGCGTCGACGAAGCCCTCGCCATCCACCAGGCGCTGCTGGACCGCTTCGGCGGGCCGGCCGGCGTGCGGGACCTCGGCCTGCTCGACAGCGCGCTGCACCGGCCGAGGACCGGGTACTACCGGGATCTCGTGGAGATGGCGGCGGCGCTCTTCGAGTCGCTGCTGATGAACCATCCGTTCGTGGACGGCAACAAGCGCGTGGCGTTCTTCGCCACGGACGTGTTCCTGCGGCTGAACGGGTGGCGCCTTGCGGTGGATGCGGACCGCGCGCACGCGTTCCTCATCGGCCTCCTGGAGCGGCGCGAGTGCGACTTCGCGCGGCTCGCCCCGTGGATCCGGGAGTCGATCGTGCGGCGCTGACGGGACCGCCGCCGGCGACAGCCGGCGGCGCCCCCTCGCTCCCTACGACACGTCGAACTTCACGCCCTGCGCCAGCGGCAGGTTCTTCGACCAGTTGATCGTGCAGGTCTGCCGGCGCATGTACTGCTTCCAGGAATCGGACCCCGCCTCGCGGCCGGCGCCCGTGTCCTTCTCGCCGCCGAACGCCCCGCCGATCTCCGCGCCCGACGTGCCGATGTTCACGTTCGCGATGCCGCAATCCGAGCCGCGCGCGGAGAGGAACTCCTCCGCGGTGAGCAGGTTCGTGGTGAAGATGCTGCTGGACAGCCCCTGGTCCACGGAATTCTGCGCCGCGATGGCCTCCTCGACCGTGTCGTACTCGAAGAGGTACAGGATGGGCGCGAACGTCTCCTCGCGCGTGATGGGCATGCCCACCTTCGCCTTCACCAGCGTGGGCTCCACGAAGCTGCCGGGCCGCGAGAGCCGCTTGCCGCCCACCACGATCTCGCCGCCCTGCGCCTTGATCGTGGCGATGGCGTCCTCGAACTCCTTCACGGCCTGCTCGTCCACCAGCGGCCCCATGTTCACGCCGTCCTCCAGCGGATCGCCGATCTTGACGCTGGCGTAGGCCTTCTTCAGCCGCTCGATGAAGGCGACCGACTTCGACTTGTGCAGGAACACGCGCCGCACCGACGTGCACCGCTGCCCCGCCGTCCCCACCGCCGCGAACACGATGGCGCGCAGCGCCATGTCCTCGTCCGCGTCCGGGGCCACGATGATGGCGTTGTTGCCGCCCAGCTCCAGGATGAGCCGGCCGAACCGCTTCGCCATGTTCCCGCCCAGGATCCGCCCCATGCGGCAGCTCCCCGTGGCGGAGATGAGCGGCACGCGCCGGTCCTCCACCAGGGGATCGATGACGTTGTGGTGGTTCCCGATGAGCAGGTTGAACACGCCGGGGCAGCCGTGCTCCTTCATCACGCGGTTGCAGATGTTCTGGATGGCGATGGCGGTCAGGGGCGTACGGTGCGACGGCTTGAACAATGTGACGTCGCCGCACACCCCCGCGAGCATGGCGTTCCACGCCCACACCGCCACCGGGAAGTTGAATGCGGTGATGACGCCCACGATGCCGAGCGGGTGCCACTGCTCGTACATGCGGTGGCCGGGACGCTCGGACTGCATGGTGAGGCCGTAGAGCTGCCGGGAGAGACCCACGGCGAAGTCCGCCATGTCGATCATCTCCTGCACCTCGCCTTCGCCCTCGGAGCGGATCTTCCCCATCTCCAGGCTGACCAAGGCACCCAGCGCCTTCTTGTGCGTGCGCAGCTCGTCCGCGAGCGCGCGCACCACGAGGCCGCGGCCGGGCGCGGGGCGCATCCGCCACTCCAGGAACGCCGCCTGCGCCTTGTTCATCACGAGGTCGTAGTCCGCGCGCGACGCGGTCTTCACGCGCCCGATCTCCGTGCCGTCCGTGGGCGAGAGGCTCACCACCTCCTCGCCCGTGCAGTCCAGCCACTCGCCCCACGAGGCGCCCGAGGAAACCTTGCCGATGCCCAGCTCTTCCAGGATGTCGGCGTGGCGTGCGGTCATCGTCCGGCTCATGGCTCTCCTCCGCGGGCACGTCCGCGCGGCCCGGCTTCGCTCAGGATACGGCTTTGGCTTCCCCGGCGGGGAACAGCAGCGCGTCCAGGGCCGGCCAGTCCACGGCCGACTGCGACGCGAACGTCTTCAGCAGCAGTTCCCGCAGCACGGGGTTCTCCCCGCCCTTGCGGAACTTGTTCACGGCGGTCTTGAGCTTCGCGTCCGTGGGCGCCTTCGGGGCGTCGCCCTTCAGCACGCCCTCCTCGTGCTCCACGCCGAGGAGGTCCAGCAGCTCGATCACGTCCTTCGCGTACCGCTCCATGAAGAAGGCCGGCAGGATCTCGGCCGCCGCGTCCGCGTTCACCTTCAACGACATGGCCTTCCGGATCAGCTCGCAGCGCTTCTCGAACGGCTGCTTGCCGAGGTACACGGGCCGCAGCCGCAGCGTGGCCGCGGCCACGTTCTCGAGCTGCTTGTACAAGGGCTTCAGGTTGTCCCGCAGGTCCTTCACGAAGGTGCGGATCTCGTCCTCCGTCATCGTGCGGAAGACGTCGGTCGCCTGCGTCATGGACGGCTCACTCCTTGTCCTTCGCGAGGAACGGGTAGGCGAAGTGCCGCGGCGGCACGAACGTCTCCTTGATGGCGCGCGGCGTGACCCAGCGCTGCAGGTTCAGCACGCTGCCCGCCTTGTCGTTCGTGCCGGACGCGCGCCCGCCGCCGAACGGCTGCTGCCCCACGACCGCGCCGGTGGGCTTGTCGTTGATGTAGAAGTTCCCCGCCGCGTGCCGCAGCCTGTCCGCCATGAGCACGATCGCCTTGCGATCGCGCGCGAACACGGCGCCGGTGAGCGCGTACGGGGATCCCTTGTCGCACAGGTCCAGCGTCTTCTCCAGGTCCTTGTCCGCGTACACGTACAGCGTGAGCACGGGTCCGAAGATCTCCTCGCGCATCAGCTTGAAGTCCGGGTTCGTGGTCTCCACCACGGTCGGCTCGATGAACCAGCCCTCGGAGGAGTCCGTCTTCCCGCCGGCCAGGATGGTGGCGCCGGCCGCGCGCTTCGCGTGGTTGATGTACCCGGAGATGTCCTCGAAGGCGCCCTTGTCGATCACGGCGCCCATGAAGTTGCCGAAGTCCGTGGGGTCGCCCATCTTGATCTCGCCCACCTGGCCCAGCAGCTCCGCCTTCACGGTCTTCCACAGGCTCTTCGGGATGTAGGCGCGGGAGGCCGCGCTGCACTTCTGGCCCTGGTACTCGAAGGCGCCGCGCACGAGCGCCGCCACGAGCGGCTTCGCGTCCGCCGACGCGTGCGCGAACACGAAGTCCTTGCCGCCGGTCTCGCCCACCAGCCGCGGGTAGTTCGCATACTTCGCGATGTTCGCGCCGATGCGCTTCCACACGCCGTGGAAGACCTCGGTGGAGCCGGTGAAGTGCACGCCCGCGAAGAGCGGGCTGTCCATCACGGGGTCGCCCACCTCGCCGCCGGATCCCGGGACGAAGTTGATCACGCCCGGCGGCAGCCCCGCCTCGTGCAGGATCTCGAGG
>CAYYFX010000016.1:0-51239 GCA_964471155.1 uncultured Gemmatimonadota bacterium | reverse complement strand
CGGCACGCGGGCGACGGGGCTCGCGCGCGGCGCGGCGCCGGGGATCGCGGCCGCGCTGCTGGCGATGGCGGCGGGGTCCCCGTCGCTGACCGCGCCCTTCGTGTACGACGATCGCGCGTACGTCGTGGAGAACGCCGATCTCCGCGGCGGGGCCGAGCGCGTCCCGTCCCTGTTCACGGGGTCGTTCCCGTCCGCGGCGCCGCAGCGCGGGCTGTACCGGCCGGTCACGGCGCTGTCGCTGCGCCTGGACCGGGCGGGCGGCGGGGCGCCCTCGCCCGCGCGGCACCATCTCACGAACGTCCTGCTGGCCGGAGCCCTGGCCTTCGCGGTGCACGCGCTCCTGCGCCGGTTCCTGCCGCCGCGGCCGGCGGCAGCGGGCGCGCTGCTGTTCGCGGTCCATCCGGTCCACGTGGAGTCCGTGGCCTGGGTGTCGGGTCGCGCGGAGCTGCTCGCGGCGCTGCTGGGCGTGCTCGCGGCGGTGCTGCTCGTGGATGCGGCGCGCGCGGGCGGGCGGGGCCGTGCCGTGGCGGGCGGGGTCGTGCTCCTGGGCGCGATCCTGGCGAAGGAGGGGGCGGCGGCGCTGGCGCTGCTCCTGCCCGCATGGGCGGTGCACGCGCGGACGCGGGCGCCCGTCCTCGCGGTCGCGCCGGCGGTAGCGGCCGGCGTGGCGGCGGCGGCCGCACGGCTGGCGGTGCTCGGCGCCCTGGGCCCCTCGCCGGGCGAGACGGTGGGGGCGGCCGGGCTCGGCGGCCGGTGGCCGCTCGTCGTGGCGGCCGCGGGGGAGCACCTCCGACTGCTCGTGTGGCCGCAGCCGCTGTCGGTGGAACGGATGCCGCAGGCGCCGGCGGCGTGGTCGGATCCCGCCGTGGCCGCCGGCGCGGTCACGCTGGTCGCGGGCGGCGCCGTCCTCGCGGCCGCCGTCCGCCGGGGCGTGCCTCCGGTGCTCGTGGCGTGGCCGATCGTGACCCTGCTTCCCGTGGCGCACCTCGTGCCCATCGGCGAGACCGTGGCGGAGCGCTTCCTCCTGCTGCCGTCGGTGGGCGTGGGCGCGCTCCTCGGTTTCCTCCTGGCGGGGCACGGCCGGGCGGCGGCGGCCCGGCACGCGGCCCTCGGCGTGCTCCTGGCGGTCGGGCTCGCGGCCTCCGTGGCCCGGGCCGCCGTCTGGCGGGACGAGGTGGCCCTGTGGCAGGGAGCGATCCGGCACGCGCCCGGATCCGCGCTGGCGCACGGCGCCCTCGGCGACGCCCTCGCGGCCGCCGGGCGCCCGGAGGAGGCGGGAGAGGCCTGGCGCGCCGCGCTCGCGCGGGACCCCGGCCTGACCGCCGCGCGGCTGGCGTGGGCGGGCGAGCTGGCACGCCGGGGCAGCCCGGAGGCCGCGCTTCAGCAGACGGCCGAGGCGGTGCGGCACCGTCCGGATCACGCCGTGGCCTGGAACCACCTGGGGGCCCGCCTCATGGGTGCGGGCCGGCGCGACGAGGCGGAGGCGGCCTTCCGCCGCGCGGTGGAGCGGTCGCCGCGCTACGGGGCGGCGCTCCGGAACCTCGCGGCCGCCGCATTGGAGGCGGGCCGGGCAGAGGAGGCCGAGGACCTGCTGCGCCGGGCCGGGGCGGCCGACCCGGGCCTGCCCGGCCTCGAGGAGCTGGCCGCGCGAGCCGCCGCCTTGCGCGCGAGCCCGCCGCCCCGATAATGGGGGGCAGCCGAACGAGGGGGGCACGGATGCGTCGGTTCCTGGAGCGGCTGGACGAGCACCTGCGGGCCGGACGCCCGGTCGCGGTGGCCACGGTGGTGTGGGCCCGCGGCTCGACGCCGCGGAAGGCCGGCGCCCGGATGATCGTGCGCCCCGACGGCGGGATCGACTTCACGATCGGCGGCGGCCCGTTCGAGGCCCTGGTGATCGAGGACGCGAAGGAGGCGCTGCGCACGGGGGCGGGCGGGCTGAAGGCCTACCGGTTCCTCCCGGTCGGAGAGAACGCCACGGGAATGACTTGCGGCGGCGAGGTGGAAGTGTTTCTCGAAGTGCATCGCCGGCCTCCGCGGGTCGTCGTGTTCGGCGGCGGGCACGTGGCGCTGCCGCTCGCCCGACTGGCCAAGGACACCGGGTTCCGGGTGGCGGTGATCGACGACCGGGCGGACTTCGCGTCGGCGGCGCGGTTCCCCTCCGCCGACGAGGTCGTGCACGCGCAGGGCGGCTACGTGCGCACGGACGTTCCGCTGGACGAGGACGACCGCGTCGTGATCGTCACGCGCTGCCACGAGACGGACGAGGCCTGCCTGCGGCGCGTGCTCGACGAGGACCGGCGCGTGGCCTACGTGGGCGTGGTCGCGTCGCGCCGCAAGGCGAAGGTGATGTTCGCGAAGCTCCTCCGGGACGGCTACCCGAAGGAGCGGCTCGACGACGTGCGCGCCCCGATCGGACTGGACCTGGGTGCGGAGACCCCCGAGGAGATCGCGGTGGCCATCGTGGCCGAGATCCTGGCGCTGCGTGGGGGCCGCGATGCGCGGTCGCTGTCCGCCGAGTCCGTCGTGCCGGCGAACCTCACCGTGGAGCGCGCGGAGGGCACGAGCCGCCGCCGGCCGGCCGTGGAGGTGCCGGGCCGGGAGCGCTGAGGGCGCGCGGCCGCCGGCGGCTCAGTCCGCGGACGCGTCCCCGTCGTCGTGTCCGTGGTCGTCGTGTCCGTGGTCGTCGGGCACGAGCTGCAGCGGGGCGTCGGGCCGGGACACGAGGTGCGGCGCCGCGCCCGCGTCCCCGCCGTTGACCACGGCGGGGTAGGCCATGAGCACGTTGGCGGACAGGTAGTCGCAGTCCACGATCGTGATGTCCTGCGCGCGCTCGGACGGGATCACGTCCACGAGGATGCGGCCGCCCGGGACGGACGGCTTGAGCGTGAGCTTCCCGTAGCGCAGCGGCGAGTCGTAGCAGTCCGTGCCGGCGGTGACCTGCGCGATCGTGCCCGGGTACGGCCGCACCATGGGCAGGCTCACCCACGGCAGGTCCGCGTCCGGAGTGAACCCCACGCAGGTCGCGCCGGACAGCAACAGCCCGAACTCGCCGCCGCGGCTGCGGTCGCCGTCCCCCCAGACCCAGAGGTCGAGGAGATCGGTCCCCTCGTGCGTCCCGGCGTGCACCGCCGGATCGTCCCCGGACAGGCTGATGCGGATCGAGAAGCGCTCGACGTCCTCCTGGCCGGCGGCGGGGCCGGCGACGAGCAGCGCGAGCGACAGGCCGAGGGCGAGACGGTTCCGGAGCATCGGGCGACACCTCGTGGCGGGGCGGAAGCGCGATCCAATCCCCGCAAGGATAGGTGAATCCGGGCGGTCCGGGAAGCGCGGGCGCGGCGCGGGCGCATTGCGACCGCCGCCGGCCGCGCGCTATGCTGCTTGCCGAGGTGTCGATGCCCGGGCTTCCGCGCGTGCTTCCGCTGGTCCTGCTTCTGGGGCTCGTTCCGCCGTCCCGCGCCGGCTTCGTGGAGGTCGCCGCCAGCCGGGGGTACTTCGGCGGGCAACCCACGTGGGGCGCGCAGATCGCGGACATCGACGGCGACGGCGATCTCGACGTCTTCAACTCCCACCACTTCTACAGCGGCTTCGTCTTCTGGAACGTCGGCGCGGGCCAGCTCTCCGTGTGGGCGTTGCCGCAGCTCCTGACGAGCACGGCCGATCGGCACGGATACCTCTGGGCGGATCTCGACAACGACGCGGTGCTGGACGTCCTGTGCGTGCACGGCAGTGACGGCGGCTGCGGCACGTGCACCGACGACGGCCACGAGCTGTGGAAGGGCGACGGCGACGGCACGTTCACGCCCGTGCCGGGCGCCGGCGGGATGTACGACCAGATCGGCCGCGGGCGGGCGCTCGCTGCCGCGGACCTGGACGGCGACGGCGATCTCGACATTTACCACGGCAAGGCGCCGGCCGCGGGGAGCCCGAACTCCCTGTATCGCAACGACGGCGGGATGGCGTTCGTGGAGATCGCCCCCGCGTGGGGCGTCGCGGAGGGGCTCGGGACGGTGGGCGGCCTCTTCGCGGACGTCGACGACGATGGCGATCCCGACCTGCTCGTCGGCGGGGACGAGTTCGAGCGCCCCACCGTCCTGTTCCGGCACGACGGCGACGCGTTCACCGACGTCACGAGCGTCGCGTTCGCCGCGCCGCCGCCCATCCTCGCGGGCGCGGACTTCGGCGACTACGACGACGACGGGGACCTGGATCTCATCGGCGTGCAGGGCGACGAGGCGGTGTTCGACACCTGGTCCGCCACGTCCGCGCAGCTGAAGTTCTTCGCGAACTTCCGCTCCGGCGACGACGGCGTGGACGTGTTCGAGCTGGACGCCTCCGGCGGGAACGCCGTGGCATCGTTCCGGTACCTGGGCGGCGTGCACCCGGAGTACTTCTTCCTCGGCCCGGACGCCGTGCACCCCGTGGGCTCGTCGTTCGCCCTGACCGACGCGTACGTCGGCGCGCCCTCGTTCACGCCGGGGGTGGACCTCGGGCTGTACTGCTGGCGCGAGAGCCCGGGCGGCCGGTGGCTGCTGCACGCGTCCGGCGTCCCCGGCTCCTACGGGAACTTCCATGGCACGGTCACGGCGGCCGTGGGGGGCGCGATCGTGGATCCGTCCGCCTCGAACCTCGAGCCGCTTCCGGTGCCGTCCACGATGCCGCGCCTGTGGCGCAACGACGGCGGCGCCTTCACCGACGTCAGCGCGGCCGCGGGGCTCCCCGTGCTGCTGAACCCGAGACACGCGACGTGGGTGGACTTCGACGGCGACGGCGACCTCGACGCGCACGTGGTCGTGCGCGGCAGCGTGGCCGACGGCAACCCGCCGGACGTCCTGCTCCGCAACGATGGCGCGTCGTTCGCCACGCTGGGCGGGCCCGAGTGGGCCCCCGGGCTCGCGACCTACCTCGCGGACGGCGGCGTGTGGGGGGATCTGGATCGCGACGGCGACCCCGACCTCGTGCTGCAGGAGGGATCGGGTCCGATCGCGTTCACCACCGCGTGCCCGGCCGTTCTGTACCGGAACGACGGACCGGCGGGGGCGTGGCTCGGCCTGGACCTCGTGGCGCTGCCGGGGCAGGGGACCGTGGTGGGCGCGAAGGTGGACGTGCACGCGGGCGCGGTGCGCCGGCACCGCCGCCTGTCCGCGAACTCGTGGCGCGGGTTCCAGCCGCCCATCGAGCTGCTCGTCGGGCTCGGCGAGGCGGCCGCCGTGGACAGCGTGGTCGTCGTGTGGCCGGATGGGACGCGCGAGCTGTTCGGACCCTTCGCGGCGAACACGCGCGCGAGCCTCGTGCGCGGCGGAAGCCCCTCCGGGGCGCCGCCGGCGGCGGCCGTCGCGGCGGCGGTCGGCGCCCTCGCGCCGCAGCCCGCGCGCGGGCGGCAGGCCCTGTCGCTGGTGCTGGCCGCGGATCGCGCCGTGCGCGTGCGGGTGTGCGACGTGACCGGCCGCACGGTGCGCGACCTCGGCACGATGCGCGGGCGCGGCGCGGCGCCGTTCCAGGTGACGTGGGACGGGCGCGACGACGCGGGCGCGCCGGTGGCGGCCGGCATCTACTTCGTGATCGGGTCCGGCGATCTGACCTTCGCCCGGAAGTCCGTCCGGCTCCGCTGAGCGGGGCCGCTACTCGACGTAGCCCAGCGCCTTGAGCTTCTCCACGACGTCCTCCGGCAGCTCGGCCGGGGCGATGGCCCGCGCGTCCTCGAGGTACAACCGCGTGGCGCGCGCCGCCATCCACGCCGCGAGCGCGGCCTCGGCCGCCGCCGTCTCGTCCGGCTCCGGCGTCGCGGGTCGGGTCTCGCCGGGATCCGCGAGCAGGTCGAAGCGCGTCCGAGTGCCGTCCTCGCGCAGGATCAGCTTCACGGCGGGCGTCCGCGCGGCGAAGTCGCGGTCCAGCTGCACCCAGGACGGCTCGCGCGGGGCGGGCGCGGCCGGGTGGAACGGGCGCCCCTCCCACGCGGGGTGGGGCGGCCGGTCCCGGAGCGCGGCGATCGTGGGGAGGACGTCCACGTTCTCGAACGGCGCCGCCTCCACGCCGCGCCGCAGCCCGAACGCGGGCGCGCGCACGCCGGCAAGGATGCGCACCGTCGCGTCGTACATCGTGGCGCCATGGGAGAACGGCGGGTCGTGGTCGTCGAGGTTCTCGCCGTGGTCGGACGTGAGCACGAGGACGGCGTCGTCCAGGAGCCCGCGTTCCTCCAGTGCGCGCACGAGGCGGCGGACCTTCGCATCCGCGAAGCGGATCTCCGCCGCGTACGCCGGCTCGGAGGGCCGCCAGCCGAAGCGGTTGCGCCGCGCGGGTCCGGGGCGGCCGGCGTCCGGGTCGGCGCCGAAGCGCGGTCCGTACGGATGCGGCGGCGCGTACGGCGAGTGGACGTCCATGAGGTGGACGAAGAGGAACGTGGGCGCCGTGGACTCGCGCAGCCAGCGCAGCGCGGTCTCGAAGCTCGGGTCGTATCCGGGCGCGAGCCGCACGCGGGCGCGGTCGATGATCTGCACGAGCGCCAGGCTGCGCAGGAGCGCGGCGGGACCGCGCTCCTCCAGCCGCTCCACGACGCCGGACTCCACGTACGTGTCGAAGCCCTGGTCGAACCGGAAGCGCCGGCCGAGGAACGTGTTCGTCACGAACCCGCCGGTGCGATAGCCCTCCTCGCGCAGGATCTCCGCGAGCGTGACGACGCTCGTGTCCATCACGGAGAAGTTCGCGAACACGCCGCTGGAGACGGGGTAGCGCGACGTGAGCAGTGCGGCATGCCCGCCGGCGGAACCGGGAGAGACCGTGATCGCGTCCGCGAATTGCAGGCCCTGGCGCAGCAGGCGGTCCACGGCGGGCGACGTTCCGCGCGGGTCGCCGCCGGCGGAGAGGCGGTCCGGCCGCAGCGTATCGATGGAGACGACCACGATCGGCGGAAGCCCCGGGTCGGCCGGGGCCGCCGGGCCGCGCAGCACGGGCAACGTCGCGGCCGCGGCGAGGACGGCCAGCGCCACGCCGGCGACGGCCGGGGACGGCGGCCGCGTCGTCGCGGCGGCGCGGAGGGCGCGCCGGGCGAGGCGCTCGAGCGCGAGCGCGAGCAGCGCGGCCGCGAGCAGCGCCGCGGCGTCCGCGGCCAGGCTGGCGGGACTGAGGAAGTGCGTCCCGCGCAGGAGGACGCGGTTGGCCAGGAGGCCGAGCGCGGCGGCCAGCAGCGGGAACGCCGCGAGGGCGGCGACGGCGGCGAGCGCGGCGGGGACGTCGGCGCGCGCGCGGGGGCGACCGAGCAGCAGCAGCGCGCCGAGCGCGCCCAGGGCAGCCCCCAGGAGGCCCATGACCCCCACGGGGAACGGGAGGCGCCCGGCGAGCGGAAGGGCCGAGAGGCCGTCGGCCAGGCCCGCCACGGCGCCCACCGCGGCGCCGGCGAGGGCGCCGACCCGGAGGAACGCGGGCGCGGCCAGGGCGGGGGTCGCTCGCTTTACATCCGGCGTCATCCTGCCCAGAATCCCCCGTCGCCCATCCCCGAGCGAGGCGCTTTCGTGACCACCCTGACGCTCCTGCTGCTCGCGAGCACCCTGGTCCCATCATCCCCGATTTCCCGGCCCGGGGCACCCCCGGAGGAGATGCCCGAGGCGAAGACCGTGGCCCGCAAGACCGACCTGGACGAGGCCGCCCCGGAGGAGATCCGGGAGCTCATCGAGCGCGGGCAGGACAAGGCGGCGCTGGAACGGCTGCGGAAGCTCATCGTGCGGCGACCGGACCCCGGCGCCGCCGCCCCGCTGCGCCTGCTGGAGGCGCGGCTCCTCGAGCGGTTGGGGCAGGACTGGGACGCGGCGCAGGTGTATCGCGACGTGCTGGAGCGGCCGGAGGTGGATGCCGCCGCGCGCACGGAGCTGCACGCACTGTACGTTCGGCGCGGCCAGTTCCGCGCCGCGGACCGGCTCGCGGCCGCCGCCGACACCACCGTGCCGGACGAGAGGCTCGCGCGGATGAACGCGTTCTCGGCGAGCACGCAGGGGAGGTTCGGCGACGCCGTCCGCGCGCTGGAGGGGGTGGGCGGAGCCGCGGCCGCCGTCCTGCGCGGGAACGCGCTGCTGGCGCTCGGGCGCCGGGACGAGGCGCGCGATGCGTTCCTCGCCGCGCTCGCGGACACGGCGTCGCGGGAGGTGCTGCAGGCCGCGCACTTCGGCCTGGGGCAGGTGGCGCGGCTCGCGGGCGCGCGCGCGGTCCGCGCGCTGGAGGACGGGAAGGCGGAACGGCTCGGTCCGATGCCGGCCGCGGAGCTGGACGCCGGGCTGGCGCTGCGGGCGCTCGGCCGCACGGACGAGGCGCGCGAGACGCTGGCCCGCGTCGCCGAGGCGTGGCCGGTGCTCGCTCCCACGGCGCGGCTGTCGCTCGCGCGGCTGGACGAGAACGCGGGGCACACGGAGGCGGCCCTGGAGCAGCTGGCCGCCGCCGTGACCGGCCAGTTCGGGGACATCCTGCCGCTCACGCGCCTCGGGGAGCTGCTCGAGCGCCGCGGCAACGAGGAGGCCGCGGTGGAGTCGTACCGCGCGGCCCTCGCGATCGCGCCGGACTTCCCGCCGGCCCGCGAGCGGCTGGCGCGGCTGCTGATGGCGCAGGGGCGTTGGGACGAGGTGCGGGAGCCCGCGGGGGAGGACCCGCTCGAGGTCATCCACGAGCGCCTGCTGGACGGGGACCTTCCGTACCACGATCTCGTGGCGGAGCGGGACTCGGTGCCGCCGGACGACCCGCGCCGCGACGTGCTGGCCCTGGTGCAGCTGCGCGCGGGCTTCCCGGCCGCCGCGCTCGCGTGGACGGAGGGCGCGACCGCGGAGGCCGGGGACGCGGCCGCGCTGCGCGCGGAGGCGCTCCGGGTCGTGGGGCGCACGGAGGAGGCCGCGGCCCTGTGGAACGAGCTGGCACTCGCGGACCGGATCACGGCGCGGGAAGGGCTCGTCGGCATCGCCGTCGAGAAGGGCGAGAAGACGGACGCGGTGCGCCTCCGGGACGAGATCTCGCGCCGCCACCCCGCGGAGCCGCGCGTCCTCGCCCGGATCGGCGAGATCTTCGACCGGGCGGGGTGGAAGGAGGCGGCGCGGGAGAGCTGGGAGCGCGCGCTCGGCGCCGGCTACCTCACGCCGGACGAGCGGCGGCGTGTCCGCGAGCGTCTCGCGGACGTGGAGGACGAGCTCGAGGAGGAGCGGCAGACCCTCGACGAGTCGTGACCGCCGGGCGGCGCGCCGAATGCGGCGACCGCGGGACGAAGAGGAACGGGCCGGAACCTGTCGCGGGTCCGGCCCGTGGTGATGGTGGAGCTGACGAGGATCGAACTCGTGACCTCATGACTGCCAGTCATGCGCTCTCCCAACTGAGCTACAGCCCCTCCCGCGCGCGCCGGCCGGTTCGGCTTGCCGTGTCGGGAATACGGCGGCGCGAAGCCCGTGAAGACTAGCGGGCGGTCCCCGGGCGGTCAAGACGGCAAGTCGGATCGCCGGAGCGGCGGAACGCGGGCGCGACGCGGGGGCGGCGTTCGCGGGCGGCCGCCGGCGCCCGCGACCCGGGGCGGCCGGCGCATCGCCCGGCCGGGCGGCGTCGTGTACACTCCGGGCCGTGCCGGTGTGGTGGAATCGGTAGACGCGGCGGACTCAAAATCCGCTGACCTTCGCGGGTCGTGCCGGTTCGAGTCCGGCCACCGGCACCACCCTTCCCGACCCGATCAGAACCAGCCCCGCCGGCGGAAGAAGGCCAGCATGGCGCCCGTCACCAGCGCCATCACGCCGAGCGCGAACGGGTAGCCGAACCGCCAGCGCAACTCCGGCATGTTCCACGGCTCGCCCGTGTCGAAGTTCATGCCCCACAATCCCGCGAGGAACGAGAGCGGGATGAACAGCGTGGCCACCATGGTGAGCACCTTGGTGATCTCGCCGAGACGATGGCTCGACAGGGACAGGTACAGGTCCAGGAGCCCGTTCGCCAGCTCGCGGTTCACCTCCACGAGATCCAGCAGCCGGATGGCGTGGTCCTGGCAGTCGCGGAAGTAGACGACCAGGGACGGGTCGATGAGCCGGCGTTCCTCGCGCAACAGCGTGCCCAGCACGTCGCGCAGCGGCCAGATCGCGCGGCGCAGCGCGAGCAGATCCCGGCGCAGCGCGTGCAGCTCCCGCGCCACCTTCGGGTCGGGGTGCTCCAGCAGGCCGTCCTCGATCGCCTCCAGCCGGTCGCCCATGCGCTCCAGGATCGGGAAGTACGCGTCCACCACGGTGTCGAGGATGGCGTACAGGAGGTACGCGGGCGGGCCCTCCCGGAGCCGCGGCCCGCCGGTGCGGATGCGCGCGCGAACCGGGTCCAGGCAATCGCCGTTGTCCTGCTTCTCCTGGAACGTGGCCACGAACGTCTCGCCCAGGAACAGGCTGAGCTGCTCGCCCTCCACGGCGCCGTCCGGGCCGACCATGCGGACGACCACGTACACGAGCCTGCCGTACTCCTCCATCTTCGGCCGCTGGTCGACGTGCAGCACGTCCTCGAGGGCGAGACGGTGGATGTCCAGGGCGCCGCCGATGCGTTCGATGACGGCGGGGTCGCCCACGCCCGCCACGTCGATCCAGGTCACGGGATGCCGCCCGAGGCGGGAGGCGAGGCCGTCCACGTCCTGGAGGGGCCCTTCCTCGAAGGACCCGGGCCCGAACGCGATCACGTTCACCCGCGGCGCGGGCGCGTCCACGACGGTGCGGAGCGTTCCCGGCGGCGTCCCGGGCGGGCTGCGCTTCGCGCGCCGCCGGCGTGATCGGCTCGATCCCATGGGGCCCTCCTCCCCGGGCAGGCAGCCTAGGACGCCCGTGTCGGGGTGACAAGCCGGCTGGCGCTGGGCGGACGCGGCCGCCGCCGTATCATGGTACGGAGGTCCCCGCCCCCGGGAACCGCTCCGATCGCGGCACCACCCTTGAGCCCCGGGGGTTCCCATGCCTGGACTGCGCACACTCGCCGCCGCCGCGCTGCCGCTCCTCCTGCTGAGCGCCATCGAGGCCGAGGCCCGGCCCAACATCCGCTCCGAATTCTTCACGCGCTACCCGACCTCGGTGGGAAGCGCGCTGGACGACCTTCCCAGCAATGCCGCCCACTGCGGCGTCTGCCACCTCGACTTCGACGGAGGCGGCGCGAAGAACCCCTACGGCCTGGCGATCCAGATCGGGCTCAACGGGGGGCTCACCCGTGCCCAGGCGATCGCGGCCGCCGAGGGCGCCGACTCGGACGGCGACGGGTTCAGCACGCTGACCGAGGCCACCAGCACCGCGTTCGCCAACACGCCGACCTTCCCCGGGCTGACCCCCGGGAACGTGGGGGGCATCTCGAACGTGGTCCCGGCCGAGGTGACGCCGTATCTCGTCCCGACCGGGGGCGCGGACGTCACGCCGCCGACCGTCACGGTGCTCGCGCCGGACGGGGGGGAGTGGCTCCAGGCGAACGTTCCGTGGACCGTCACGTACACCGCCACGGACGCCAGCGGCGTCGCGCACGTGAACCTCTACCTGTCGGACGACGACGGCGTCACGTTCGAGCCCGTCGCGCGGCTCGTGCCTCCCACCGGCTCGTACTCGTGGTTCGTCCCAAACCTGCCCGGCGCCGCGAGCCGGATCCGGGTGGAGGCCGTGGACACCGTGGGCAACGCCGGCCATGACGACAGCGACCTGGGCTTCACGATCGCGGCCGTGCCCGGCGGCGTGGTCCCGACGACGCTTCGCGACATGAAGCTGCCCGGAACGCAGCCGCACGAAGGCGCCACGCTCCTGGACCCGGCGGACTGCGCCGGGTGCCACGGGGGCTACAACCCGTCGGTGGAGCCGTGGCACACCTGGCGCGGCAGCATGATGGCGCAGGCGGCCCGCGACCCGCTGTTCCTGGCGTGCGTGGCGGTCGCGGAGCAGGACGCCCCGTCGGTCGGGGATCTGTGCCTCCGCTGCCACACGCCGGGCGGCTGGCAGGGCGGCCGCAGCGTCGATACGGGCGGCGGCCTGCTCACCGCCACGGACCGCGAGGGCGTGCAGTGCGACTTCTGCCACCGGGCCGTGGACCGGGAGTACGTGGAGGGGCTCAGCCCGCCGCAGGACGCGGCCGTCCTGGCGACGGTGAGCCCGCTGCCGTTGCAGTACGGGAACGGCCAGTTCATCAACGACCCGGCGTCCCTGCGCCGCGGCCCGCGTTCGGACGCGCAGGCCAGCCACGACGTGGCCTACTCGCCGTTCCACCGCAGCGCGGACCTGTGCGGGACCTGCCATGACGTGAGCAACCCCGTGTTCGTGCGGACGGGGCCGCGGTCGTACGCCCCGGCGGCGCTGGACGCGGAGCATCCGGACTTCGGCTTGCGCAACATGGTGCCGGTGGAGCGCACGTTCAGCGAGTGGAGCCGTTCGGCGTACGCGGCCGGCGGCGTGTACGCCCCGCAGTTCGCCGGGACGAAGGCGGACGGCATCGTGTCCACGTGCCAGGACTGCCACATGCGCGACGTGGCGGGCAAGGCCAGCAACGTGGGCGGGTCGCCGAACCGGTCGGATCTGGCCCTGCACGATCTCACGGGAGGCAACGCGTTCGAGCCGGATCTCCTGGCGGCGATGTGGCCGGGCGAGGTGGACCCGGCGGAGCTCGCCGCCGCGAAGCAGCGCGCGGTGGACATGCTGGAGCTGGCGGCGACGCTGGAAGGCACGCCGGAGGACTTCGGCCTGACCGTGCGCGTGACGAACGAGACCGGCCATCGCCTGCCGTCGGGGTATCCCGAGGGGCGGCGGGTGTGGCTGCACGTGCGCGCGGTCGACGCGACCGGCGCCGCCGTGTTCGAGTCCGGCCGGTGGGATCCGGGGACCGGCGAGCTGCCGGAGGATCCGCAGCTCAAGGTGTACGAGACCCATCCCGGGCTGTCGCCGGGGCTGGCCGCCGCGCTCGGCATGCCGGCCGGGCCGTCGTTCCACTTCGTGCTGAGCGACACGGTGTACTCCGACAACCGGATCCCGCCGCGCGGGTTCACGAACGCGGCGTACGAGGAGATCCAGTCCCCGCCGGTCGGACACGTGTACGCCGACGGGCAGTACTGGGACGACACGCCGTACTTCCTGCCGCAGACGGCGGAGACCGCGCACGTGGCGCTGCTGTACCAGACGACGACGAAGGAGTACGTGGAGTTCCTGCGGGATGCGAACACGACGAACTCCGCGGGCGACGACCTGTACGCGGCGTGGCTGGCGGCGGGGAAGGCGGCGCCGGTGACCATGGCGTCCCTGGTCGTTCCCCTGGGACCGATCACGACCGACGCCCCGCCGGCCGGCACGGCGCCGGGCGTGCTGTACGTGGGCGCGCCGCACCCGAACCCGACGCGCGGGAAGCTCGGCCTCGAGCTGGCGCTGCCGGAGCGGGCGAAGGTGTCCGCGCGCGTCTTCGATGCCGCGGGCCGGCAGGTGCGGACGCTGCGGGACGGAACGCTGGACGCGGCCCGGCACCGGATCGTCTGGGACGGGCGGGACGATAGCGGCCGCGTCACGGCGACGGGGGTCTACTTCGTCGAGGTGCAGGTGGACGCGCGGACCTTCCATCGCAAGGTCGTGCGGCTGCGGTAGCCCGCGGACGCGGGGCGGCATCCGGCCGCCGGGGCCCGGCTACTCCACGGGCTCCGGCGGCTGGTGACCCGCGATCCAGACGAAGACCGCGTTCGCGGCGAGCACGAGCAGGAAGAGCAGGACCACCCAGATCCACGGCCGGTCCCTCAGCCAGCGCCCCGGCGCCACGTCACGGCCCCCGGAAGCGCAGTTCCACGTCCTGCGCGCGCCCGGTGGCGGAGTCCGTCACCGAGAGCCGGAAGGGGAAGGGCGACGTCCACTCCGCGCGGGGGAACGTCAGGATCACCGGCGTGGTCGCGTCCTGCAGGGACGCCAGCGCGAGCCGCGGCTGGGCGATCACGACCCGCAGCGACCCGGGACCGGGCGCGTCGCCGGAGCGGGCCAGCGCGAACACCGCATCCCTCGACAGCTTGTTCTGCACGTGCAGGTTGACGACGTTCCGGATGACGTCGCCGTCCAGCTCGTACGGGAGCCCGCGGGAGCGGAGGACGCGCACCTCGAAGGGCGTCCGGCCCGCGGCCGTGAACGCCGCCACGGAGAGCCCGAGCAGGGCGAGCGCGCCGTACACGAAGACGCGCGGGCGCAGGAACCCGCGGCGCGGCTCGCCGGCGAATCCGCGCTGCGAGTCGTAGCGGACGAGCCCGCGCGGCCGCTCCAGCTTCGCCATCACGTCGTCGCACGCGTCTATGCAGTTGCCGCAGCCGACGCACTCCATCTGCAGGCCGTTGCGGATGTCGATCCCCGTGGGGCAGACGGCGACGCAGCGGAAGCAGTCGATGCAGTCGCCGCCGTCCGCGGCGCCGGCCTTCGACCGCGGCTCGCCGCGCTCCGTGTCATAGCCGATGACGATCGTGTCGGCGTCGATCATGGCCGACTGCGCGCGCCCGTACGGGCAGATCTCGAGGCAGGTCTGCTCGCGGAACCACGCGTAGTCGAAGTACAGGATGGCGGTCCAGGCCGTGCCCCACAGGAAGGCGGTCATGTGTGCGCCGGGCGGTCCCGTCACCGCGCGGACCAGCTCGTCCGCCGGGATGAAGTACGCGATGAACGCGTGCGCGTTCAGCCAGGCCAGGACCAGGAAGGCCGCGTGCTTCACCGCCTTGCGCCACGCCTTGTCCACGGTCAGCGGCCCGGCATTACGCCGGATCCGGGTCTCGCGCGGGCCCTCGATCCAGCGCTCGACGCGCCGGAACACGCCCTCCAGGAACACCGTCTGCGGGCAGGCGTAGCCGCACCAGACCCGCCCCCAGAGCGCCGTGGCGACGAACAGGGCGAACCCGAGGCCGGAGACGAGGAAGAAGACCAGGTAGAAATCCTGGTTCGTGAACGTGGCCCCGAACAGGAACGCGGCCCGGCCGGGCAGGTCGAGGTGCACGGCGGGATGCCCGCCGATCGTCAGCCACGGCAGCCCCACGTACACGAGCAGCAGGATCGCCCACACCACGTCCTTGCGCCGCTGGAACCGCCCGCGCACGTCCGCCGGGTGCAGGAAGTTCCGCGACCCGTCGGCGTTGATCGTGAACATCGTGTCCAGGTCGGGACGCCGGGCCTTCGGACGTTCCCGACCCTTCCGCGGGGCGGACGGCGGTGCGGCGCCGCTCATCTCAGCTGCTCGCCGGCGCGGCGGGGGCGGCGGACGCGTCCGCGCCGGCCGGCGACGCCGCGCTCTCGGGTTCGCCCTGCGGCGCCTTGCCGGGGCGGTTCGTGTCCTTCACGGTCAGGACGTAGGCCACCACGTCCTGCACGCGCATCGGTCCGAGCTGGTTGCCCCAGGCCGCCATGCCCTTGTCCGGCACGCCGTCCGTGACGGTCTTCAGGATCTGCAGCGGACCGCCGCCGTGCAGCCAGTACCCGTCCGTCAGGTTGGGCCCGACCTGGCCGGAGGCGTCGGCGAGGTGGCAGGTCACGCAGAACTGCTCGAACACGGCGCGACCGCGGTCCACCGCGGCCGGAACCTGCGCCATGAGCCGCAGCGACTCGTCCGTGACGCTCTGGCCGGCCATGCGGGCCAGCTGCGCCTCGGCGGCCTTGCCCATCTCGATCGTGTACTTCTCGTGCGACAGCGGCGCCCAGCGCCACGTGTGCAGCACGAACCAGTACAGCACCGCGAACACGATGGCGCCGTACAGCGTGAACAGCCACCAGTTGGGCAGGCGGTTGTCGTACTCCCGGATGCCGTCGTACTCGTGGTCGAGGACCCGGTCGCGGTCGTCGTCGTGCGTCACGCCGCACCTCCCTTCGGAACGGCGGGGGAGTCCTCCTCCAGCGGGAGCGCGGCGACCCGCGCGGTCGTCGCGTCCCGCATCCCGAACGCCACGCGGATCAGCACGATCACGAACGTGACGAAGAAGATGCCCAGCCCCACGAGCGGCCACACGAGCAGCTCGGACCGGGCGAGGAACCCGCTGAACATCACGCGCCTCCCTTCACGGGCTGCGGCCCGCGGCCGAGGCGCTGCAGGTACGCGATGATCGCCAGCAGCTCGGACTCCTCGGCGATCGTGACGCCCTGCGCCTCCAGGTCCGTCCGGATGAGGCCGGCCTGCGACCGTGCCGTCGCCGGCGCCCCCCGGATGTCGTCGTCCGTGTACGGGACCCCGAGCTTGCGCATCACGGCCAGCTTGCCCGGCAGCCGCTCGAAGTCCACGACGCCGTCCTTCAGCCACGGATAGTTCGGCATGAGCGAGCCCGGGGACGTGGAGCGGGGATCGATCATGTGCTGGTAGTGCCAGAGGTTCGGGTACTTCCCGCCCTCCCGGTGCAGGTCCGGCCCGGTCCGCTTGGAGCCCCACTGGAACGGGTGGTCGTGGATGTACTCCTCGGCGCGGGAGAACTCGCCGTAGCGGAGCGTCTCGTGCCGGAAGGGGCGGATCATCTGGCTGTGGCAGTTGTAGCAGCCCTCGCGGATGTACAGGTCCCGGCCGGCCAGCTCCAGCGGGCTGTACGGCTGCTGCACCCGCTTGGGGTCCACCGGGGTGGAGTAGCCCGTGCCGGACACGTCCGGCGGCGGCGGCTCCCCGGCCTTCGCCTCGGCCGGCAGGAGCGGGATGTCGCGCTTGATGACCAGCGCCGGGATCAGCTCCGCGACGCCGCCGGCGAGCACCGCGAAGATCACGAGGAAGGTGAACGCGAGGGGCCGCCCCTCGATCAGCGTGTGCCAGCGCCGGCCGGAGCGCAGCGCCCGCAGGTTCACGATGGCGGCCGCGATCACGACGCCCGCGCCGAGGGTGAGCACCACGGGGCTGAGCTGCGGGGACGCGAGGCCGAAGAGCACCGCCACGAGGACCGCGAGCACGGAGATGACGACCGGCGCCGCGGTGGCCAGCTTCCAGGACGGCGGCAGGTCGAGCACCGGCCGCGACCGCACGGTGACGCGCCCGTCCACCGGGCTGCCGGCGCGGACGGTCGCCGCGAGGTTCACGGCGAGGAGCACGTAGCCGGCCAGGAACGCGGTGCCGCCCACGAGCCGCATGACGTACATCGTCCGCGCCGCGAGCAGCCCCTCGACGAAGTCCGGGTACTTCAGGAACCCGGTCTCGTCGAGCGCGCGCCAGTACAGGCCCTGGCTGACGCCGGAAATCCACATCGCGGTGATGTACAGCAGGATGCCGAACGTCCCGATCCAGAAGTGCGCGTCCGCGAGCCGCGTGGACCAGAGCTTCGTGCCCCACAGCCGGGGGACGAGCCAGTACAGCATGCCCGCCGCCATGAAGCCGTTCCAGCCCAGCGCGCCGCCGTGCACGTGCCCGATGATCCAGTCCGTGTAGTGGGCCAGCGCGCTCACGCTCTTGATGGAGAGCAGCGGGCCCTCGAACGTGGCCATCCCGTAGAACGTGACCGCCACGATCATGAACTTGATCACGGGATCCGTGCGCAGCTTGTCCCACGCGCCGGGTGAGGAGGCCGTTGACCATGCCGCCCCAGGACGGGGCCCAGAGCATCAGGCTGAACACCATGCCCAGCGTCTGCGACCAGTCCGGCAGGGCGGTGTACAGCAGGTGGTGCGGACCGGCCCAGATGTACACGAACACGAGGCCCCAGAAGTGCACCACCGAGAGCCGGTAGGAGTACACGGGACGTTCCGCCGCCTTCGGCAGGAAGTAGTACATGATGCCGAGGATGGGCGTGGTGAGGAAGAAGCCCACGGCGTTGTGTCCGTACCACCATTGCACGAGCGCGTCCTGCACGCCCGCGAAGACGGGGTAGGAGTGCGTGAGGCTCGTGGGCAGGGCCAGGCTGTTCACGATGTGCAGCACCGCGATGGTCACGATGGTGGCGATGTAGAACCAGATGGCGACGTACAGGTTGGGCTCGTTCCGGATCGCCAGCGTCCAGAAGAAGTTGACGCCGAACGCCACCCACACCACGGCGATCGCGATGTCGATCGGCCAGATGAGCTCGGCGTACTCCTTCGCCTGGGTCAGGCCCAGCGGCAGGGTGATCGCGGCGGCCACGATGATGGCCTGCCAGCCCCAGAAGTTGAACCGGCTGAGGAAATCGGACGCCATGCGGGCCTTCAGCAGCCGCTGCGTGGAGTAGTAGATCCCGGCGAACATCATGTTGCCGACGAAGGCGAAGATCGCGGCGTTCGTGTGCAGCGGGCGCAGGCGCCCGAAGGTCAGCCACGACGTGTCGAGGTTCGCCTTCCACGACACCAGCTGCATGGCCACCGTGGCGCCGAGCAGCAGCGCCACGAGGCCCCACACGATGGTGGCCAGCGAGAAGGCCCGGACGATCGCATCGTCGTAGACGATGACGCGCTCGCCGGCGGTGGCGGTCCGCATCGACCTCAGCTCCTTTCCCCGGGGACAGGCCCGGCTCCGTGACGCGGCGCCGCGGGAGCCGATCGCTCCTCCTCCAGCGGCAGCAGGGCAAGACGGTCCCCGTGCTCGAGATCCCCCGCGTGCACGCGGGAGAGCAGCAGCAGGATGGCCGCCGCGACGAGTCCGAGGCTGATGAACACGAGGATCACGATCACTTCCATGCGAGGCGTCCCTCCGACAGGCGCGCGGCGGTGTGCGACACCACGGCGACCGAGCTGAGCGGCATGAGGACCGCGGCGACCGCGGGGCGCACCGCGCCCGCGAGGCACAGGGCGAGCACGACGGCGTTGTAGGCGACGGCGAACGCGAGGTTCGCGCGCAGGACGCGGCGGAGGTCCGTGGCCGCGGCCAGCACGTGGCGCACGGCCGCGATCCCGGCGCCGAGGAAGTAGAAGTCCGCCCGTCCCGCGAGCGCGGCGTGGTCGACGGCGGGGGTTCCGGAGCAGGCGGCGGCGTCGAAGGCGGGCCCGTCGTTCAGCCCGTCGCCGACGAAGAGCGTCTTCGCGGCCCCGCCCTCGCGGACCAGCTCGGCCTTTCGCCCGGGCGAGAGCCCGCCGCGCGCGACGGCGGGATCGAGCCCCAGCCGGTGCGCCGCCCGGGCGACGCGCCCGGGCTCGTCACCGGACAGGATGCCGAGCGCGAAGCCGCCTTCCGCGAGGCGGCGCAGCTCGTGGCCGGCGTCGGCCCGCAGGGCCTCGTCCGTCCCGAGCGCGAGGCGCGGGACGTCGTCGAAGGTCCACCAGGTCCGGTCGTCGTCGCCGTCCGTGCCGGGGATCGCGAAGGTGCGCCGGCCGAGGCGCCAGACGGCGCCGGCGTCGTCCCGCCACTCGAGGCCGCGGCCGGGATGCTCCGTCAGCGGCGCGGCGCCGGGCAGCGCCGGCGCGGGGCCGGGGCGGGCCGCGCCCAGCGCCGCGGCCACGGCCCGCGCCACCGGGTGGTTGCTGCGCGCCGCCATCGCGTGCAGGACGTCCCGCTCCCGCGCGGGCAGCGCGGCCAGGCGTGCCGCGGCATCGCGGGCGAGCACGAGGCCGCCCGCGGTGAGCGTGCCGGTCTTGTCGAACAGGATCCGCCGCACCGCGAGCGCGCGGTCCAGCAGCGCGCCCTCGCGCACGAAGACGCCGCGCCGCCGCAGCGCGCCGTGCACGAGGTCGCGCGCGAGGGGGGAAGCGAGCCCGATCGCGCAGGGGCACGTCAC
Organism: uncultured Gemmatimonadota bacterium; assembly: GCA_964471155.1. GTDB lineage: Bacteria > ARS69 > ARS69 > ARS69 > ARS69 > CAYYFX01. The sequence goes on along the minus strand of CAYYFX010000016.1, from coordinate 31,651 downwards.
CACGAGCACCGACACGGTGACCTCCAGCGCGCGGGACAGCCCGTGCGGCAGCCACAGCAGGAAGCCGGCCCCCGCGGACACGAGGACGCCCGCCACCCAGGCGGTGCCGAGGCGCCGGAAGAACGGGTCGCCGCCGGCCGCCTCGCGCGCGTGCGCGGGACGGGACAGCAGCTCGTGCAGGCGCGAGTCCGCGAAGTCCTCCGTGGCCGCGAGCCGCAGCGGGGCGTCCGCGGCGTTGAACGCGCCGGCCGGCACCGCATCGCCGGGGGCGAGGTCGCGGGGGACGGACTCGCCGTCGATCCAGTCGAGCCGCACGGACGCGGGCGATCCCAGGAGCAGGCCGGCGACGGGGACGAGGTCCCCGGGGACGATGCACAGCTCGTCGCCGCGCGCGATGCCGGCGGCGGGCACGGACTCCACGCGGCCGGCGTCCAGCCGCCGGGTCCAGAGGCCGGACACGCCCTCCGCCGCGAGCAGCGCCATGCGGTTGCGCTCCAGGTGGCGCTCCTGCAGCCACCGGCCCACGAGCATGAGCGTGACGAACATCGAGACGGAGTCGAAGTACGCGGCCTGCGGTCCCCGCGCCGCGTACTCGTGCACCGATCCGGCCCACGCGAGCACGACGCCGAGCGCGATCGGCAGGTCCAGGTGCACGATGCCGCGGCGCAGCGCGTGCCACGCGCCCGCGAGGAACGGCCCGCCGCCGACGAGCGCCGCGATCGTCCCGAGCAGGAGCTCGAGCCGCCCGAACAGCGTGGCCAGGAGGCCGTCCGCCGGGGTCAGCCCGAAGTAGAACGACAGGCTGAAGATCATCGTGTTCATGGCCGCCGCGCTGCACACGGCCAGGCGCACCACGAGGCCGCGGCTGCGCGCCGGGTCCGCCTTGCGCGGCGGCCCGAAGCGGTAGCCGAACGCCTGCGCCTCCGCGAGCCAGTCCGCGAGCGGCTGCGCCTCGTCGTTCCAGCGGACCTCCGCTCGTCCGACGCCGGGGTTGATCGTCAGATGGATCGCGCCGCGGTGGCGGCGGAACAGCTCCTGCAGCACCCAGACGCAGGCGGCGCAGTGGATGCCCTGCACGTCCAGCGTGCGGGCGCGGGCGGCGGGCGGCCCGTCGGCCGGGAGGCGCTCGAGCCAGGCCAACGAGTCGGCGCGCAGCTCGGGCGGAGGGGCGCCGTCCCCGCGCCGGAGGTCGTAGTACCGGTCCAGTCCCGCGTCGTGCAGCAGGGCGGACACCCGCGCGCAGCCGTCGCAGCAGAAGCGGTCGCCGCGCCGGTCGCGCGGCACGGCCAGGCCGCAGTGCGCGCAGCGCGCCGCCGCGCACGCGGCGGGGGACGGGGGCGCCGCCGGGGGCGCGTCTACCAGAGAGGCCATTCGCCGACCGCCGCGTGGGGGAGGACGCCGAGCGCCGCGAGGCCCCGCAGGGAGACCTGCACGCCGAGGGCGAGCAGCAGGATCGACCCCGCGCGGACGAGTGCGGGGCGGGGGCGGAAGCGCAGCGACGCCGCGGCGAACGTCCCGGCCACGAGCAGCGGGAGCGTTCCGGCCCCGAAGGTCGCCATGGACAGCGCGCCGTGCCAGGGGTCGCGCGCGCTGGCGGCGCCGAGGGCCACGAGCGCCACCGGGCCGCAGGGCAGGAAGCCGTTGGCGATGCCCAGGCCCAGGGGACCGAGTTTCCGCAGGGGCGCGGCGTGATCCCATGCCCGGGCCAGCAGGGCGCGCACCGGAGCGGTGATCGGCCCGCCGGAGGAGCTGCCGAGCAGGAGCCCCACCGCGGGAACGACGAGGGAGACGCCCAGCGCCACGGCGAGGAACGGGCGCAGGTCCACGCCCGCCGCGAGGCGGCGCGTGGCCAGGGCGCCCGCGCCGAGCACCGCCCCGAGGACGGCGTACGACAGCACGCGGCCGGAGTGGTAGGCGAGGACGTCCCGCAGCACGCGCGCGCGGGACCGGTCGCTCCCCCGGCGGGACATGCCGAAGGCCGCGAGCAGCGGACCGCACATGCCGCCGCAGTGCCCGGCGGAGATGGCGAACCCCGTGCCGAGCAGGAGCAGGCCCTGCAACGGCTGGGTGGGGTCGAGGCCCGCGTCGCAGCAGGGGCTCACGCGGACCTCGACGGCTGCCCGGAGTCGGCGCCGGAACCGGCCGCCGGATGCCGGCCGTTGCCCTCGGGGGAGGGAGGCGCCTCCGGGTGGAAGACGTGCCGCACCTCGTAGCAGCGGCCCACCGCGTCCCAGCGCACGTCGTGGCCCAGGGCGCCGTGCAGGCGCACGAGCCCCTGGTTGCTCGGGAGGATCTCGGCGCGGATCCCGCGGATGCCGCGGGACTCCGCGTACTCCAGGAGCAGCTTCAGGAGCGTGGAGCCGATGCCGCGGCCGCGCCAATCCTCGCCCACCACCATCGCCGTCTCCGCGAGCCCCGTGCGCGGGTTGAGATCGTAGCGGCCGACGCCGACGAGCTTCGGACCGTCCTCCGCGTCGCGCAGCACGCCGAACGCCATGCGCTGCCGGTAGTCCACGCTGCACAGGTGCCGGGCCTCCTCGTGCGTGAGGTCCTTCTTCACCGTGAAGTAGCGGTGGTAGATCGTCTCCATCGTGTGCGAGTAGAAGAAGTCGCGCAGGCGGGTCACGTCCGCCGGGCGCAGCGGCCGGACGGCCATCTCCTCGTCGCCGAACGTGATGCGCCGCTCCCAGTCCGACGGGTACGGGTCCAGCGCGCGCGCGAGCTGCGCGCCGTCGGCCAGCGCGTAGTGCTTGCGCTTGACGAAGTCGAGGAGGGCGGCGCGGAAGTCCGGGTGGGCCACGCCGACGAGCGCGAGGGCCCGCTCCCGCACCGTCTTCCCGTGCAGGTACGCCGTCCCGTACTCCGTCACCACGTAGTGCACGTCGCCGCGGCCGGCCACGACGCCCGCCCCCGGATCCAGCTCCGGCACGATGCGACTGACCCGGCCGCCCTTCGCCGTGGACGGCAGGGCCACGATCGGCTTGCCGCCGCGGCTCATGGCCGCGCCGCGCGAGAAGTCCGCCTGCCCGCCGATGCCGGAGTAGAACGTGGAGCCGAGGCTGTCGGCGCACACCTGTCCGGTGAGGTCCACCTGCAGGGCCGAGTTCACGGAGACGACCCGATCGTTCCGGCTGATCACCCGCGGGTCGTTCACGAAGTCGGACGGGAAGAACTCCACCGCGGGGTTGCCGTCCACGAAGTCGTACAACCGGCGGGTCCCCATGGCCAGGCTCAGGACGCTCTTGCCGGGCAGGACGCTCTTCCGCGAGTTGTCGATGTTCCCGTTCTCGAGCAGACCGAGCAGCGCGTCGGTCACCATCTCGGTGTGCAGGCCGAGGTGCCGCCGGTCGTCCAGGAAGCGTGCCACGACGCCCGGCACGTTGCCGACGCCGAGCTGCAGGCAGGCGCCGTTCTCCACGAGCCGGGCGACGTGCATCGCGATCTCGAGCGTCGCCTCGTCCGGCGCCGGCGAGTACGGCAGCTCCGGCAGCGGCGTGTGGACCTCGACGCACGCGTCGATGCGGGCCAGCGGCACGTTGGTCTGCCCGAACGTGCGCGGCATGTTCGGGTTGATCTCGGCGATCACGACCCGGGCGCTTTCCAGCGCCGCCTGCTGCACGTCCACGTGGATGCCCATGCTGCAGTTCCCCGTCGCGTCCGGCGGGGACAGCTGCAGCAGCGCCACGTCCACGCGCTGCTGCCCCGAGCGGATCAGCTCCGGGATCTCGCTGAGGAGCACCGGCGTGTAGTCGGCGCGGCCGTCGCGAACGGCGTCGCGCACGTTGGCGCCGATGAAGTACGCGTTGTGCCGGAAGCTGCCGAGGAACCGGTCCTGCACGTAGTCCGCCATGCCCAGCGTGAGGAGCGAGCAGGCCTCCACGCCCGCGAGGCGTTCCGCGTGCCGGCACAGCCCCCGCACGAGCGTCTGCGGCTCCGCGCATCCCGAGCCGAGGAACACGCGCGATCCCGGCGGCACGAGCGCGATCGCGTCGTCCACCGACACCCGCCTGGCGGCGTACAGCGCCTGGACGTCCATGGAGGTCAGGCCTCCGATTCCGTTCGCGCCGGCGGGGTCCGCGGCGCGCTGTCGCGGATCTCCTCGTTCACCTCGTTGCCCTGGCGGTCCAGTGCCGCGACGAGCACCTCGAGGAGGTCCTGGACTGTGATCACGCCGACGCACCGGCGTCCTTCCACGACAGGGAGTCCCGTGACCTTCAGGTCGTGCATGAGCCGGGCGGCGTCGCGGACCGAGTCGCGGGGCGTCACGACCGCGACGGCCTTGCGCATCACGTCCTTCACGGGAGGATCGGCGCCGGCCGGCTCGTACGGCCGGGACGGGTGCGGCACGGACCACGGCTCCAGCGAGCCGCGAAGGTCCCGGTCCGTGACGAGCCCGAGCAGGCGGCCGTCGTCATCCACCACGGGCAGGCGGCGGATCTCGTGTTCCATCATCTTGCGGAGTGCGAGCGAAGCCGGGATCTCCGGCGCGATCGTGATCGCCGGGCTGGACATCCATCGTTCGATCCTCATGCCACGCCTCCGGGCTGCGAAGGGGGTTCGCCTGCCCGGAAAGATCGACCCCGTCCGGTTCGAGGGGAATGAGGATTTTCCGAGGAGGTATTTCGGGTATCCCGTACCGGGTGGTTCGCAGATTGGGGGCGGGTCGCACCTCCACCCCTGGAGGGTGAACCGTCAGTTCAGGGCCCTTCGCAAGTCCTTGGGAGGCAACCGTTTGGCGCCGGACCGCGAGGAGGGCGCCCCGAGCCCCACTCTCCGAACCACCGGTGGGATTGTCGGGCGGCGAGGGCGCGGTGATACTGCGCGGTTTCGGGGGAGGGGGGCACCGCGTGGGATCCGCCGACCGGTACCAGGCCCTGGAGCGCCGCGCCCGGGATGCCGAGGCGCGGCTGGACGCCGTGCTGAAGGCGGCGGTGGACGCCATCGTGATGATCGACGAGCGCGGGCGGGTGCTGCTGTTCGGCGCGGCGGCGGAGCGCATGTTCGGGTGGGAGGCGAAGGAGGTCCTGGGCCGGAACGTGTCCATGCTGATGCCGGAGCCGTTCCGGTCCGGGCACGACGGGTACCTGCACCACTATCTCGAGACCGGCTCGCCGCGGATCATCGGGATCGGCCGGGAGGTGGTGGCGCTGCGGAAGGACGGCACGGAGTTCCCCGTGGAACTGTCGGTCGGAGAGATCGCCTCGTTCGGCGAGGGGCGGCGGTTCGTGGGACTGGTCCGGGACGTGACCGCGAAGGTGCGCGCGGAGGCCGAGGCGCGCGAGCACCGCGAACGCCTGGCCCACGTCACGCGACTGTCCACGCTGGGCGAGATGGCGGCGGGCATCGCCCACGAGGTCAACCAGCCGCTCACGGCCATCGCGTCCTACGCGCAGGCGCTCGCGCGGCAGATGCGGTCGGATCCCGGCGGGCATCCGGAACGTCGCGACACGGTCGAACGCATCGCGGAGCAGGCGCTGCGCGCGGGGGAGATCCTGCGCCGGCTGCGGGACTTCGCGCGCAAGGGCGAGGACGAGCGCGTCCCGTGCGACCTGGGCGAGGCGATCCGCGATGCGCTGCGCCTGGCCGAGGTGGCCGCGCAGCGCCACGAGGCGCGCGTGGACGTGCGCGTGGCGGAGCCGCTGCCGCGGGTGATCGGGGACTCGATCCAGCTCCAGCAGGTGATCCTCAACCTGGTCCGGAACGCGCTCGAGGCCATGGACGCCGTGCCGCCGTCGCGGCGGCGGCTCGTCGTGGCGGCGGCGACCCAGGGGGACCGGGTGGAGGTCTCCGTGGCGGACTCCGGTCCCGGGGTGGAGGAGCGCGCGCAGCCGCAGCTCTTCCATCCGTTCTTCACGACCAAGCGGCAGGGCATGGGGATGGGCCTCTCCATCAGCCATTCCATCGTGACCGCGCACGGCGGCACGCTGTCCTGGACGCCCAATCCGGACGGCGGCGCGATCTTCCGCTTCTCGCTTCCGGTCGCGGCGGGGGCGGGCGCTACCGGGGGTGCGGGCACTCCCGGCGGGGGGGCGGCGTGAACGTTCCCGACCCCCGACCGGTCGTCTTCGTCGTGGACGACGACGAGGCGGTCCGGGCCGCGGTGGCGATGCTCCTGGAGTCGGTCGCGCTCCCCGTGGAGACCTTCGCGTCCGCGCGCGAGTTCCTGGACGGCTGGAGCGCCGATCGACCGGGATGCCTCGTGCTGGATCTCCGCATGCCCGGACTGTCCGGGCTGGAGCTGCAGGAGCAGCTCGTCGAACGGGGCAGCAACCTCCCGATCATCTTCCTGACCGGCCATGGGGACGTCCCGGACGCCGTCGCCGCCATGCGCGCCGGGGCGGTGGACTTCCTCCGGAAACCGTTCCGGGACCAGGATCTGCTGGATCGGATTCAACAAGCACTGGAAGTGGATCGCACGCGGCGCTCGGCGGCCGGGCAGCGGACGGAACTGGCGGGCCGGCTCGAACGGCTCACCCCGCGCGAGCTCGAGGTGCTGGATCGGGTCGTGGCCGGCCAGCCCAACAAGCAGATCGCCGCGGAACTCGGCGTCTCCGATCGGACCGTCGAGATCCACCGGGCCCGCGCGATGGCGAAGATGGAGGCGGCGTCCCTGGCCGAGCTGGTGCGTCTGGTGCTTCGCGCGCGGGGGGAGGCCTGAGCGGCCCGCCGCGCCGATACGGAGCCCTCGGGGCGCGGGCGTCCGTCAGGCCGCTTCCTCGGCCAGGGGCGCCGGCTCCGGCGTGGCGAGCGCGACCCCGGGGGCAGTGCGCTCCACCCGGGAGACGTGTCCCTGGCGGTCCACCACGTAGGTGAGGTCCCGCCAGGTCAGCCGGCGGCGGCGCAGCGACGCGTCCGCGCAGGCCAGCAGGCTGGCGCCCGGGACGAGGAAGCTGGCGGGGATCCACGCGCGCGCGGACGGACGCTCCGGCAGCAGGAACCGGAACAACCAGAAGGTGGCCAGCAGCGACGCCGCCGCCACGGTGACGGCGAACCCCGCGGCCGCTCCAGCCGGCCACGCGCCCTGGAACACGCGGAATCCGAGGTGGTAGGCCGCGAGCCACAGCGCGGCCACGTCGAGCACCACCTTCGCGCCCAGCGCGCGGTACAGCGACGGCAGGTACACGCGTACGAAGAAGTACTGCCGCCCGAGCCAGCGCACGAAGCTGCGGTAGCCGTCGATCTCGGAGCGCGAGCTGACCAGGAAGCGGGGGACCGGCACGACCTTCAGGCGCGTGCCCTGCATCAGCCGGCTGAGGGTCATGTCGTCCACCACGGTCCGGCCCCATACCTCGTCCAGCCGGTGCCGCCGGAACACGGGGGACATGATGGCCATGGAGCCGCCCCAGGCGGCGCCGCGGCACACGAGCGCGGCCATGGACTGGCACGCCTCCGCGATCCCGTGCAGCGCGGCCACCACGCGGCTGCCGTCCGGCTCCACGCAGTGGAAGGTGGTCGACGCGTCCCCCGCGCCGGTGGCCAGCGGCTTCACCATCTCGCGCAGCCAGGTGTCCCGCACGAGGAGGTCGCCGTCGCAGAAGGCGTACACCTCCAGCGGCCCGTGCGTGGCCTCCGCGTGCCGGATCCCGCCGATGAGGTTCCAGTTCTTCTGCGCGCAGCGCGCATCATGGTCGATCACCCGTCCGGCCACCACGTGGTCACAGCGCGCCGTGCCGGGGAGGACGGCGGCCAGGGCCGCCGCCGCCTCGTCGCCGGTGTCGGCCGCGCCCTCGGTGATGAACGTCACGCGGTAGTCGCCCGGATACGCCTGCGCGTCCAGCGCGCGGACCGTCTCGGCGAGGCGGGGGAGCGCGCCCTTGAGGCACACGAACACGTGCGTCTTCGGCCAGGCCGCGGGATCCGGGCCGCGCGCGAGGAGCCGCCGCCACGCGAGGTAGCCGCGGAGCGTGCGCGTCCAGAAGTAGACGTTGAACGCGGTGGCGCCGGCCACGACGCCCCACGTGACGCCCGGCAGGTCGATCATCCCGTCCTCGCGTGCGCGGGGGCGGCCATGATCACCAGCCCATCAACCCGCAGCACCGCGCGCAGATCGGAAGGAGCCCGTCGTCCCTCAGGCTGTTCCGGAACGCGCGGTAGCGGTCGTTGTTCCAGATCTCCTGCAGGCTGTTCTTCTGGATGTTGCCGCACACGTAGTCCGGGTAGTCCCGGCAGGTGGCGACGTCCCCGTTGGGCATGATCTCGGTGACGATCCACGGCTGGATGCACCGGCCGTAGCCGAAGAGCTTCGTGGGATCCTGGAAGTACGCCGGGATGTCGTCGTGGGCGAGGTCCGGGATGAAGAGCACGGGGAACGGCCACTTCCGGGACTTGATCGAGCGGACCTCCTCCTGCAGGCGCGGCGCGTCGAGGCCGCGGAAGAAGAGGTACCCCTGCCAGGACGTGGGCGTGACGCCGAAGCGCTCCTGCATGGCCTGCTCGTGCGCCTTGCCGTTCTCCTCGTTCGTGAACCACGAATAGTAGTACGTGAGCAGGTCGATGCCCCGCTCCGCGCCCCAGTCGGCGATGGCCTCCAGGTGCCCCACGTTGTCCCGGGAGATGGTGGCGAGCACGTTGACGTACGGCTTCACGGAACCCTGCCGCTTCTTCTCGGCGAGCACGGCGTCCAGGCCGTCCATCATCATCTCCCAGGCGCGCTTCTCCTGGCGGATCTCGTTGTGCACCGGCCCCACGCCGTCCACCGACAGCATCAGCATGTCCACGCCCGCGCGCACGAGCCGGTCCGCGGTCTTCGCCATCATCGTGCCGTTGGTCACGATGCCGACGAGTCCGTTGCGCTTCTTCATGTGCTCCATGAGCGGGACGATGTCCGGGTACAGGTACGGCTCGCCGCCCCAGATGTAGTAGAAGGGCGCGATGTCCGCGAGATCGTCCACCATCTTCCGGTAGATCTCGTAGGGGACGATCTCGCGGATCTCGTCGTCGGACTTCGACAGGTTGTAGCCCGTCTCGCCCCACTGCCCGCACGTCTTGCAGCGCAGGTTGCAGGAGTTGACGATCTTCAGGCTGACCTGACGGAGCTGGTTGCTGGTCCCGTCCGTCCGGTTCCGTTCCCGCGGCGCGAAGATGTGCTTCGTCGCCTCGGCCCGGACCAGACGCCAGAACACGTCCGGGGTCCGCAGCAGGACGCTGGACAGGTGCTTCACGGGGATCCGGCTGTTCCGGTCCCCGGTGCCGGGCCCGGAGCCCGGCTGTGCGAGCGGGGCGCTGTCGACCGTCGCCACGTCCACCTCCTCCTCGGGGCCCGAGCGGCCCGATCCCGTGGTCGGTGCGACATTTCAACGTCCCCCGGCCCGGCCGTCAAGCGGGGAGGGCCGGCGCCGGGAGGGGGGGCCGGGACCGGGAGGCGGGGCCGGGGCCTGGAGGGGCGGCCCGGGCCGGGAGGGGGCGACCGGGATCCGGAGGCCGCCCGGGGTCCTCAAGCCGTCGCCCCGAGGGGCCGATACGGCCGGGGAAGCGCGCTCCCGATCCGCCCGTTCGCGGAGGACCTCCATGACGATCGTCCCTGGACGTATCCTGCTGCCCCTCGCCGTCGCCCTCGCGGTCGCGGCCTGCGACCCGAAGCTCACCGGCTCGGAGGACGAAGGGGGGAACAACACCGGCGGGGAGGAGACCCCCGCGGTCGTGACCCCGGAAGCCGCGGCGGTGGGCAACATCCTGGCCCTGCACGCCGACCTGCTGCGCGCCGGCCTCTCGCTGGCCGCGGAGTTCGACTCGGCGGCCGTGCCCGGCGCCTCGCCGCGCGGCGTGCTCGCCTCCGGCTGCCTGACCCTGGCCGAGCTCGACGCGGTGCTGCCGCGCTGGAGCGTCTCCCTGGAGGGATGCACCGACGGCCACGGAACGACCTATCGGGGCGCGGGCGAGTTCTCGCCGGTGACGGACCTCGACGGCTTCGCGTTCCTGCCGTGGTACGACCTCGACCTGATCCGCGCCGCCAACGAGGACAACGACGACTACAACCACGACGTGCACAGCGGCTCGTTCGAGTTCGGCTTCACGCGCACGGGCGGCGCCGTCGACGGCGTGGCCATCGGGAAGTTCCTGCGGCACAACGTGCGCAACGAGATCGTCACGTTCACCAACGTGGACGCCACCTACACGGGCACGCCCGGCTCGTTCGGCGAGTACCCCGACACCGGCAGCACGATGCGCGTGGTGTGGGACGCCGTCGGGATCTTCGACGTGGAGTACGAGTCGTCCGGCAGCGCGAGCTACACCATGCAGGGCGCCACGTACATCGTGGACCTGGGCACCGGGGACGTCACGGTCGCGAACTGACGCGCGGGGGGCTCCTCCGCGGCGCCGGCCCGGCTCGCCACGACGGCGGGCCGGGCCGCGTGCTTCCGGCCGGCCGGCGCGGGGCTCACGGGTACGGGTACAGCTCGGGCCCGGTGGCGGGGATCACGGGATCGTCGAGCAGCTCCGCGGTCCCGGGGTCGAAGTAGAAGCGTGCGGCCGAGAAGTACACCGGCGGACCGTCGCCCGCCTCCCGCAGCACCAGCACGTCCACGCGCCACGCCACGAGGCTGGCGGCGGCCCCCGGCGGCTCGGGGTACGCCGGCACGGCCGACAGCCGCGCCGCATAGGCGTCGGCCGGGAGGACCCCGTAGCTCGGCGCCAGCTGCACCGTCCGCTCCACCACCGAGTCCGAATCCAGCACGAGCTCCTCCGGCTCGAACGGCGCGGGCGCGTCGGGCGGAGGCACGGGCACGTCGCTGACCCACGGGCTGCCGTGGACGAGGTGCACGGTGATGCGCCGGAACGTCTGCGGCGCCACGCGCGCGTGGAACACGAAGGAGTGGCTGGAGCCCCGCCCGGCGGCGTCCATCACCGAGAAGCCGCCGCCGAGGCGGGTCACGTACGCGCCCGGCGCGACCTGCCGCGCCTGGGCCAGCGCGAGCGGCAGCGCGTCCTGCAGCGTGGCCGGCAGGAGGAGGGCGTCGTGCCCGTACTCGAGCGGCGTCTCCTCGGCGCAACCGCCGAGGAGCAACCCGACCGCCAGCGCGATCGTCCGGAACCGCGGGGTCAGATCCATCGGAACCCCAGGCGGATGCCGGCGCCGTCAAGGTCCACGCGCCGCCGCTCCGGCACGATGGTTCCGTTCCACACGCCGTCCTCCGTCCGGACGTCGGCCGCGCCGAGCCGGCCGAACAGCTCGAGGAACAGCGTCATCTCCACGTCCGTGAAGTAGTCCAGCGACGCGGCGAGCTCCGCGCCCATCCCCGTGCCCTGCGATCGCACCTCGGACACGGTCTCGGTCTCGAGGTAGACGTTGATCTCGTCGACCACGCGGACCGGCGCCACCACCCACGATCCCGACACGCCGAGCCGCACCGAGCGCCCGGCCCACGCGCGCCCGACCCCGACCTGCGCGATCACCGGGCGCGTGTGGACGCGCGTGGTGTAGGACAGCGACACCGGGGAGCGCTCGGCGCCCCCCAGGAACTGGAGGAACCGCCGGTCCCGCTCCTCCAGGCGCAGCCGCGTCCACTCCACCTGCAGCCGCGCGAACCAGGCGCGGCTCAGCCGGACCTGGAACTCGCCGGCGTACGCGTAGGTCAGGTCGAAGTCCCCGCCGCCGAGCGCGTAGCCGTCCACCGCAAGCTCCTCGCCGCGCTCGCCCAGGGCGTCCTCGAGGGCGGAAAGCGACCAGACCTGGAACCCGCCGGACAACGCCACCGAGACGGGGCCGAACTCGTGGCGCGGTGCGGGGTGTACGGCGGTGGCGGCGGCCAGGACGGCGGCCGCCGGCAGGCAGGCGAGGATCGCGGCGGCGCGGAGCGGCATTCCCGGGAAACCTCCTCGGCGAGCGCCCACTCTCACCGGAATCCCGCGGTCCGGCAAGGGGGCGGGGGCGGCTCAACGTCCTCTTGACGCCGGGCCCGTCTCCTTCTACGAGTTTCCCGTTCCCGCAGGCGCGGGGCACCCCGGGCTTCCGGGGATCCTGGAGGGTGGACGTGGAACGCCAGACCGACGGCGTCGAGTGGGTGCTCGTCACGCTGTTCCTGATCTCGATCGCGCTCGTGGTCGTGGCCGCGGTGCGCGAGATCCGGCGCATACGGGCGGGGGATCCCGGCGGGGAACCGCCGAAGAAGGCGGGGAAGGGTGGAGGCGGGGCGGCGGCGACGGAACGCCGCGGGGACTAGCGCGGCAGCGGAGCCCAAGGCGTGCGCGCGCAGGCTCGACCTGACGAGACCTGACCGGGAACACCGAGCATCCCCCACATTCGGCGAACGTCGAACGCGGACGCGCTTGCGCGCGCGTCGGCGCGTGGTCGCCGCGTGATATCCTCGACACGAGTCGTCCCCTGGTCCCGAGGAATCGAAAATGCAACAGGCTTCGGACGACGTGCCGGTCGCGCGCGTGCGCCGATCCCTCGTGATCCGGCATTTCGCGTTCTCGGTCGCGATGTGGATCACCTACGCGCTGTACTGGCGGGTGGTCCTGGGCCGGGGCGTGGAACGCGAGGCGCGCCTGGCCGGGATCCTCCTGGGCGTGTTCATCCTGCTGCAGATCCTGCTCACGCAGGGCTGGATCGCGCACAACCGCCGCGTGGAGCGGAAGCACCGGGAGCGGCGCCAGCTCCGGCCGGACGCGGTGCCGCCGCGGGGCGAGGACTTCCTGGGCCGGTCCGTGGGCGCGTTCCCGGACGATGCCGATCTCACGCGGGTGCCCGTGGTCGTGGTGCGCGTCGACGGGGGGGTGAAGCGGTTCGAGGCCGGCCTGGCCTTCGCCGAGCCCCGGAGGGAGCAGGCGTGAGACCGGACATCGTCTCCTTCCTGGACTGGTTCCAGCACACCCCGATCTACTTCGGCTGGCTCGTCTTCTTCGCGTGGTATCCCATGCTCACGGGCCTCATGTGGATCCTCACGTCGCTGATGTACTGGTGGCGCCGCGAGCGGACCCCTCGCCCCCTGCCGGAGCTTCCGGCGGACCCGCCGTTCGTGACCATCATGCTGCCGGCCTACTGCGAGGGCCGGCACATCGAGGCCACCCTGCGCGCGATGCTCGACATCGACTACCCCCGGTTCGAGGTGCTCGTCATCGACGACGCCTCGACCGACGACACGTTCTCCCGGATCCGCCCGTTCCTCAGCGGCGGCCGCGTCCGCGTGGTCCGCAAGATGGTGAACGAGGGGAAGGCGATGGCACTGAACGACGGGCTCCGCTGCGCGCGCGGCGAGATCGTCTGCGTCATGGACGCCGACGCGCGGCCCGACGCCGCGATCCTGCGCTGGATCGTGCCGCACTTCGCGTCGCCGCGCGTGGGCGCGGTCACGGGGAACCCGCGGGTGACGAACCGGCGCACCCTGATCTCGCGGCTGCAGGCCATCGAGTTCACGTCCATCATCTCGCTGCAGAAGCGGGCGCAGCGGGTGTGGGGACGCATCCTCACCGTGTCCGGCGTGGTCGGCGCGTTCCATCGCCGCGCGCTGGAGGACGTGGGGCTGTTCAGCCCGGACATGGCCACCGAGGACATCGACGTGAGCTGGAAGATCCAGCTTCGCGCGTGGGACATCCGGTACGAGCCGCGCGCGGTGGTGTGGATGCAGGTCCCGGAGCGCTGGCGGGACCTGTGGAAGCAGCGCCGCCGCTGGTCGCTCGGTCTCGCGCAGGTGCTGCGGCGGCACGGCGGGCGCGCGCTGCGCTGGCGGAACCGCCGGTTCTGGCCGGTGATCGCCGAGTCCAGCGCGTCCATCTTCTGGGGGTTCAGCTTCGTCATCCTCACGGCCGTGTGGATCCTGAGCTACGCCGTGGGCTATCCGCCGGTCGGCGCCAGCCCGATCCCGAACTGGTGGGGCATGTCGATGGCCACCGTCTGCCTCGCCCAGCTCCTCACGGGCGTGCTCCTGGATCGCCGGTACGACCACGAGCTGGGGCGCTCGTACTTCATCTCGATCTTCTATCCGCTGCTGTACTGGATGTTCCTGGCCGTCATCACCGTGCGCTCCACGCCCGTCGGACTGCTGCGGGCGCCGGCGCGAAAGGGGACCCAATGGAAGACGCGGCGCGACTGAGCGGGCGCGGCGCGGGGCGCGCGGCGCGGTGCGCGATCGCCGCGGGACTGGCCGCGCTCGCGCTGGTCCCGGCGGCGATGGCGCAGGAGCCGGCGGCGGCGGATTCGGCGCGCTGGCTGGCGGCGTCGGCGCGCGAGGCGGCCGGGCGCGACGACCACGCCGCGGCGCTGCGGGACGCGGCGGCGGCCATCGCCCTGGATCCGGCGCAGGAGCGGGAGCTGGACCTGCTCGTGGCCCACCAGCTGACCTGGTCGGACCGACCCGCCGAGGCGATCCCGTGGTACCGACGGCGGCTCGACAACGCTCCGGAAGACGTCGAGGCGCGCCTCGGGCTGGCGCGGGCCATCTCGTGGACGGGGGACCTGGACGCGGCGCGCGCGGAGTACGCGGCGCTCCTTGCGGACGAGCCCGGGAACGTGGAGGCGGCGCTCGGCGTGGCCCGGATGCACGCGTGGGCGGACGACGCCCCGGCGGCGGCCCGGGAGTACCGGGCGGCGCTGGCGCTGGATCCGTCGTCCGCCGAGGCGCAGCGCGGACTGGCGGATGCGGAGAACCGCCGCGGCCTCCACCGCCGCGCGGAGGCGCTGTACCGGGCGCGGCTCGCGGAGGATCCGGGGGATGACGAGGCCCGCGTCGGGCTGGCGCGTGCGCGGGCGTGGCTGGGCGAGGAGGAGTCCGCGCTGCGGACGCTGGAGGCCGTCGACTCGCCCGCGGCGCAGGACCTGCGGCGATCCGTCGTGGCCGACCGGGGCGCCGCCGTGGAGGTCGCGTATTCGCACTGGAAGGACCGCGACGACCAGACCCTGGACACGGTCGGGATCACCGCGGCGCGCGGGTTCGGGGGCGGGCGGCGCGGCCTCGTGCATCTCGCGCGGTCCACCGCGGACGAGCCGGGAACGCCGTCGATCGACGCGCTGCGGGTGCACGCGGGCGGCGACTGGCGGCCCGACCGCAACGTGTCGTTCCAGGCCCGGCTCGGATTCCTGGATGTCGGACGGAACCTCCGGCGCGACGACACGGTGCCGGCGGGGGCGGGCGAGACGCGCGAGGGGGACGAGGTGCAGCGGACCTGCGTCGTGTGGGACGCCTGGATCACCGTCACGCCGCGCGACCGCGTGCGCTTCGACATGTCACACGCCCGCGTGCCCATCGAGACGCCGCGCGCGCTGGCCCGCGGCGTCCGGGCGGACGTCTTCGGCCTCGGCGCGGACCTCGGCGTCGCGGACCGCTGGACGCTTCGCGGAAGCGCCGGCGTCACCGGGTACACCGACGACAACCTGCGCGTCGGGGGAAGCCTGGAGGCGGAGAACGGACCGTACCCGTTGCCCGCGGACGTGCGCGTCTGGGCGGCGGCCGGCGCGTCCGCGTTCCGTTTCGAGGACTCGCCGGACCACGGGTACTACTCCCCGGAGACCTACGACGCCCTGTGGCTGGGCGGGCGCGCCGCGCTGGAGCTCGGATCGCGCGTCTCGCTGGCGGGGGACCTGCGGCTCGCCTCCGAACGCGAGGAGGAGGAGGACCGGTTCGGCGTGCTGAACGGCGGGCTGGAGGCGCGCGCCGCGCTGGCGTCGGGCTTCGGCATCGCCGCGTTCGTCCGGAGCTCGACGTCGCGGTTCGACACCGGCGCGGGCTACGAGCGCGACGGCTGGGGCGTATCCCTGTTCCACGCGCCGTGAGACCGCGTCCCGCGCTGCGGCTCGCGATCGCGCTGGCGCTCGTCGCGGTCGTGGCGTGGGCGGCGGTGTCGGGATCCCGGTGGCTGCGCCGCGGCGTCGGGCCGAACCCCGCGGGCGACCTGGACGTCCCGCGGCTGATCTCGTCCGGCGAGTTCGGCTACGAGGAGCTGTCGCGCACGCCGCGGACCGGCGTGCCCATCCTCTGCTACCACTACTTCCGCGAAGGGCTCACCCCGCTGCGGCTCCTCCGCGTGCTGGGGGCGGTGCTGCTTAACATGCCCACGCTGCCGGACAAGGACTACTGGACCACGCCCCTTCCCGAGTTCGAGCGCCAGATGCACTGGCTGCACGAGCAGGGGTACCGGACGATCTCGCTCGACGAGCTGGCCGACTGGATGGACGGGCGCGCGCCCCGTCCCGAGCGCGCGGTGGTGCTCACCTTCGATGACGGGGACGAGTCCATCGTGCGGCTCGCGGCGCCGGTGCTGCGGCGCTACGGATTCCAGGCCACCGTGTTCCTGCTGACCGGACGCGCCGGGCAAGCCGGGTGGAACGACATCGACTTCGTGGGCTGGTCCGAGCTTCGCGCGCTGCAGGCCGACGGCGTCTTCCGCGTGGAGAGCCACACCCACGACATGCACACGAAGCTGCGCGTCGACGGGGAGGCCGTTCCGCGGTTCCTCGTCTCCGGGCGGGACGCGGCCGGCCGGCTCTCGCTCGAGTCCCCGCTCGGCCGCGACCTGGCGGCGAGCCGGGAGGCGATCCACCGGGAGCTGGGGCGCGAGTCCCGGTACCTCGCCTGGCCGTTCGGGTTCGGCGACGGCGGGGTGGACTCGCTGGCCCACCGGGCCGGCTTCCGCCGGCTCCTCACGCTGAACCCGCAGCGGAACCTGCGCGACTTCCGCACCGCGATGGAGGAGGGACCGCCGGACGGGCTCGGTCGCTTCACGGTGACCGCCCGGACGTCGTTCCGCATGTTCCGCTTGATGGTCGAGGGGGGACGGGATGTGCCGGCGACCGCGGGTCGCTGACGCCCGGGGGAGGGCGTCCGGCGACGCCGTTGCACCCGCCGTGCGGCGACTCCGGGCGGGGATGAGCCCCGAGGCCATGGCCCGGGGGGAGGATCCCCCTCGTCCGTCCTGTCGGACACGTCGGCGCAGCCGGGCCGCGGCAATGGCGGCTTCCCAAGTCCTCTATTCCCGTTCCGAACCCGGGGCCGATGCGGAGGAAGCCCTCCGACCGCGTTGCAATGCGCCGACGGCGGGGGCGTGTGCCGATTCCGGTTGAATCGCATGGCAATGCCCCCTAGTGTGCGTATTCGCGGGGCGGGGCTCGAAAGCCCGCCCCTTCGGGGCTCGGAGATCCCCCCGGCAGACGAAGGGTGCTCCGTCTGGCTGACTCGGATCCCCCGCTCGGGCGCACACCTCGGCGTCCGGCAGGTGTCCTCTTCCAGGCGGGGCCGCGGCTGTGCGCCGGCCCCGGTACCTGACACGAAGGAGACGCCATGCGATTCCCCAACCACTTGACCCTTGCGGCGGCGGCGACGCTGCTGATCACCGGCGCGGCATTCGCGGACAAGGCTTCGGAACTCGCCGAGCAGGCAGCCAAGCCGTGGACGCTCCGTGACTTCCCGCCCCTCCTCGACGTGCAGGCCGACGTCAACGAGACGGAAGGCCTGAACGACGCGTGCCCCGGCGAGCCGTACCTGCCGGGCGACGTCTACCACGCCGCGATCACGGCCGGCGATCACGACTGGGTCGCGTTCTTCGCGAACGCCGGGGACAACATCACGGTCGGCACGGACACGGACGGCGGGCCGGATGCGGACACCTACCTCGAGCTGTACGCGGACGACTGCGCCACGGTCCTCGCGTTCAACGACGACGGCGGGCCGGGCCTGTTCTCGCTGATCTCGAACTTCGTCGCGCCGTACACCGGCAACTACTACGCGCACGTGCGCGGCTTCAGCACCTCGTCCACCGGCCTGTACGTGCTCCTGGCCGACGTGACCGGTCCGGCCGCCACGGACTGCCCGCTCGACAACTACAAGGGTCTCAAGTTCGACACGAACGTGGCCATTCCGGACAACGATCCCGCCGGCATCACGGTGGGCCCACTGCAGTTCTTCCCGGACGGCAACGTGATCCTCGACCTCGTGGCCGACCTCGGCATCACGCACACCTGGGTGGGCGACCTCGTGGTCACGCTGACCCACATCGGGCCGGGCGGCACCACGTCCGTCGACCTGATCAACCGGCCGGGCGTGCCGGCCACCACGTACGGCTGCTCCGGTGACCTCATCGGCACGCAGACGGACAAGTACTACTTCGGGACGAACCCGGCGCTCGAGGTGCTCGGCGAGACCTCCTGCCCGACGCCGATCCCGCTGCAGTGCTACCAGGTGGCCCCGGAGAACGAGAACGGCCTGATCCAGTTCCGCGGCCTGCCGAAGGACGGCGAGTGGTGGCTCACCGTCTCCGACAACGCGGCCGGCGACACGGGCACCCTGTTCGACTTCTCGGTCCACGCGCTGAACCAGGCGCCGGTGTCCGTGGAGTCGTCCAGCTGGGGCAACGTGAAGGCGCAGTACCGCTAGTCGCACGCGAAGAGGCTTCCGGCTGGACCGGAAGCGGGCTGCCTCGCGCAGCCGAAGGCGGGCCGGGGGATTCCCCCCGGCCCGCTGTGTCGTTCCGGCCGGATCGGCCCGGCGCGGGTCGGCGGGGCTAGGGGCGGAGCCGGACGGCGCGCAGGACCTCGCCGCGCCGGCCGTCGTGCACCCGGACGAAGTACACGCCATCCGCCACGACGCGGCCGGCGGCATCGCGCCCCGTCCAGGCCAGTGTCGCGGCGCCGGCGGGGAGGTTCCCGTCGTGCAGGCGGGCCACGCGGCGTCCGGCCACGTCGAACACGGAGATCGCGAGCGTCGCGGGCCGCGCGAGGCGCACGCGCACGTACTGCGCGCCGCGGGCCGGCTGCGGCCAGACGCCCTCCAGGGTCCAGCCGGGTCCGGCCGGCAGGGCCGCACCGGTCGGCACCGCCGAGGCAACGTCCCCCTCGACCAGCCGGTACCGTCCCGCCGGGACGTCCCGCCAGGTCTCGGTGACCCCGGAGGGCCACGTCACGGCGAGCGAGTCGCAGGCGGCGGCGCCGCCGAGCCCCAGGTGCACGCGCAGCGGATCCTGGAAGCCGCGGAAGGCGTTGGCGGCGACGCGCCGGTGCACGACGAGGTCGCCGGCGTGCGCGCGCACCTTCGCGCCGAGCGCGGGGGGCGACGTGTGCGCGGCCACGAGGTCCAGCAGCAGCGCGGTCCCGCGGTCGCCGTCGTTCCGGCGCAGGCCGGACGGGCCGAACAGCGAGAACGCGAGCGGTCCGGCGCCCTCCAGCAGGTAGAGGTCGAGGTCGAGGTCGTCGTCCACGTCGCCCCACACCCCGCCGTCGCCCATCCCGGCAGTGCTGCCGAGCAGCCCTTCGGCCGCGGCGACGTCCACGAACGCGGCGCCGTCGTTGCGCAGCAGGGCGTCGGGAGCGTTGGGCGCCGCGGAGGTCCCGGTGTCCACCACGTGCAGGTCGAGGTCCCCGTCGTTGTCGTAGTCCACCCAGGAGACGTCCCGCGGGTTCAGCATCGTCGGGAGCCCCAGCTCGTCCGTGACCTCGGCGAAGACGCCGCCGTCGTTGCGCCACACGCGCGGGCGGCCCGGCGTGAACGACGGGTCCTCCAGGTCCAGCGGCGTCGTGCCCGCGACAACCGTCCCGTCGGTCACCCAGCCGTCGAACGTGTCGAAGTTGAGCTGCGGCGTGGAGCACCGGAGCTCCCAGGGGCCGCCGGGGGAGACGCGCCAGATCCAGATGCCGCGGTCCACGCCCGGCGTGAAGGACGGCGCGCCGACATACGCGTCGGTCAGCACGAACGGAAGCACGGCCGGCGGGTTGACGCCGTCCGGGCCGAGGTGCGTGGCGCCGAGATCCGGCAGCCCGCGGATCCGGAGGTCCGCGTACACGGTCTCGGCGAGCGCGGGGATGGTGAGCCCGTCCAGGCCGGTGTCGGCGAAGCGGGAGTTGAAGAACCAGCGCACACTGTCGCCCTCGGCGAACGTGTCGAAGATGCCGATCGATCCGTCGCAGACCGCGAGATCGAGGTCGCCGTCGTTGTCGAAGTCGCCGAGGTCGGCGCCGGAGATCACCGGAAGGGCGGGCGCGAACCCGGAGGACGCGTCCACGAACGTCCCGCCATCGTTCCGCCACAGCACGGTGGGCCGCTCGAACTCCTCGCCGCCGGCGAGGAGATCCGGATCGCCGTCCTCGTCCAGGTCGCCGAACAGGCCGCCCACGGTGCCGAGCATCTCCGCGAGCCCGGACGCGGCGGCCACGTCCGTGAACGAGAGGTTGCCGTCGTTGCGCCAGAGCGAGTTCGCGGAGATCGCGTCCGGGGCCTTGCCCTCCCAGAGATCGGGGTCGCCGTCGCCGTCCACGTCCGCCGCGGAGACGGCGCGACCCCGCCCCGGGAGGTCGGCCATCCCCCCGGCGCCCGCGATCGCCGCGAAGGCCGTGCCGTCGTTGCGGTACAGCTCGTTGGGCTCGGTGCCCGCCCCGCCGTCCGCGCCGTGCGTGATCATCAGGTCGGGAAGCTCCCCGTCCCGGAGGGGGAGGAGGAGGAGCCCGTGTCGGTCCGTGGGCCCCGTGAACGGCTGAGGGTGCGCGAACCGGCTGAACACCCCGGTGCCATCGTTCCAGTACAGCCACGGCGAGTAGTAGTGGTGGCCCGCGTAGGCGTCGAGGTCGCCGTCGCCGTCGAGATCGGCGAGAGCGGCACCCCACGTGACCTGGGCCCACTGGAGGCCGGACGCGGACCCGGCGTTCGAGAACTGCGCGGCGGAGGGGGGAGGCGCGAGCACCCCCGCCGCGAGGAAGACCGCCGGCGGGACGGCGCGGGCCGGGCGGAGGGCGCGGGAGAGGGCACTTGGCACTGGGGATCGGTCCCGTGTCGGGGGCGCGGTCGAGTATACACCCCGCGCGGGCGGCGGCTTTACTCCGGAGCGCAAACATGGCAAGAATGCCCGGAACTGCGTCCCGACTTCCCCTTCGCGAGGTGATCCGTGGCGGTCCAGTACGTCTACACCATGATCGGGCTGGAGAAGGTGGTCCCGCCCAAGCGCAAGATCCTGGAGGGGATCTCGCTGAGCTTCCTGCCGGGCGCGAAGATCGGCGTCATCGGCCTGAACGGCGCCGGGAAGTCCACCCTGCTGCGGATCATGGCCGGCGTGGACCCGGACTTCCACGGCGAGGCGCGACCGGCGGACGGGATCCGCGTCGGGTACCTGGCCCAGGAGCCGGCGCTCGACGCCACGAAGAACGTGCTGGGGAACGTGATGGAGGGCGTGGCGGAGACGAAGGCGCTGCTCGACCGGTACGAGGCGCTCAACCTGAAGCTCGGCGAGGACCTCTCCGCGGAGGAGATGGACAAGGTCCTGGCCGAGCACGGGCGGGTACAGGATGCCATCGAGGCCGCCAACGGCTGGGAGCTGGAGCGCACGCTGGAGATCGCGATGGACGCGTTGCGCTGCCCGCCCGGCGACACGGAGGTGAAGGTGCTGTCCGGCGGCGAGCGCCGTCGGGTCGCGCTGTGCCGGCTGCTGCTGTCCAAGCCCGACATGCTGCTGCTCGACGAGCCCACGAACCACCTGGACGCGGAATCGGTGGGGTGGCTCGAGCGCCACCTGCAGGAGTATCCGGGCACCGTCGTGCTCGTGACGCACGACCGCTACTTCCTGGACAACGTGACGGAGTGGATCCTGGAGCTGGACCGCGGGCGCGGGATCCCGTGGCACGGGAACTACTCCGGCTGGCTCGTGCAGAAGGATGCGCGGCTGGCCCAGGAGGAGAAGGAGGAGTCTGCCCGCCGCCGCGTGATCCGGCGCGAGCTGGAGTGGGTCGGGATGAGCCAGAAGGCGCGGCAGGCGAAGGGCAAGGCCCGCCTCAGCGCGTACGAGAAGCTGCTGGCCGCCGAGCGCGAGCGGCGCGGCGAGCCCGTGACGATCCGCATCCCGTCGGGCGAGCACCTCGGCAACGAGGTGATCGAGGCGCACGGGCTCTCGAAGGCGTTCGGGGACCGCCTCCTGTTCGAAGGGCTCGAGGCGCGCGTGCCGCCGGGCGCGATCGTGGGCATCATCGGCCCCAACGGCGCGGGGAAGACCACGTTCTTCCGCATGCTGCTCGGCCAGGAGAAGCCCGACGAGGGCACCCTGCGCATCGGCGACAGCGTCTCGTTCGCGTACGTGGACCAGAGCCGCGAGGAACTGGACGGGGACCGGCTGGTCTGGGAGGAGATCGCGAACGGCAGCGAGACGATCGATCTCGGCGGGCGCGAGGTCTCCACGCGCGCGTACGCCGCCACGTTCAATTTCCGCGGCCCGGACCAGCAGAAGCGCGTCCGGGATCTCTCCGGCGGCGAGCGCAACCGGCTGCACCTGGCCAAGCTGCTCAAGCGCGGCGGGAACGTGCTGCTTCTCGACGAGCCGACCAACGACCTCGACGTGGAGACGCTGCGGGCGCTGGAGCTGGCGCTCGAGGACTTCGCGGGCTGCGCCATGATCATCAGCCACGATCGCTGGTTCCTGGATCGCGTGGCCACGCACATCCTGGCGTTCGAGGGCGACAGCCAGGTGACGTTCTTCGAGGGGAACTACGCGGAGTACGAGGCCGAGCGCCGCCGCCGGCTGGGCGCCGAGGCCGACCGCCCGCACCGCATCCGGTACAAGAAGCTCACGCGCTGAGCGCCGCGCGGTCCGGGCACGCGGCCGCGGTCCGAGCACGCGGCCGCGGTCCCGGCACGCGGCCGCGCGTCCGGCACGCGAACGGCCCGGGCGTCGCCGCCCGGGCCGTCGTCGTCCGGAGGCGGACGGGTCGCGTCAGCCCGCCTTCTGCACCGAGGCTTCGAGGTGGATCTCGATCCGCACGTCGTCGCCGAGGACGAAGCCGCCGGCATCGAGCGCCTTGTTCCAGTTGATGCCGTAGTCCTTGCGGTTCACCGTGCCGGTGAGGTCCAGGCCCACCATCGGCTGCCCGCTCCAGGGGTTCGTCCCGGTGCCCGTGACCTCGGCCGTCAGCGTGACCGGCTTCGTGACGCCGCGCATCGTGAGGTTCCCCGCGACCTCGTACGTGTCGTCCCCGGTCTTCTTCACCGAGGTGGACTCGAAGGTGATCTCCGGGTGGTTCGGGACGTCGAAGAAGTCCGCCGTCTCCAGGTGGCTGTCGCGCTTCTCGTTCTGCGTGTTCACCGACGCGGCCTGGATGGTGGCGGCAATCTTCAGGGTGCCCGCCACGTTCGCGGGATCCAGCCACACCTTGCCGTCGTAGTCCTCGAACCGGCCCGGCGTCTTCGACACGAGGTGCTTCACCTTGAAGCCGACCTCGGAGTGGACGGGATCCACGGCGTACTCGTGGGTCTCGGCCGCGGCGCCGCGCACGGCGACGAAGGCGACGAGGGCGACGATCGGGGCGACGAACATCCGCATGGCGACTCTCCTGTTCGGAAGGAACGGAATCCTGCGCTCGCCTCGGCGAGCGGCATGACGTTTAATGCGCGCGGGCGGGGGGATGTTCCCGCGCGCCGGAACGTACCGGAACGTACCGGTGCCGCCCCGGTCCCGGGCGAGGACCGCTTGCGGACCGCCCGAAGCCCGCCGCCTCGCGGAAGGGGGACATCGAATGACCGCTCGGACCGGCTCCGGGGACCTCACCGCCGCGATTGCCGCCCCCGGAGGGTTCCGGGAGGCGCTGGCCGCGGCGCTGCGACGCATCGACGACGAGCGGATCGTGCCACGGATCCGGGCGAAGGACCACACGGTGTGGCGCGACGATCCCCGCGAGCTGACCGACCGGCTCGGGTGGCTCGACGTCGCCTCTCGGATGCGGGGAGAGGCCCGCGGGGTTCAGGAGTGGGCGGACGGGCTCCGGCGGGACGGGGTCACGGACGTCGTGCTCCTGGGCATGGGAGGGTCGTCCCTCGCGCCGGAGGTGTTCTCCCGCACCTTCCCGCGGCCTCCGGACCGGCCGCGCCTGCACGTGCTGGACAGCACCTCGCCCGCCTGGATCACGCGGGTCAGCGTGGCCGTCGATCCGCGACGCGTCCATGTCCTCGTCGCGAGCAAGTCCGGCACGACGATCGAGGTCGACACGCTCGCCGCCCACTTCCGGCAGCTCGTCGAGCGGGCGCTCGGCGCGGAGTGGCCGTCGCGCTTCACGGCGATCACGGATCCGGGCACGCCGCTGGACCGTGCGGCCGGCGCGGACGGCTATCGCGCCGTGTGGCGCAATCCGCCGGACATCGGCGGTCGCTTCAGCGCGCTGTCGTTCTTCGGGCTGATCCCCGCCGCCGCGCTCGGCGTGGACCTGGACGGCCTGCTCTCCGGGGCGGAGGCGATGGCGGACGCCTGCGCGCGCGCGACGGCAGCGGACAACCCGGGCGCGGTGCTGGGCGCGCTGCTCGCCGCGGGCGTGCGGAGCGGCCGGGACAAGCTCACGCTGGTCGCCCCGCGCGAGCTCGCGTCGTTCGGGCTCTGGGTGGAACAACTCCTCGCGGAGAGCACCGGGAAGGACGGCACCGGGGTCGTCCCGGTCGTGGACGAACCGCCGGACGCCCGGGTCGCCGCGGGACCGGATCGGGTGTTCGTGGCGCCGGGGCTCGAGGGAACGCAGGACGACGCGTTCGCGCGGCGCGTGGAGGACATCCGGCGCGCGGGTGGGCCGCTGCTCGCGCTGGCCATGCCCGGGCGCGAGGCGCTCGGCGCGGAGATGTACCGGTGGGAGTTCGCCACCGCGATCGCGGGGCATCTCCTCGACATCCACCCGTTCGATCAGCCGGACGTGCAGTCCGCGAAGTCCCGGACGAAGGAGGTCCTCGACGCCCTCGCCGAAGGGAGGACGCCGCCCGCGTCGCCCACGGGAGACGCGGCGGCGCTCCTCGCCGGCGCCGCGCCGCCGGAGTGGGTGGCGGTGATGGTGTACGGGGATCCGTCGCCGGAGCTGGAGGCGGCGCTGGCCGAGCTTCGCGTCGCCGCCGGCGCGCGCGGGGCCGCCACGACCCTCGGACTCGGACCGAGGTTCCTGCACTCCACCGGGCAGCTGCACAAGGGCGGCCCGGACACCGGACGCTTCGTGCAGATCGTGCTGGAGGAAGGACCCCTGCCCATTCCCGGGCGGTCGTTCGGTTTCCATGACCTGATCCGCGCGCAGGCCGACGGCGACGCCGCGGCGCTCCGGGACCGCGGCCGGCGCGTCGCCCGCGTGCCGGGCGGGGCGGATCCCGCGGGCGCGGTGCGCCGGCTCGCGGCCGAGGTGCGCGCCCGGGGAGGCCGGGCTTGATCGTCGCGGTCGACATCGGCGGGACCAAGATCCAGCTCGCCGCGTTCACGCGCGAAGCGGGCACGCTGCGCAAGCGGGTCGAGGAGTTCGTCGCCACCGCGGACGCCGGATCCGCCGCGGACGTGCTGCGTCGCTTCTGCCGGCGGCACGAACTGCGTCCCGACGCGGTGGGCATCGGCGTGGCCGGTCCCGTGGTCGACGGGTTCGTCCGCGGGGCCAACCTGCCGTGGACCATCCGGCAGCGGGATCTCGAGGAGGCGGCCGGCGGGGCGCCGGTGCGCATGGTGAACGACCTGGCCGCGAGCGCCCACGGCCTCGTCGAGCTGGGGCCGGCGGACTTCGTGACCCTGCAGGCGGGCGAGGAGCACCCGCACGGCAACCGCGGGCTCGTCTCGCCGGGAACCGGTCTCGGCGAGTGCATCCTCGTGCGGACCGGCGAGGACTGGGAGCCGGCGGCCTCCGAGGGCGGCCATGCGGACTTCGCCGCCCGCACCGACGAGGAGATCGACCTGCTGCGGTGGTTGCGCGCGGCGTACGGTCGCGCCAGCGTGGAGCGCGTCCTCTCCGGTCCGGGGCTCGCGAACCTCTACCTCTGGCAGCGCGACCGCGGGATCCTCCCGGACGATTCCGGCATCCCCGCCGGCGCCGCGGGCACCGACCTGCCCGCGCTCGTGTCCGAGGCGGCGCTCGAGCGCGGCTCGCGCCTGGCGCGCGAGGCCCTGCGCGTGTGGGTGACCGTGCTCGGCGCGGAAGCGGGGAACCACGCGCTGCGCGGGCTCACGCTGGGCGGGCTCCATCTCGGCGGCGGGATGCCGCTGCGCCTGCTTCCCGCGCTCACCGGCGAGTCGTGGTTCCTGGACGCGTTCCGGGACAAGGAGCCGCACCGGGAACTGCTGCGCGCGGTCCCCGTGCGCATCGTCACCCGCACGGAGACGCCGCTGCTCGGCGCGGCGCGCCTCGCGGACGCCCTGGCCGGGGCGCGCTGAGCGCTACGCGGCGCGCAGCAGCCGCACGCCCCACGACGCGAGCGGAACGTCCAGCGCGAGGATCCCGTCCGCGCCCCGCGCCGCGGCGAGCCGCTCGCCGGTGATCGCGTCCGCCCACGCTCCGGGAAGCGGCGTCCCCTCCCGGTCGCAGGCCAGGCGCGGCGTCCGCGCGGTCCCATCGAGGTTCGCGAGCAGCACCCGGTGTCCTTCCGGCGCCGACCACAGCGAGGCGAACAGGGGAGCGGTGTCCGCTCCGTCGATGAAGCACGGCGACAGATCCGTCCAGCCTCCCGTGTGCAACGGCGGCTCGTCCAGGAACGCGAGAAGTTGCGAATAGAAACGGGCGCGGTCCTCGTCCGGCACCGGATCGCCGAGGCGTGCGATCTGCACCGGGGCCTTGCCGCGCGCGCCCTCCACCTGGCCGTCGAACACGAACCGGACGCCCGGGAGGCCCCAGGCGAGCACCGCGGACGCGCGCTCGCGCTCCCCGAGGGCCTCCCGCGCGCGCGGCTCGTCGTGGTTCTCGAGGAAGCGCACGAATCCCTCGTGGTCCGCCGCGGGCACCGCGAAGCGCGCGCGCAGGTTCGCGAGATCCCGCGCGAGCAGCGCGTCCAGCAGCTCCTTGTCGTACACCCAGTCGAACCCGATCGCGCGCAGGCGCGGGCCCAGGCCCCAGTACACCTCGGCCATGAGCACGGTGTCGGGGTGCTCGCCGCGGAGCGCGGCGAGGGCCTCCGCCCAGAAGTCGCCGGCCTCCCCGGGCGGGCCGTCGCCCCACGTCTTCGCGAACACGTCGGGCAGGGCGAGCATCGCCACGTCGCAGCGGATGCCGTCCGCGAGCGCCGCGACGTCGAGGAGGACGCGCGTCATGGCGGCGCGCGCCTCGCGCCGGCGGTAGTCGAGCTGGACGGTGTCCGACCAGCCGGGGAAGTACGGGTCGCGCCCGTGCGCGAAGATCCGGTCCTCGCCCGCGGGCGTCGTGTGCACGAACCAGTTGCCGGGCTCGCGCGCGAGGTCCCGGGCGGTGCCGCGCACGAAGCGCTCCGGATGCGCGTCGAGCCACGGGTGATCGATGCCCATGTGGTTCGGCACGAAGTCCAGCATCAGTCCCAGCCCGTGCGCGGCCATCCGCGCGCGCAGCGCGGCCAACCCTTCGCGCCCGCCCGCGGCGGCGAGCGGTTCGTAGTCCCGGATCGAGTACGGCGAGCCGTGCACGTCGCGCGGCTCCCAGTCCGGCAGGAGCGTCTCGTACGTGCGCAGCAGGTCCGGGTAGTACAGCGCGA
The DNA here is from genome assembly GCA_964471155.1 of uncultured Gemmatimonadota bacterium. GTDB lineage: Bacteria > ARS69 > ARS69 > ARS69 > ARS69 > CAYYFX01. The sequence continues at coordinate 4,313 of CAYYFX010000016.1, read as the reverse complement.
GGCGCCGCGCTTCCGGTCCCGTGGGCCACACGCCCATGATCCACACACCGTCGAAGCCGGCGGCGCGGATGCGCGCGAGCTCGGCGTCGGGCACGTCCCGGAATCCCACGCGCGTTCCGGCGGCGCGCGACAGGCGCGACAGCCACGGTCGCACGGCGATCTCGAGGAGGAGCGGATGTTGGCGCCGTCGCAGCGGGTTCGACATGGTTCCTCCCGGTCGGGTGTGCCCTTGTACCATCGCGCGCGAATACTGGCGACCGGTTGCGAACCGGGGTAACTTGACTGCACCCTGCCAGGGGAGGACGGCAATGGCGGAGGCACGCGGTGCGGTGATGCTCTTGGAGGTCCGGGTGGACGGCGCCGGGAGGGACGAGGAGTCCGTCCGGGACGCCACGGCACGGGCGAAGCTCCTGCTGGAGTCCCCGGACCCCATCCGGGTCTGGACGCCGGCGGCGGCCGCCGGCGTCTCCGGGAAGTTGCGGTTCCCGAATGCGGCCGACGCTCTCCCGTTCCTGCACCGGTTCCGCACGGAACTCTGCGCAGACCCTGCGAAGCCCAGAGTGAGGATCGGCGCGGGACTGGGCCTGGGCGACGAGATCGACGGCGGACGGATGGCCCTCGAGGCGTTCCGCGCGCTGGGCCGGCGCGGCCGCGTCCTGACTCGCGCCTTGACGCCGGAGCCGGATGCGAACATCGTGCTCGCCGCGCTTTGCCGGACGGTGGACGCCCTGCACACGGGGTGGACCCGCGCGCAGTGGCAGGCCATCCACCGGCGGGACGGCGGGAAGACGCTCCAGGAGATCGGCAACGATCTCGGGATCGCGTACCAGAACGTCAGCAAGCGTCTGATCGCGGCGCAGTACTCCCTGTACCAGGAGGTGCTGTCCGCGGCGGCGCTCGTGTTCTCGAAGGCCGGTCCGCCGGGCAACTGACGGGCCCGGAGCGCCGGCCTCCAGGCCCCACCAGGAATCCGGGAGCGGAATGAGCTCGAGGACGCACGGCGCCGCATTGCTGCCCGGGGACGGGATCGGGCCCGAGGTCGTGGCGGTCACGGTGGACGCCATCGCGGCCCTCGGCGTCGACGTCGCGTGGGAAACCGGGCTCATCGGCCTGGCCGCGCTGGAGGCCCACGGCACGACGCTGCCGGAGAGCGTGCTGGACTCGGTCCGGCGGCACCGCGTCGCGCTGAAGGGACCCACGTCCACGCCCGTCGGCGGCGGGCACGTGAGCGTGAACGTGGGGCTGCGCCGCGCCCTCGACCTCTTCGCGAACTTCCGGCCCGTCCGCAACATCCCCGGCGTGCGCTCCCGCTACTCCGGCGTGGACCTGTTCATCGTGCGCGAGAACACCGAGGGGCTGTACGCCGGGATCGAGCACCTCATCGTCCCGGGCGTGGTGGAGTCGCTCAAGATCATCACGGCGGACGCGTCCACCCGGATCGCCGAGTTCGCCTTCGCCTTCGCGCGCCGGCGCCGGCGGCGGAAGGTGACCGCGGTGCACAAGGCGAACATCATGAAGCTGTCCGACGGGCTGTTCCTGGAGTGCAGCCGCAAGGTCGCGGCGCGGTATCCGGACATCGCGTACGAGGAGCTGATCGTCGACAACATGTGCATGCAGCTCGTGATGGACCCCACGCGCTACGACATCCTGCTCGCGGAGAACCTCTACGGCGACATCCTCTCGGACCTCGGCGCCGGGCTCGTCGGCGGACTGGGATTCGCGCCGGGGGCGAACCACGGGAAGGACATCGGGATCTACGAGCCCGTGCACGGGTCCGCGCCGGACATCGCCGGCAAGGGGCTGGCGAATCCCATCGCCGCGGTGCTGTCCGGGGTGATGCTGCTCCGGCAGCTCGGCGAGGACGGGCAGGCGGACCGCTTGCGCGCCGCCGTGTTCCGCCACCTGGAGAAGGGCGAGGTCCTCACGCCCGACATGGGCGGTCGCGCCACCACCTCCGACGTGCGCGACGCGCTGCTGCGCGAGATCGAGGCCACGCCGGCGGTCGTTCCGTCGCCGCACTGAGCCCTCGCACGGGTCCGCCGCACGCCGCACGGGGCCGCCGCGCCGGCGCGGCTCACCAGCGCGCCGACCACGCGTCCATGGTCTTGAGCGCCGTCGCGGTCTGGAAGATCGCGACGCGGTCGGTCGCGCGCAGCACTCCGCGGGCCCGGAGCCGCTCGGCGCCCGCGATCGCGGCCGCGCCTTCCGGGGACGGGAGGATCCCCTCCTCGAGCGCGATGCGGCGGGCCGCGGCCGCGATGGCCTCCTCCGTCACCGCCACCGCGCCGCCGCCCGTGGCGCGGAGCGCGGCCAGGATGAGGCGGTCGGCGAGCGCCCCGGGCACCCGGAGCCCGGCCGCGAAGGTGACGGGGTCGGCCCACGGCTCCGCGCGCTCCGCGCCGGCCTCGAAGGCGCGCACGATCGGCGCGCACCCCGCGGCCTGGACCGCGTACAGCCGCGGCACGGCGCCGGCCAGCCAGCCGACGGCGCGGGCCTCGGCGAAGGCCTGCGCCATCGCCACGATCCCGGTGCCGCCGCCGCACGGGTAGACGATGGCGTCCGGCGCGCCGAAGCCGTCCTCCAGCATCTCGAACGCCATCGTCTTCTTGCCCTCGACGCGTCCCGGCTCCCGGAACGTCGCGACGGACAGGAACCCGTCGCGGGCGGCCTCCGCGGCGGCGGCGCGGCCCGCGTCGGCGATCGAGCCGGGGTGGAGCGTGAGGCGGGCGCCGCGGACGCGGATCTCGTCCAGGATGGCGGCCGGCGTGGACTCGGGCGCGTGCACCGAGACGGGGATCCCCGCGCGGGCCCCGTACGCCGCGGCCGCGGCGCCCGCGTTGCCGGCGGTCGGGAGCACGATCCCGGGCACGCCCTGCGCCGCGGCCAGGGAGACCGCCACGGTCATCCCCCGGTCCTTGAAGGACCCGGTGGGGTTCGCGCCCTCGTCCTTGCAGGTGACCTCGCGCAGGCCGAGCCGGGCGGCCAGCCGCGGCGCCGGGACGCGCGGGGTGCCGCCCTCGCCCAGCGTCACGGGCTCGGCGCCATCCGGCAGGGGCAAGAGGGCGCGGTAGCGCCAGACGCCGCGCGCGGGACCCCGCCCCAGGGCGCGCGCCCGATCGGCGTCGTACTCGGACCGCAGCGGGGCGCCGCAGCATGGCGAGACGCCGCGGGGCGGCGGGGAGGCGTCCTCGGCCCCGCAGGCGCTGCAGGTCTGGCGGACGAAGGCGGTGCGCATCCCGCGCAGGATCGCACGCGTCCCGGAGGGCGGCAATCGCGGGCGCGGACCGCGGGCCGGTCCGCGCGGGGACCGGCGCGGGGACGGGCGGTCCCCGGCCAGGGACATCCGGGACCTGGGGCGTTTCGCGAAACGCCTGCGGCGATCTTCGCAAGTTGCGCAACGGCCGGGGGTCCCGGGCTTGCGCGTCCTTGCCGACCCTGGGCCCGAGTGGCCTCCGGATGCGCACCGCGGACTGGCACGTGCCCTGCAAATGGACAGCGTCACTGGACCGGGGCCGGGGACGCGAACCTCCCGGATCTCGCAACCCGACCCCCCCGGCTTCGGTCCTCATCGCATCGGACCCGGTCCCCTGCGGTGCCCGTGATTCGTGAGCGCCGGCTTGACGCCGATCAAGATCTTCTCCGGCGGCTCGTCGCACGGCACTGGCGGGGGACCTTCTCCCGGCGGGAGGGGCGCAACGCCCCTCCCGTCGCCGTTTCCGGCCAACCCCTCCCCGCTGCGCGCGATTGACAGCGTGCACCGCTTGCGGATAGATGGTGGCGCGCCCAGGGGCGCCGCACGGGGTCGAACCCTCGCGGGCCCGGGGGAAGGGGGGAGTCCGTGCAGGGGCAGGCGCTCGGCATGATCGAGACGCGCGGCTTCACGGGCCTCGTCGAGGCCTCGGATGCCATGGTGAAGGCCGCCCGCGTCACGCTCACCCGCTACGAGAAGATCGGCTCCGGGTACGTCACCACGCTCGTGCGCGGGGACGTCGGGGCCGTGAAGGCGGCCGTCGCGGCCGGCGAGGAAGCGGCGAAGCGCGTGGGGGAGCTGGTCTCCGCGCACGTCATTCCGAGCCCGCATCCGCAGCTGGAAGACATCCTCTTGAAGTGAACCCGCGCGCCGGACGGTGCGACGAGGGGACGGGATCGGCGCGATCGGAGGGATGAGATGAGCGAGGCGTTGGGGATGATCGAGACGCGCGGGTTCGTGGCGCTCGTCGAGGCGTCGGACGCGATGGTGAAGGCGGCAAACGTCCGCCTCGTGGGCTACGAGAAGATCGGCGGCGGCTACGTGACCGCCATCGTGCGCGGCG
>CAYYFX010000015.1:0-54249 GCA_964471155.1 uncultured Gemmatimonadota bacterium | reverse complement strand
TCGAGGACTGCCGTTTCGAACGGAACCGGGCGAACGGCGGAGGCGGGGCCGTGGCCGGAGGTGGTCCGAGTTCGCCCCAGGTCACCGTTCGCCGGTGTGTCTTCCTGGACAACGTGACGGGGGCGGCCGGGGGAGCGATCGCGACTTCCGCAATGAGCGCGATCATCGAGGACAACACCGTGATCGGGAGCATCACGGAGCATCCCCAGGTCTTCGGAGCCAGCGCGATCGCCCTGACGTTATCCGGGACGCGGGTCCTGCGACGAAACGTGGTCGTGGGCTCCATTGGGGACGAGGCGGTCTACTCGCTCCCCGAGAACCTCACGGAGGGCTGCAACGTCTTCTGGAACAACGCCTCGGGGAACACGCAGGGGTTCACGCCGTCGCCGAGCGACCTGGAAGCGGATCCCCTGTTCTGCGATCCGCCGACCGGGGACTTCCGGGTGAGCGCCGGCTCCCCGTGCCTGCCGGGGAACGGCCACCCGTCCTGCACGGGGACGATCGGAGCGTTGGGCGAGGGCTGCGGGACGATCGCGGTGAGGCCGGAGACGTGGGGCAAGATCAAGGGTCAGTATCGAGGGGAAGGAGACGGGCGATGAGACTGGCGATGGCGGTTGTGCTGCTAGTTTTTTTCGGGGGCACGGCGTTCGCGGGGGAGACGGTGTTGGCCCTGCGTGACGTCACGGGGGTCCAGGACGGTCGCGGAGCATCGCGGGTGCTGTTCCGCACGGCGGCGCTTCCGTCCTTCGAGCACAGGCTGATCGAGTCCGCGATCCTGAGTGTCCCCTACGCGGGGAGCGTGGTGGATCGGGCGCGCGAGGTGCGGGTCTGTCCGGTGACCGAGGCTTGGCAGGGCGCAGCTCGGTGGAGCACGGCCTTCGACGAGGAGCTGTACGCGCGGGGCACGCTGGACCTCCGCCGCGGGAGCGGGACGATGATGTTCGATGTGACCGTGGCCCTTCGGGAGATCGTGGAGCACGGGCTGACCGCGGACGGCTTCGTGCTGACGGGAGTGGCTTCCGGTGACGGCATCCCGACCGAGGACGCCTCGCGGCTGTCGGATCTCAGCGGTGCTCGTTTGACGGTGCGGACGATCGAGCTACCCTCGGGGATGCCGCCGCCCGAGTGGTTCGCCCGGCGCGGGCAGTAGACGGCCGCTGCCGAACACGGAGGACTGCCTTCCGCAACCGGAAGGCGGCTCAACGCGTTGATATCCGGTCCCGTTGCCGAGCCCTGCCGGCGCCCGCGGCGCCGGCGGCGTGGACCGACCCACCCCCGCGGCATAGAATGCGGAACGGATTCGTGTCCCCCGCCCATCCGCGAGAGGTCCTCCCATGAGAGCCGCGTTCCGCCGTTCCGCCCCTCCCTTCCTCCTGATCCTCGCCGCCGCGGCCGTCGTGGCCGGGTTCGTCGCGTGGCCGGACGCCGCCCGCGCCGAGGACGTCACCTTCGCCTGCGAGGCCGGACGCGGCGCGAAGGCCGTGTTCCTGGCGGGCGAGTTCAACAACTGGAATCCCTCCGGCAAGGCGATGAAGGACGACGACGGCGACGGCACGTGGACCGCCATCGTGGACCTGCCGCCGGGACGCTACGAGTACAAGTTCGTGGTGGACGGGCAGTGGCTGGAGGATCCGAAGGCGAAGGAGTCCGCGCCGAACCCGTTCGGCGGGAAGAACTCCGTGGTCGTGGTGGGCGGCGGCGGCGCGGCCGGCGGGTTCGTGGCGGGCACCACGGACGCGAGCGGCGCGAAGCCCGCGGCGGAGGCGCCGCCCGCGGCGAAGGCCGGCGGGGCCGCGAAGTCCGTGGCGCCGGGCGATGTGGTCATCGAGTGGAAGCCGGGGAAGAACTTCTCGCAGGTGTTCCTGGCCGGCGAGTTCAACGGCTGGAACGCCACCGCGCTGCCCATGACGAAGACCGGCGACACGTGGCGCGCCACCGTGAAGCTGGATGCGGGGCGTTATCCGTACAAGTTCGTGGCGGATGGCACGTGGATGGAGGACCCGAACGCCGCGGAGTTCGTGGACGACGGCTACGGCGGCAAGAACTCCGTGCTCGTGGTGGGCGACGGCGGCGGCGCGGCGAAGCCCGCGGCGGCGGCCGCCACGCCGGCGGCGAAGCCGGCCGCGCCCGCCGGCGATCCGGTAGAGGCGGAGTTCTCGTTCCAGCCCGTGATCTCCGGCGTGAAGAGCGTGCACCTGGCCGGGGACTTCAACGACTGGAGCACCTCCGCCACGCCGATGGCGGACGCGGACGGCGACGGCAAGTGGACGGTGAAGCTGAAGCTCACGCCGGGCCCGCATCTCTACAAATTCGTCGTGGACGGCGCCACGTGGATGGAGGACCCGAACGCGGAGGACTTCAAGGACGACGGCTTCGGCGGCAAGAACTCCGTGATCTACGTGGGCGGCGAGGGGAAGCACACGTTCACCGGGCAGCCGCGCCGCGTGGAGTTCGCGTTCAAGCCGGGCAAGGCGGCGCAGGACGTGTCGCTGGCCGGCACCTTCAACAACTGGGCGGTGGGCGCCGACCCGATGTCCGATCCCGACGGCGACGGCACGTGGACGATCACGATGCTGCTCCCCGAGGGGGACTGCCAGTACAAGTTCGTCGCGGACGGGCAGTGGATCACGGACGAGGGCGCGGACGCCTTCACGGACGACGGCTTCGGCGGCAAGAACTCCATCCGGACGGTGGACGACCGCTTCCCCGCGATCGACGTGGCCGTGGGCGACGGCGAGATCTTCGCCGAGGGGCTGCGGCACGAGCAGACCGTGCGCGACGTGAACCGCGTGTCCGACGACGAGCTGGTCTTCGTGGCGCGCACGTGGCCGGGCGACGTGGAGGCGGTGGAGCTGGAGATCCTGGACGCGGACGGCAAGGTCTCCACGAAGGTGCCGGCGCGCCGCGCCCTGAGCGATCCCACGTCGCAGTCCTGGCGGATGAACATCGCGCGCGCCGGCGGCATCCCGGACTTCCGGTACCGCGTCGTGCTGAAGGACGGGCCCACCTCCTGGTACCTCGGCGGGGAGGGCCCGGTGGAGACGAGCGTGGCGTCGGCCGCGGGGCCCGCCACGTTCACGTACTCCGAGGCGGCGGTGCCGCGCTTCACCGTGCCGTCGTGGGTGCAGACCGGCGTCTTCTACCAGATCTTCCCGGAGCGCTTCGCGAACGGGGACCCCGCGAACGACCCGGACTTCTCCGAACCGTACTACAAGGGGCGCACGAAGCTGCCGTCGTCCGGGAAGACGAACGGCGAGTACTACCACCTCACGAAGGACTGGTACGACATCGCGGGGCTCTCGAAGAGCCCGTACCGCACGGACGGGCGGCCGGACTACATGTCGTTCTACGGCGGGGACATCGCGGGCATCCGGCAGAACCTGGACTACCTGCAGGATCTGGGCGTCACGATCCTCTACTTCAACCCGCTGTTCCCGGCGCGCTCGAACCACAAGTACGAGGCGTACGACTACAAGGCGATCGACCCGCACTTCGGCACGCCGCAGGAGTTCCGCGCGTTCGTGGACGACTGCCACGCCCGCGGCATCCGCATTGTGGCCGACTGGGTGATCAACCACATCGGCGACCACAGCCCGTACTTCCAGGACACGATCGAGAAAGGCAAGAAGTCCGAGTACTGGGACTGGTTCGAGTGGAAGAAGTGGCCGCTGCCCGCCACGGAGCCGAAGGACTGGCGCGAGTTCTACGAGTGCTGGTGGGGCTTCAGCCACATGCCGGACCTGAACTACGACCTGTCGCGGCAGGGCGGGCAGGAGAACGGCGTGCGCAACGCCGCGGACGCGAAGGTGAACCAGCCGGTGGTGGACTACATCCTCGCGTCCGCCGAGTGGTGGATGAAGGACATGGACATCGACGGCTTCCGCTTGGACGTGCCGAACGAGGTGCCGTTCTGGGTGTGGAAGATCTTCCGGGACAAGGTGCGCTCCATCAAGCCGGACGCGTACCTCGTGGGCGAGATCTGGTCCGACGCGGGCGACTGGGTGGCGCCGGACTGCTTCGACGCCACCATGAACTACAAGTACTTCAAGGATCCGGTGACGTCCTTCATCGGCCAGGGGCGGACGGACGCGGGGCAGTTCGACCGCGAGCTGGCGGCCGGGCGCGGCGCGTACCCGGAGCAGGCGGTGCGCGCGATGATGAACCTGGTGGGCAGCCACGACACGCCGCGCTACCTCACGTCCATCGGCGGCAACCGCGCGCGGCAGAAGCTCACCGCGCTCTTCGCCATGACCTACGTGGGCGCGCCGCACGTCTACTACGGCGACGAGATCGCCATGGAGGGCGGCGCGGATCCGGACTGCCGGCGGCCGTTCCACTGGAAGTGGACGGACGAGGCGGGACGCAAGGAGATGCACGACTGGTACCGGTCGCTCATCACGCTGCGGAACGCGAACCCGGCGCTCTCGGTGGGGGACTTCACCACGCTCCTGGCGCAGGGCCGGACGTACGCGTACGCCCGGCGGCACGAGGGCGTGGTGTTCGTGGTCGTGCTGAACGCGGGGGATGCGCCGGTGGAGGTGAAGGTGCCGCTGGAGGAGCTGAAGCTGCCGGCCGGGGCCGGGTTCGAGGACGCGCTGACCGGCGCGAAGCTGGCGGCGACGGACGGCGTGCTGCCGTTGAAGCTCGCGGGGACGTCGGGGATCGTGCTGCGCGTGGCGCGGTAAGGGCCTGGGCCCGCGCGCGAAGGCCGGCGACGGCGGCGGCGATGCGGTGGCGGAACGCGAGCCCGGCGCTCACTCCAGCCGGACGACTCTCCGCGTCGCCGCCTCGCCCCCCGCCGCGGCCCGCACGAAGTAGATCCCGGAGACCGCGAGCCGGCCGTGGTCGTCCCGGCCGTCCCAATGAAGGGCGTGCGTTCCCGCCGGGAGCGGGGCGTCCACGAGCGTGCGCAAGAGCCGTCCCTCCACGCCGAAGACCTGCACGCGCATGCGGCCCGCCCGGGGCAGCTCGACGTCGAAGGCCTGCGTGCCGGAGGAGGGGTTGGCGCCCCGCGGCACCAGGGCGAGCGTCGTTCGCGGACTCGCGGCCGGGCCGGGCGCCGTCGTGGCCGCATCGGGGAGACGCGCGATCCATCCTTCCACGTCGCCCGACGGGTTGATCCCGTAGCCCGTCATCGTGCGACCGTCGGCCGAAACGTCGCTGATGCTCGAGATCGACCATCCGGTGAGATCGATGCTCTCGCCGGCCAGGATGTCGGCGAGGGAGCGCATCCCGTTCACGGCGTCCCAGACGAGATCGCCCGAGCCCACCGCCACCGAGCCGTCCGCGGAGACGGCGTTGAACCAGCCCCCGTCGTGGGTCGGGTCGGGCCGGACGAAGCCCGTGTCCGCGCTCCAGAGCCACGGCTCGCTCGCGCCGTTGATGTGGGCGTCGCCGACGACCGTGGTCCCGTCGGCCGAGATCCCCCAGGCGAGCGCATAGGCGTCGCCGCCGGGGACATCGCCGAGCGAGTCCAGGCCCGCGGCCGTCCAGATCATGGGCTCCACGTCGAAGTCGTGGTGGAAGCTGAAGCCGGCCGCGACCGAACCGTCGGCCGAGACGTCCGTGAGGAAGCTGTCGTGGATGGTCGACGGCAGGAAGCCCACCGCGACGTAGCCGGTGGCCGCCGTCCAGCGGAAGGCCTCGTTGCCCGCGGCGGCCGTCGTCCCCGTGCCCACGATCGTCGTGCCGTCGGCCGAGATCGCGAACGGACGCGCGCCCGCATAAGTCCCGGTCGTGTCCTCGATCGCGACCATCCCCGTGGCTTGCGTCCACAGGAACGGCCATCCGCTTCCGGTGTACCCCAGAACGACGGACCCGTCCGACGAGACCTCCTCCGCGCGGCTCCGGGGCGCGCCGAGGACCACGTCCCCGAGCCCGACCATCCCGGTCGGCTGCGTCCAGCGGAAGGCCTCGAAGGAACTCGCGTCGGCGTCGGAGCTCTTGCTCCGGCCCACGACCGTCGAGCCGTCGGCCGAGATCCCGAGCGCCCACGTGTGGAAGGGGCCGCCGGGGAGGTCGCCGAGCGGGATGAAGAAGGCACCGGAGGCCGAGGCGACCGAGTTCGCGGTGCAGAACAGGATCGCGGACAGCGCCGGGGCGGCGAGGCGAGCTGCGCAGGGCATCCGGCCTCCTTCGCGAGCGGGTTCCCCTGATCGTCCCGTCCGAGCATACGGCAGGACGGGGGGCGAATGGGCTCCGGCGTGCAGCACCGGTGGCGACCCCCGCTCCTCCGTGCTACCCTCCGCGCCCCATGGCGCACAGCGTGAACGTGCCCGGTGTGATCCCCCGCCCGCCCGGCGCGCGCGAGTTCACGACGCGCGCGGTGGTCGCCGGCGTGCTCGTGGCCGCGGTGATGGGGGCGGCCTACCCCTACATCGTCCTCAAGCTCGGCTTCGGCCCCAACGTCTCGGTCGTGGCCGCCTTCTTCGGCTACCTCTCGCTCGGGATCCTGTTCCGGAACTTCAACCGCTGGGAGAACAACATCGTCCAGACCGCGGGCACGTCCGCGGCCCAGACGGCGTTCATGTGCGTGATCCTCGCGGCATTCGACCTCCTCCGCCAGTCCCCCGCGCTCGGCTACACGTTCGCCCCCTCGCCGTTGGAGTCGTTCGCCTGGCTCACGGCGGCGAGCGTGCTCGGGCTCCTCCTCGCCGTGCCGCTGCGCCGGCACTACGTGGTCGACGAGGGGCTGACCTACGCCGACGGCGTCGCCGCCGCCGAGACGATCATCGTTCTCGACAGCCGCGGCCGGGAGGCGCGCGACCCTGCCATCGCCCTGGCGCTGGGCACGATCGCGTCGGGCGTCGTGATGTTCCTCCAGCAGCCGTGGGGCGGCCACCTCATCCCGGAAGTGGTCTTCGCGACCCTCTTCGGCCTCACCGCCGCGACCGCGGGCGCGGGACTCGCCGTGAGCCTTCTCGGGGTCGGCTCCGGCATGATCGTCGGCGTCCGGATCAACCTGAGCATGCTGATCGGCGCGATCCTCTCCTGGGTCATCGCGCCGAAGATCCTCGTCGCGCAGGGCATCATCTCCGCGCCCGTGCGCAGCGAGATCCTCCGCTGGGTGATGTGGCCGGGCACCGCGATGATCCTGTGCGCCGGGCTCACGTCGCTCGCGCTCAAGTGGCGGACGCTCACGCGGACGTTCACGCGGCTGTCGCGCGGATCGGTCGACGCGGACGAGTTCCCGCTGAAATGGGTCGGCATCGGCGTGGGGCTCGCCACCGCGGCGCTCCTGGTGATCCAGCGCGTGGTGTTCGACGTCCCGTGGTGGATGACGATCGTCGCCATCGCGTTGTCGGTGCCGCTCATGCTCGTCGGCCTGCGCGTCCTGGGCGAGACGAACTGGGGACCGATCAGCCAGCTCACGAATCTCATGCAGGCGATCTTCGCCGGGCTGGCGCCGGGCAACGTCACGACCAACCTGTCGACGAGCGGCACGACGGGCACGATCGCCGTGCAGTCCGAGGCGATCATGCAGGACTACAAGGCGGGCCACATCATCGGGTCGACGCCGCGGTTCCTCACCTGCTCGCAGCTCCTGGCGGCGCCCGTCGGCGCGGCGGCGGTCGCCTACATGTACCCGCTGCTGAAGAGCACGTACGGGATCGGCGGGGAGGGGCTCACGTCACCCATCTCGCAGCGGGTCGCCGGGTTCGCGGAGTTCCTGACGCAGGGCGGCTCGGCGATGGGCCGGGGGGCGTTCGAGTTCGCCGTCCTGTTCGGGCTGTTCGGGATCGCGATCGCGGTGCTCGAGTCGCGGTGGCGCACGCGACTTCCCTCGCCCACCGGCATCGGGATCGGAATGATGGTGCCGGGCGCGGTGATCTTCGCGATGTTCATCGGCGGGCTCATCCAGCTCTTCTGGGAGCGGCGGAGCCCCGCGACCGCCGGGAGGCTCTCGACGCCCCTGGCGTCGGGTCTCATCGCCGGCGAGGCGATCGTGGCGGTCATCATCCCGCTGCTGATCACCGTCGGGATCCTCTCACCGCGGTAAGGCCGCAGGAGCGCTCCGTGGACGGCGAGAACAGAACCCCCGAGGTGTCCGCCGAGGTGTCCGCCGACGAGCTGGTCCGCCTCGTCGAGGCGAACGAGGAAGTCCATGTGCTGGACGTGCGCGCCCCGCACCGGCTGGAGAGCGGGCGCGTCGACCTGGTGCCGGCGGAGCGCTTCCACAACGTTCCCGGCTCGCGGCTCATGGCGATGCCGGATCCGTCGTCCACCGGCCTGCCGCGCGGGACGCCCGTGGTCGTCGTGTGCGGGCACGGGAACAGCAGCCGCGTGGTCAGTGCGCACCTGAACGCGCGGGGTTTTCGCGCCGCATCGCTCGCCGGGGGCATGCGCGCGTGGATGGAGCTCGTGGTGCCGCGCGAGCTGGCGGCCCCGGCCGGCGCCGCGCGGCTCGTGCAGCTCGACCGCATCGGCAAGGGCGCGCTCGGATACGTGCTCGTCTCCGCCGGCGAGGCCGTGGTGATCGATCCGCCGCGCCACCTCGAGGTCATCCGCAGCGTGCTTCGGGACGCGGCGGCACGGCTCGTGGCCGTGGCGGACACGCACGCGCACGCGGACTACGTGAGCGGCGGGCCGGCGCTGGCGCGCGCGGCGGGGGTGCCGTACTTCCTGCACCCCGCGGACGCGCGGTACCCGTTCGACGGGACGCCCGCGCGGCTGGACTTCACGCCGGCGGAGGACGGACGCGAGATCGCCCTCGGCGGCGTGCGGCTGCGCGTGGAGCACGCGCCGGGACACACCGCGGGCAGCGTGTGCTACCGCCTCGGGGACGACGTCGTCTTCACGGGGGACTTCGTCTTCGTGCGCTCCATGGGCCGTCCCGATCTCGGCGGCAAGGCGGAGGAGTGGACCGCGGCGCTCTGGCGCAGCCTGGAACGGGCGCGTTCGGCCTGGCCGGGGAGCCTGCGCGTCCTCCCCGGCCACCTCGCGGATGCGGCGGAGCGCAACCCGGATCGCACGGTGGGCTGCCGCGTCGACGCACTCGCGGCCGCCAACGTCCCCTTCGCGATGACCGGGCGCGACCCCTTCACGCGCTGGGTCCTGGATCGCACGGGCGAGTTCCCGGAAGCGTACCGGCGCATCAAGGCGATCAACCTGGGACTCGAGTCACCCGGCGAGGAGGAACTCGAGGGCCTCGAGGCGGGGATGAACCGCTGCGCGCTCGGATAGGGGCGGGCCGCGCGAGGGCGGCGCGAGGCCCGGGTCCGGCCGGGACACGGGGGCCTCGCGGACCACAGTGTCGATGCGGCTTTCCGGAGGTTCGGTCGGTACACCGGCCAGATCCCGGGCGCCCGACGCTACCGATCGGGCCGTGCGAGATCAAGGCAGGACTCCCGGCGCTACCGGAGCACGACCGCCTTCGCGGTGCGCACGGCGCCGTCCGCCTCCAGGCGCAGGAAGTAGACGCCGGGGGCGACCCGCCGACCTCGTGCATCCCGGACGTCCCAGTCCACCGAACCGCGGCCGGCTGGCATCGGGGCATCCAGGAGGCGGCCCACCTGGCGGCCGGCGGCGTCGATCACGTCGAGCCGCACGCGTGCGGCCCGCGGCAGCTCCAGGGAGATCCGCGCCATGGCGGTCACGGGGTGGGGGCGCAGCGCGAGGTCGAGCACCGGAGCGACCGGCTGCGGCCCGCCCGCGGAGACGGTCGTGGCCGGGGGCAGGCAGATCCCGTAGATGCGGGACTGGTCGTCGTCGGCGAGCCAGAGCATGCGCGCGACCGGGTCGATCTCGAGGTTGCCGTCCCCGACGCCGGCGATCCCGTCGGCGACGAGCGTGACCTCGCCGTCGTCGGGGTCGATCCGGTGGAGCCCGATCGGGCTCGTCGACTTCACCGTGTACAGCACGTCCTGCCCCGGGTCGTACACGAGGGCGCGCTTCCCCGCGACGGGCTGCGACAGCGGGAGCAGTGACGCGGCGCCGTCCGGGTGGATCACCCAGAGCGCGTCGTGGTCGAGCGCGTCCGCGGCCCACACCGTGGCGCCGTCGGTGGCGAGGTCGTACCAGTCGGCGGAGCCCGGATCCGGCACGAGCAACCGCTCGCCGTTCGCGGAGTCCGGCGACACGGCCCAGATCCCGTCGGGACCGCCGTTGCCGTGGTCCGTGACGAGGAGGTCGCCCGCGGTCACGTTCGGACCCTCGAAACCCGGGGGAGCCACGATCATGCCGGCGATGTCGTCGTCCCCCGCCTGGAACGTGTTCGCCCACACCATCGAGGAGTCGGCGTCGACGAAGCGGTACAGCACGCCGGAGTTGTTGTCCGAGACGAAGCCGTCGCCGTCCGCGGTGAATACGAGTCCGATCGGCGTGGTGAACGGCTGCAGCCGGGCGCCCGCGCCGGCGCCGGTGATCGGGTACACGCCGCCGCCCGCGGCGGTCGTCGCGTCGACGAGCGCGTACAGCTCCCCGTCGGCCGGGTTCAGCGCCAGCGCGGAGCCGTCCCGGAAGCGCCACTGTCCGCAGACCGAGTAGCCGGGCTCGTGCAGCGCCAGGGGCACGTCCGGGTCCACGGCGCAGGCGGCACCACGGACCACGTTGTCCAGGCCGTACTGGTTGTTGCCCGCCGAGAGGTCGGCCGAGACGGCCAGCTCCTGCACGTCGGCGAGGAGGCCGGCCCACGTCCCCGAGGTGACCGTCCACGCCGACTCGTCCAGCGGCCAGGACAGCACGTGCCAGAGCCGCGTGACGGGGAGGAACGACTCGCTCGGCTCGGTCGCGAACGCGCTGCCTCCCGGACCGGTGGCCTCCACGCGCACCGCGCGGCCGGGCTCGACCGCACCGGCGAGGATCGTGAACGAGAACGTGATCGCGCCGGTGCCGTCCATGGCGCTCCAGTCGCCGCCGTACCACGCGGGGGCGAGCACCCGCGCGGCCGCCCCGGACTCCGCCACCCGCAGGTACGCGCCGATGTCTCCGTCCGTCGTGACCCGCGCGAGGCTCGCGGTCGTGGCGGACCAGCCGAGAGTGCCGATCTCGAAGCGCTCGATCGCGCAGGCGAGGGCGACCGGGGCGGGGGTGCCGCCGAGGCGGATGTTGTCGACGCGGACGGTCTCGTCGCCGGAGATCATCTCCGCGGCGACCGTCAGCGAGGTCACGTTCGCGACCACGTCGGCCCAGGTGCCGGACGTGACGTTCCACGCGGCCGGGTCGATCGGCGCGGCGAATCGGTTCCAGACGTGCGGCGGGAACCCCGGTGCCGAGAACGTGGCGACGCCGCCCGGCCCCTCGATCCGGAAGATGTACGGGGGACTCCCGGGCTGCGTGCCGGAGGGGATGTGGATGGCGTCGTAGGACAGCGTGTCGGCGGCGGAGAGCCCTGCCCAGCTCCCGAGGTAGGCCGCCGGCGCGCTCGCCACGCTCCACGGCCCGGCCGCGCTGTCCTGCACCTCCAGGCATCCCCCGGGATTCCCGTCCGTGGCGTTCCAGATGTGGGCCCCGGAACCGGACATCGCCTTGTCCGGGACCGCGTCGACCGGGCACGGGAAGGCCCGGGAGGCGGCGCCCCCCGGGCCTCGGTCCTGCCGGCGGATGCCGCGCTCTACCGCGCGAGCACCACCTTGCGGGTCTGCGACAGGTCACCCGCGGTCAGCCGCAGGAAGTAGACGCCGCCGGGGAGCAGCGAGCCGTCCACGTTCCGGCCGTCCCACACCACGGTGCCCGCGCCCGCCGGCCGGGTCTCGTCCAGCAGCGAACGGACGTGGCGGCCGGAGACATCGTACACGTCGAGCGCGACGTGCCCCGGCTTCGGCAGCGAGTACGAGATGGAGGCCGCGCCGCGCATCGGGTTCGGACGGCTCGGATCCAGGGCGAAGCCGCCGGCCGCCGCGATCGCCGGCGCGTCCGTCGCGAACGCGCAGTCGTCGTAGTGCGCCAGGGCGAGCACGATGGGGTTCGTGGTGGAGAAGATCGTGTCGTCCAGGAACACGTTGCGGTTGCTGCCGCCGGAGCACTCGAAGTCGAACGCCCCGCCGCCGTCCGGCTTCAGCAGGTACTTGTAGTCCACGCTCTTGAGCGTGCCGGCCGGGAACGTGATGCGCTTCGAGTACACGCCGTCGCCCGCGGTCACGTCCGGCAGCACGCCGTTGTCCGCGAGGAGGTTCACCGGCGGGTTCTGCCAGTCCAGCGGCAGCGCGCTGCCGCCGATGCCGAGCGAGTCGCCGGCGCCGAACGGCGGGTTCGAGGCGAACGACCGGATCGTGAACACGACGTCCACGGCCTGCGCCGTGAAGTTCGACGGCGCCTCGTCGTTCCACCAGATGTCCAGCGTGTCCACGCCCGCGCCCAGGGTCACCGGGTCGATGGCGTAGAAATGGTTCGAGATGGACTCGTACTCCGTGCACTGGTGCGTGAACTTGTACTCGAGGTTCGTGACCACCGGTCCGCCGGCCGTGCAGGGCAGGCTGAAGTCCAGGTTCGCGGTCCACACGGAGTCGTCGTCCGCGTCCGTCAGCAGGTCGTCGCACAGCGGGTCCCACGTGAGCGGCGCCGTGCTGCCCTCGATGGCGAAGGTGTGCGGCGGCACGTCGTGGTTCCGCATGTGGATGCTCATGTGTCCGCGCATGTGGATGCGGAACGCGAAGAACCGGCCGACGTTCGTGTCACCGTTGTTCACGATCGTGTTCAGGGCCACGTCCTTCACGTTCGTGACCGTGATCTGGTTGCAGGCGCCGAACGAGTAGACCGGGGAGATCACCAGGTCCACCTGGTCGGGCGCGGGCTGCGAGGGCGTGAAGACGCTGCGGCCGGGCGCGGCGTAGTTCGCGGCGTTCGTGGCGCTGGCGGGATCCAGCGGCTCGCTGAACGTGAGCCGCACGGTGTCCGAGAAGCCGGACGCGGGGTCCAGCACCTCCGCGCCGACCACGGTGGGCGGCGTGGTGTCCGAGCCGGACGACCGCGGCACGAGCGTGGAGTTCGCGATCACGGCCGGCGTGGACCAGTCCGTGGCGTTCCAGTCGTCCGCGGGGTCGTTGCAGGTGTCCTGCGCGTTGTCCGACGGACTGCCACCGGTGGATACCACCTCCACCCAGATCTGCGACGGATCGCCCAGCTTCGAGCGCGCGATCTTCCACTCCACGCCGCTGACGGCGCCGGCGCTCACGGCCGCGGCGTCCGCGGTGCCGTTCTGCGACCACGCGCCGGCGCTCCACTGCCAGAACTGGGTCTTGGAGACGCCGTACGCGCCGCCGCCGTCGAACCAGCCGCGCAGCGAGTACTCCGCCTTGTGGGGATCGCTCACCGTGATGGCGCGGCCCCACGCGTCCGTGGTGGCGCCGTTCACGTCGTTCGTGGTGTCGATGAAGATGAGGTACTTGCCCCAGTTCGTCGCCACGATGTCCGTGTTCACGGTGAACAGGAAGTACCAGAAGTTCGCGTCGTTCGCGACGTACAGGCTCCCGAGGTCCATGGGCGCGTTGCCCTGCGGCGGATCGACGGGATCGACCGCCTCGGCCGCGCCGTAGATGGCCGCATCCACGACGCCGTCGATGACCGGGGTGCCGAAGCCGGCGGCGTGCACCGACGGCGCGAAGGCGACGAGGGAGGCGAGTGCCCCGACCAGGGGCGGGATCAGCCGACGCATCGGGAAGGCTCCTTGCTGCGGGAACTACGAGCGGCCCTGTGGGAGTCGCCGGGATTGCGGGAACGAGCGTAGCAAATCGGGGAGGCGGGGCTCAACGTTGACCCTCCGGGGCTCGCCTCCTATCATGCCGCGAGTCGAGAAGTCCCCTTCTCCGAGGCCGGAGACGCACCGTGATCCGGATCCCCCGCGCCGCGAAGCCCCGTGCGGCAATCTCCGCCGCGGCCCTGCTCCTGACCACCCAGGCGACCGGCTGCGGCGGGGGCGACTCCGGCGGCTCCGGCGGTCCCGTCACGCTCACGCTCTGGGAGATGATGGACCCGCCCGAGCGGGCGCTGCTGGCCGAGCACGTGGCCGCCTTCGAGGCCGCGAACCCGGGCGTGAAGGTGTCCACGACGCACCTGGGTGTGGAGGACGTGCGGAACCAGTTCCTCACCGCCGCCCTCGGCGGGGGCGGGCCGGACATCGTGTACGGGCCTTCGGACCAGATCGGACCGCTGTCCGTGGCCGGAACCCTCCGGCCGGCGGAGGAGGTCTTCGGGGCGGGGTTCCTGGAGCCCTTCCACGAGCTGACCCACGAGGAGTTGAACGGGCACTACTGGGCCGTCCCGGAGCAGTTCGGGAACCACCTGCTTCTGGTCTACAACAAGGCGCTGGTTCCCGCCGCGCCGGCCGACACGGACGAGTTGATCCGGGTGGCCAAGGCGAACACGGTGGACGGGGACCGGGACGGCATCCCGGAGCGCTACGGGATGGCCTTCGAGACGAAGGAGCCGTTCTGGCTGGTGCCGTGGCTCGGCGGCTTCGGCGGCTGGGTGATGGACGACGCCGCGCGCCCCACGCTGGACTCCCCGGCGATGGTCCGGGCGCTGGCCTTCGTCCGGGACCTGAAGACCGTGCACGGCATCCTCCCGAAGGACTGCGACTACGAGCTGGCGGACACGCTGTTCCGCGAGGGGCGCGTGGCGTTCCTCGTCAACGGTCCGTGGTCCTGGAGCGCCTACCGGGAGGCGGGGATCGACATCGGGCTGGCGCCCTTGCCGCGGATCCGCGAGGCGGATGCGTGGCCGGCGCCGATGGTGTCGTTCCGCGGGTACTCGGTCAGCCGGTCCTGCCCGGAGAGCCGGCTCCCGGCGGCGCGGGCGCTGGTGGAGCACCTCACGTCCGCGGACGTGCAGCGGAACCTGGCGGCGAGGATCGGCGCGCTGCCCAGCCTCCTGGCGCTGCAGGGGCCGGAGATCGACGCCGACCCGGTGCTGGGCCCGTCCATGCAGCAGGTGCGGCACGGGAAGATGATGCCGGTGGTTCCGGAGATGCGCGCCGTATGGGATGCCATGCGGCCGTCGTTCCAGAACGTGATGAACGGCGAGGCCACGCCGGAGGACGCGGCGGCGCGGATGCAGGCGGACGCGGTCCGCAAGATCGCCGAGATGCGCGGCTGAAGGAGACCCGGGGCTGAAGCGCGCGCTGCCGTACCTCTTCCTCTCGCCGGCGCTCGTCCTCATGCTCGCGGTGGTCCTGTACCCGTTCGGGTACAACGTGTGGATCTCCCTCACGAACATGAACCTGTACCACCTCGCGGACCCGTCGTTCGTGGGGCTGGAGCATTTCCGGCGCATCGTGGCGGAACCGGACGTGTACCGCGTGCTCGGCAAGACCCTGATCTGGACCGGCGTGAACGTCTTCTTCCACGTGGTCGTGGGCACGGTGCTGGCGCTGCTGCTGAACGGCGACCTGCGCGGTCGCGCGGTGTTCCGCACGCTCCTGATCCTGCCCTGGGCCATGCCGCAGTTCATCACCGCGCTGACCTGGCGCGGCATGTTCAACTACGAGTACGGGCAGGTGAACCTCATCCTGACGAAGCTGCTCGGGATCCCCAAGGTGGCGTGGTTCGGGAACGAGTCCGCCGCCATGGCCGCGGCGATCGTGGCGAACGTGTGGCTGGGGTTCCCGTTCATGATGGTCGTGGCGCTCGGCGGGTTGCAGACGATCCCGAAGGAGCTGTACGAGTCCGCGCGCATGGACGGCGCGGCGGCGTGGGACCGCTGGCGGCACGTGACGCTGCCGTTCCTGAAGCCCGTAATGCTCCCCGCCATCCTGCTCGGCACCATCTGGACCTTCAACAACCTGAACGTCGTGTGGCTCGTGACGAACGGCGGCGAGCCCGCGGACAAGACCCACATCCTGGTGTCGCACGTGTACAAGGCCGCGTTCACGTACTACCGGTACGGCTACGCGGCGGCGTTCAGCATCGTCATCTTCGCCATCCTCATGGTCCTGGTGGCGGCGTACATCCGGCAGGCGAAGGCCACGGAGCGGGGATGGTGAAGCGCGCGTTGCTGTACGCCGCCCTCGCGGCGATCACGCTGCTGACGCTGTACCCGATCCTCGTGGTGATCGGGATCTCGCTGCGGCCGGTGGGGTCGTTGTACTCCACGTCGCTGGCGATCATCCCCGACGGGGCCACGCTGGAGGCGTACCGCGTCGTGCTGCTGGAGCGGCCGTTCCTGCGGTGGCTGCTGAACTCCACGGTGGTGGCGGTGTCCGTGACCGTCCTCGGGGTGGCGCTGGCGTCCACGGCGGGCTACGCGTTCAGCCGCTTCCGGTTCCCCGGGCGCAACGCCGGGCTCACGGTCTTCCTGGTCACGCAGATGTTCCCCGCGACCATGCTGCTGCTCCCGCTGTACGTGCTCATGCGCAGGCTGGGTCTCACGGACACCCTCGTGGGACTGGCCGTGGCGTACTCGGCCACGGCGCTGCCCTTCTGCGTGTGGACGATGAAGGGCTACTTCGACTCGATCCCCTTCTCCCTGGAGGAGGCCGCCCTGGTGGACGGGGCGGGACGGTTCGAGGCCTTCGTGCGGATCCTCCTGCCCCTGTCCGCCCCGGCCCTGGCCATCACGGCGCTGTTCTCGTTCCTGGCCGGCTGGAGCGAGTTCATCGTGGCCCGCGTCATCATCTCGTCCCAGGGCCTGTACACCCTCCCCCTGGGGCTGGAGGGGCTCTCGAATTCCTTCCAGACGGAGTGGGCCAACTACTCGGCGGGCGCCATATTGGTCTCGGCGCCGGTGGTGGTGGTGTTCCTGCTGTTGAACCGTTTCCTCGTCTCCGGGCTGACGCTCGGCGGCGTGAAGGACTGACCCCGTGCGGACCCGCGTTGACCCTGGCCGCGGCGGCTGGCTACGATGCGCGGCTCGCCTCCTTCCGCACGGAGCGATGATGCGCGCACCCGCCCTGGCGGCCTGGCTCGTGGCGCTCGCCGCGGCGCCGCCGCCCGCCGCCGCCATCACGCGCCTGGACCTCTCGGACCGCCTGGAGATCGACGGGTTGACCCGCGAGTGGGCCGCGGACGAGAGCCTCCTGCAGACGAACGACTCCGACCCCACGAACCCGGTGCCCGAGGAGTCCATCAGCGACTCCAAGTGGGGCTTCAACAACGACGTCCGCCAGATCCGGCTCACTTGGGACGCGCGCTTCCTGTACGTGGGCGTGGACGCCATCATCTGGGACAACAACGTCATCCTGCTCATGGACTTCAAGCCCGGCGGCATGCAGGAGATGACCGGGTTGAACTCCTGGCGGCGGAACTTCGTGTTCCAGGGGATCCAGCCGGACCTCTTCCTGGCCACCTGGGACCGCAACACGCTGCCGCAGGTCTGGTCGGTGGAGAGCTCGAACAACGTGACGCAGAAGGACGCCACGTCGTTCGCCACGGTGGCCACGTTCTCGCAGGGCACGGACGGGCGCGCCATGGAAGCGGCCATCCCGTGGACGTTCCTGCTCGGGGACGCCGCGGAGCCCGTGTTCTCCGCCG
This sequence comes from uncultured Gemmatimonadota bacterium, assembly GCA_964471155.1. Classification (GTDB taxonomy): domain Bacteria; phylum ARS69; class ARS69; order ARS69; family ARS69; genus CAYYFX01. The sequence continues at coordinate 36,847 of CAYYFX010000015.1, read as the reverse complement.
CGCACGGGGACAGCGTGTACGAGCTGCCGGCGGACATCACGGAAATCCGCCTCGTGGCGGTGGTCACGGCCGGCCCGGACGGCACCGGCGGCCCGGACTCCGCCCCGGACAACTCGCGCGGCCACGACAACAGCAGCACCACGCAGGTCACCGTCGACAACTGGGTGACGGTGCCGTTCGATCTCACGCGACCCGGCGGCGGCGCGCCGGACGGCGTGCCGGACTTCAACGCGAACGTGCGGGACCGGGTGTCGTTCCGCGTGCGTCCGCCGGTGCGGTCCTTGCGGCAGGAGATCGGGGACATCGTGATCGCGCGGCCGCTCATCTCGCCGGAGCAGGGCGGGGAGCTGGAGTTCCGGGTGGAGCTCACGCCGGAGGCGCCGCCGGAGGAGGACTTCCGCATCGCCACGCTCACGAGCGAGATCTACGACCTGCGCGGCGAGAAGGTGCGCACGCTGTACCGGCTGGACGCGCGCTCGGCCTCGGATCCGCTGGATCCCGCGATGGACCGCTGGGACGGCCGCGACGACGGCGGGCGCCTCGTGCCCGGCGGGATCTACGTGCTCCGCGTGGTGCTGGAGCCGGATGCGGATCGCAAGACGCGGTCGTTCACGGTGCTGCGGTGAGGGCGCGGGCGGCGGCCGCCGCGGCCATGCTCGCGGCGCTCCTCCTCGCGGCGCCGCCGGCGGGGGCCTGGTTCGAGAAGACGGAGATCGGCGCGCGCGCGCTCGGCATGGGACGGGCGTTCACCGCGGTGGCGGACGACGCCAGCGCCATCTACTGGAACCCCGCCGGGCTCTGCGCCCTGGCCCGGCCGGAGCTGCACGTCACGCACCACCGCCCGTACCTGCTGCCGGACCTGTCGCTGAACTTCGTGGGGTTCGCCCGGCCGATGCGACCCGTGAACGCGCACGTGGCGTGGTCGCACCTGGGCGCGTCCGGGGCGGCGGAGGACCTGTTCTACCTGGGCGCGTCGCGACGCGTGTGGGAGCGGGGGGCGCGGTCGCTGGACCACCGCGCCACGGTAAATCAGGCCCGCGTGGCGCCCTCCGGGCCGGTGGCCACCGCCCCCCGCGACGCGCCGGATCCCGACGCGGAGTCCAACGTCACGGGGGACGTGGGCGTGATGCTGCGGCTCTCGCCGCGACTGACCGCGGGGTGGGCGTTCCGCAACGTGACCACCCCGGAGTGGGATCTCGTGGGCGGGGGGGGCGGCACGAAGCTCTCCACGGCGAGCGAGGGCGGGATCTCGTACCGCTGGCACCCGGAGTCCCTCCTGTCCCTGGCGCTCGTGGAGGACAACGGCGGCACGCTCACCCCCGTGGCCGCCTCCGAGATCCTCTTCTACGATGTGTTCGCCCTACGCGCCGGCGTGGGGGACGGCCAGTTCTTCGGGGGGGTCGGCGTGAAAACCGACCACATCGTCGTGGACACCGGGTTCGCCACGCACAACACGCTCGGGATCACCACGATGATCTCGCTGCGCTTCCGGCTGGGGGACGCGTCGTGAGCCCGCGCCGCGCGCTCGGCGGGATCCTCGCGGCGCTCGCGCTCGCGCCGCTCGTCGCCGCGCCGGCGTCCGCGGCCACGAAGATCGAGGGCGAGTACCAGATCCAGATCGACGCCCGCAAGCAGGACCGGTTCTTCCCCTGGGACTACGACTACAACAACGACGACAGCTTCGGGCTGGTCCAGTTCCGGATCTTCTCGCAGCCGGCGCAGGGCGTGGAGGCGTACCTCAAGTTCGAGGAGGACTGGAACCGCGGCAACAACTCGGGCCTCCGCCCGGAGTTCCAGTTCCGCGACGCGCACGTGCGCTACCGGTGGGAGAAGGCGGGCCGCGGGGTGGACTCGTACCTCTTCTCGCGCCAGTCCCGGTTCTGGGTGGAGAACCACCTCATCGAGGTCGTGCGCAACGACAACGTGAAGGACGGGGACAACGCGCAGGGCTTCCGCACGGACGTGTTCGGGTATCTCGGCACGAGCTTCACGTACGTGTACTCGGACTTCTCGAGCCAGTCGAATCCGAACACGACGTCGGATCCGGCGCAGCCCGCGGCCACGGACGACGCGCACGTGTTCCGCGCGCGGCGGGAGTTCCTGGACCGGAGGCTGCGCGCCGGCGTCACGTACAACCGCAAGGTGGAGGGCGAGCTGCGGCTCGGGGAGAACGGGCACACCGAGGTGTTCGCCGGGGATGCGCGGTACGCGCTGGGCGCCACGGACATCCTGGTGGAGTTCGCCCAGAGCCGCACGCACCACATCGACCGGCCGGACTCCATCCAGATCCCCGGGCGCCCGCCGTACCGGCCCGGGGACGGGTACTACGACGACGCGGGCTTCGGGGACATCCTGCGGCCCGCGCGCTGGCTGCCGTCGGACGCCACCGTGAAGGCGGAGATCCGCGCGGTGCAGGTGGGCACGCCGAAGCTGGGGTACTACAACGTCGCGCCGTACCTGTGGTACGCGGGGCCGGACTACACGAATCCCCTGGGCGACGGGCTGAACGACGAGCGCGGCTGGCGGCTCAACACCTGGTACCTGGTGCCGCAGCGCGCGATCACGGTCACCGCGAGCTACGCGCAGTGGACCAAGGAGATCTACGAGCAGAAGGACCTGCGCGAGCTGTACGTGGAGATGTACACGGAGTACGTGAACGGCTTCACGAGCAAGATCTTCCACCGGCGCAAGCGGACCGAGGACCACGCGAACCCGCTGCGCACCGAGGTCACGGAGAACAACGACCTGTTCGCCGAGGTCTCCGTGGAGAGCCGGCTGGCGTGGATGCGCGTGCAGGGGAAGCTCAAGGACCTGGACACGGAGAACCAGAAGGAGCTGGCGTCGCTGGAGACGGCGGTGAACCTCACGCGCACGCTGAAACTGTACAACCGGTTCACCTTCGGCAACGACCCCGCCAGCCTGCGCGAGAGCCTGTTCGCGGAGCTGCAGTTCCGCCCGCGCGGCGGCACGGAGATGTTCCTGTCCTACGGCCCGTGGTGGATCGGGGACTCCACGAACCCGGTGGACGACGGCGATCTCGAGGGCGGGGCGCGGAACAAGGACATCGTGAAGTTCACGCTCAAGGGGTACTTCTGACCATGAAACGGAACCCTGGTTCCCGGCTCGTCCTGCTCGCGGCCGGCGCGGCCTTGGCCTTCGCGCTGCCGCTGGCGATGCCCCCGCGCGCGGGCGCCGACGTGGTGGCCACGCCCGGCGGGCTCCGCTTCTCGTATGCCGCGCCGAACGCGGGGTCGGTGGCGCTGGCCGGCTCGTTCAACGACTGGAGCACCACCGCGAACCCCATGGTCCGCGAGGAGGACGGCACCTGGTCCACCGTGCTGCGGCTGGCGAAGGGGACGCACGAGTACAAGTTCGTCGTGGACGGCCAGTGGCTGACGGACCCGGGCAACCCGGTGACGATGGGGGACTACGGGAACTCCGCGGTGAGCCTGGACGACAAGGGCATGATCACCGCTGCGCAGGGCGCCACGAACACCACCTACTCCACGAAGATCGCCATGAACGGCCGGACGATCGGGCTGTACCGGTCCCTCCGCAACCCGGACACCGGGGACCGGTTCGAGCTGCGCCGGCCCACGCTGGACATCGACCTCGGCTTCGACATCCGCGTGAACGACGCCATGGACGCGTACGTGCTGACGAACATCCACAACGAGTCCGAGAACATCGAACTGTACCGGACCCGGCTGAACTTCGACCGCGGCTACCTGCACTACGACGGGGGGGAGCTGGGGCTCCTCGGGTGGGACAACTTCGCGGTGGAGCCGTGGGGGGATCCGCTGCATCTCGTGGGCGACGTGGGCATCTACCACCACGCGTTCGGCTTCGGCACGCAGGGCGTCACCGCCACGCGGGACTTCGGCGTCGTGCAGGCGCGGGTGCTGTACGCGGACCGCTTCGAGGACGGCGGGCAGGGGACGCCGGCGTACGATGCGTTCTTCGACCTGGCGACGACGCTGGCCCCCGCCGCGGACGCGTTGTACTGGACCCTCGCGCCCGGGGACGACCGGATGCGCTTCACCCCCGCGGTGACCCGGGCCTACCGGTTCAGCGCCGCCGCGAACGACGAGGACGTGATGGCCGCGCGCGTGACCGGGGAATGGGGACCGCTGCAGCTCGGCGTCAGCGGCCGTCTGGACCGCGGGTACAACCCGGGCAACTACGGGTTCCTCGCGGGGTTCCTCGAGGGCGACGTCCTCGTCGAGGTGAGCCTCGGGGACAGCACGTTCGTCGGCGTCTTCCCCGGCGTGCAGGCGGAGCGCACCCTCTACCCGCGCGGCACGGAGCAGTGGAAGGCGGCGGGCGTGGACGCCACGTGGCCGGATGCGGTGCTGGGCGCGGACGTGACCGTGGAAGGGCTGTTCGGACGCGCGGAGTTCGTGGGGCGCGGCGGCCGCCGCGAGATCGTGGGCCTCGCCACGCTGCCCGCGGGCGCCCTCGGCTCCGCGGATCCGCTCGGCGCGTTCCTGCTGCTGCAGGAGGCGCCGGACGCGGTGGGCGACGATTCCTTCACCCTGGATGACAGCTGGCGCGCGCACGTGGGCGCGGCGGAACTGCCGATGCCGTACGGGATCCGCGCCCAGGGCAGCATCGAGGTGGAGTCCCACGAGCTGGACCCGCGCGCCACCGGGCTGGCGGACGCCATCACGAACCGCGCGTGGACGTACCGCGCGGACGTGGCGCGGGACGTCACGTGGGCCAGCCGCCGGTTCGGGCTGGGGTTGGGCCTGGAGGCCTGGGACTTCCGCTACGACCGGCACGCGCCGTGGGACACGCAGCTCTGGTTCGACCGCCGGAACTTCTGGCTGGAGGCCGGCGAGCACGAGGTGGCCTACGAGCGCCTGCTCTTCCTGGGCGGCGAGGACGCCGTGTTCTGGCGCCCGCACCTGGATTGCGACGTGTGGAGCTCCCCGGAGGTGCGCTTCGAGTACGACGGGCTGATCGGGGCGTCGGGGTTCGACCGGGAGCCCAAGTACGTGGAGACGCTCCTGAAGGCGGTCTGGACGATCCGGCCGCGGTGGACCCTGGGCACGGACCTCCGCTTCGCGAAGTACAATGATCCGGTGCTGGACCTGAACGACGCCTACAACGACACGTTCGTGGAGCTCAAGCACGTGGTGCAGGAGGGCATCGAGCTGGCGCTGTCGTACGGCGTGGATCCGTGGGTGCTGGACGAGCCGGTGAACGAGTACGCGTACATCGGGCGGGACGCCTACCTCTTCGGGCTGGGCGCGAACGCCGAGACCGCGCGCACGAACTACCTCGGCCTCAAGCAGCGCATCCAGGCCGCGGAAAGCGCCATGGCGAACGCCCGCGTCCTCCAGCTCGAAGCGATCGTGAGGTTCTGATGCCGCGTCACCGCCGGCTCGCCGGGATCGTGCTCGTCGCCGCGGCGCTCGCGGCCGCCGCGGGGTGCTCGTCCCTGGGTTTCGTGAAGCGCCGGCTGCCGCCGCCGCAGCGCGTGCCGGGCGGCATCCTGTTCCAGTACGAGTCGCCGTCCGCGCGCGTGGTGCAGCTCGCCGGAAGCTGGCCGGAGAACGACTGGCTGCGCGGGCAGGGCGAGACGGCGCGCTACGACATCGGCCGCATGGAGGATCCGGAGGGCGACGGCGTGTGGACCGCCGTCGTGGACATCCCGTCCGGCCGCTGGCAGTACAAGTTCCGGATCGACGAGACGAACTGGAAGGAAGATCCGAACAATCCGCAGAAGGTGGACGACGGGTTCGGCGGCTCCAACTCGCTGCTCATCGTCGACTGAGGAGACGCAGCATGCGAACGACACTCCAACCACGGTCCCTCGCCGCGCTGCTGCTGCTGGCGGTGCTGGCCGTGGCGGCCATGAGCTGCAACGAGAACACGCCGGACCCGCTGCTCACCGCGACCGGCGGCGGCGGCGCGAGCTTCGTCTCCCAGTACACGCGCCTGCAGGTGGTGGGCGGGTTCAACGGCTTCTCGGCCACGGCGCCCTTCATGAGCCAGCCGGAGCCGGGGATGTGGAAGGACACGCTGACCGTGCAGACGGGCTGCTACTTCATCAAGATGCGCACGGAGAACGACTGGGACGAGACGCCGGACTTCGGGCGCTGCACGGGCTCGGAGGACTCCTGCCAGTCGCCGGTGCCGGAGGACGGCGCGCCGCTGGACCTGGACGTGTGCGCGGTGACGGGACAGGGGACGGCCATCGGGCAGCTCGAGTTCGCGGTGACGGGGAGCTACGAGTTCGTCTTCGACGAACCGGCCGTGCAGATCCACGTGCGGCGGCTCAGCGACGTGGGGAACATCGCGGGCACGTTGTCGTTCGAGGGCGGCGGGTTCCCGGCGGCCACCGTGTCCGTCTACACGGCCGGCACCACGGATCTCGTGACCACGGTGACCAGCAGCACGGTGGACGGCACGTTCCTCGTGGAGGCGCTGTCCCCGGGCACGTACGACGTGACCGCGTTCGCGAACGGCTTCATGGAGGCGCGCGTGGACGGCGTGGTCGTCACGGCGTTCGACACCGCGGACGTGGGGACCATCGACCTGATGATGGGGTGCACGTCGCAGTACACGCAGATCCAGCTGGTGGGGGACTTCAACGGCTTCAGCGACGCGGTGGAGTCGATGACGGAGGTCTCGCCGTGCGTGTGGGCGGACACGCTCACGATCACCACGCCGGCGAACGGCTGCGCGTTCCTGAAGTTCCGGACCGGCGGGGCGTGGGGCTCGGACTACGGGGGGTGTTCTCCCGAGGACCCGACGTGCCCCGGCACAGGTTCGCTGACGGGAAGCGTCTGTGTCGGCGTGCCTGGAAGTGAACCCGCGATCGGCAAGATCCAGTTCGACATCGGCGGCACGTACGAGTTCCTGCTCGACGAGGGCGCCATGACCTACGCCATCCGGAAGCTCGGCGCGGTGGAGACGGGCAGCGTGTCCGGAGCGGTGGAGTTCGCGGGGTCGCCGTCGCCGCGGCCGATCGCCACGGTCAGCGTGCTGACCGCGGGCACGGGTACCGTGGTGGGGACCGCGCAGTCGGACTCCACGGATGGCACGTTCACGGTGGCTGGCGTCCTGGCCGGGGACTACGACGTGCGCTTCACGGCCACCGGCTTCGTGGACTCGCTCGTGACGGACGTCACCGTCACGCCGCCGGCGGACACGCCGCTTGGCACCGTGACGTTGCGCGCGGTGCCGAAAGGCGCCATCTGGGGCGTGGTGAACTTCGCGGACAGCCCGGCGCCGCGCCCGGCCGCGCTGGTGGTCGTGTACAACGGCGGCACGAACGTGGTGGCGCGCTCCACGAACTCCAGCACGGCGGACGGGAGCTTCGTGGCCGGGGACCTGGTGGCCGGCACGTACGACCTGGAGGTGCGCGCCACGGACTACGTCACGCAGAGGCTCGACGGCGTGACGGTGGCGCCGCCGGACACCGTGAACGCCGGGTCGTTCACGATGCCGCGGGATTGCGCCGTCACGGTGCAGGTGGTCGGGGACTTCAACGGCTGGGCGGCGAACGCGCCGTTCATGAGCCAGACGGACGTGTGCCTGTACGCGGACACGCTGTTCGTGCCCGCGGGCGTCACGCGCATCAAGTTCCGCACGGACGGGGACTGGGACGCCACGCCGGACTGGGGCTGCTGCGCGGCGCCGAGTTGCGCCTACCCGGTGAGCGGCCTGCAGATCGGCCCCGCGTGCCCGGGCGTGGGGCTCGGGGACGCGCTGGAGCTGGACTTCGCCACGGAGGGCACGTACCTGTTCCAGCTGGACCAGGACGCGGGCCAGTTCTTCGTGGGGTACCTGGGACCGGTCCCGGGCGGCGCCGCGCCGGCCCGGCCGCACGAGCCGCTCGTCAATCCGCCCGGCGGCCGGTGGAGTCATCCGCGAGGCCGGTAAGTGCCGGTCGGATGGACGAGGCAACCGCGTTGCCCCACCGCCGACGATTCGAGAGCCTCCTGGCCGGACACCGAGGACGTGCCGGGCGCGGTGACATTTGTCATCTCCATCGTCCACTTTGCGCTTGCCCCCCCCCCCCGGTTTGATGCTACGACCACTCGTGCGACGGGGCAGGTGGCGCAGCCTCCCGCCCGATCGATCGCTACTCCGGGAGGTGGACCATGGGATTGCATGTCCGGCGTCATCTGGTGCGCTCGATCGTGGTGCTCCTGCTTGCCGTGCCCGTCCCGACCCGGGCGGCGAACCGGCACTGGCTCCCGCCGGTGCAGATCAGCCACGAGGACGACTCGGCGATCGTGTCGAACGTGCGGCGCGGCGCTCTCACGAGGTCCCTGCACGCCACGATCGGCTCGCAGTCTCCCATAGGAAGCTGCAACATCAACAACCAGGCGCCCGACTACGTGGTCCTCTCCCTGAACGCCGCCGACTGGCCGGCCGTCTGGGATGCGGCGTGGTCGGCGCGTGAGCGATTCGAGTGGGATAACCCCAACCTCCTCGCAGGGTGGTTCGCGCCCGACGTGAGGTTCCGTCTGGACGACGCCGATTCCGCCCATCTGGCCTGGGAGACACATCAGATCCACCTGGCCAGTGTGGCCTACAAGCAGCGGCGGAGCGGATGGGCCGGGATACCGCCGGCGTACTCGGACCAGGCGCCGGACTCGGTCAGCCACTTCGACGACGCCTGGCATGAGGGGGGCAGCCCGAACCTGTTCATCGAGACCGCTGGAAGTCCCGGCACCGCGGATGACATCGTCCACGTGATCTTCAAGTCCGACGGGTCGATCTGGCACCGCGCGAAGGTGATCGGGGGGACGTGGGGACCGGGCCGCGTGGTCACGGACAGCTGCCTTGGGGTCGGTGAATCCCCCGCGTTCGTTGTCACCGCCGATGCCCGTCTCCACATGATGGGGACGTGCATCATCAATGGGACCGCCGCCACGGTGCGGCACCTGGCGTTCGAGCTCCGAGCGGACTCCACATCCCCCCCGGACTCGACCTGGACGCAGGTGGACAACGACTCCTTGGACTCGTACACCGTGAACCCGAACCCCAACGAGCCCCTCGAGGACTTGTCCGAGGCATTGGAAGTGAACGTGGCGGCGCTAGGGGGCGGCGGCGGCGATACGTTGCACATCGTCTATCACGTGGACGGTTCGAGCGAAGCGTTCCAGCGCGAGATCATGTATCGGCGCTACGCGATAGCCACGGACGTGTGGAGCCAACGGTACATCGTCACGCCGCCGGATGGCTCCAGGTCGATGTACCCGGAGCTGTTCGTGGCGCCCGGCGGAGTGCGCCACGTGATGTACGTGGAGGGGAACCGCCGGAGGTGGGAGCGGTACTTCGACCGTAACGAGCACATCGAGCTCTGCGAGCACGGGACGACGGATCCGGAGGCCTATAGCGAGACGCTCCTTCGGAACGAGCTGCGCTACGTCCGCGCAGCTACGGACGCGGTGTGGTCTCTTCCCGAGCCGTTCACGGCGGACATGCGCACGGCGTTCGACGGACCGAAGTTCATCGCCGAGGGAGACACCGTGTGGGTCGTGTTCAGCTCGCACGACGATGACGACCTCGCGACGAGCGGGGAGTGGTACGACGGAAACGTGGAGACGTGGTTCCGCAAGGGCGTGCCGATGCCGCAGACCACGATCGCGTCGGGTGAGAGCCTGCACTGGAACGGCGAGGTCTACCTGGATCGTGACTTCGTGGTGCAGGCGGGCGGGCGGCTGATCATCGACGCGGGGACGGCCGTGGTGGCTGCCTCGCTCGCGGACAGCGTGAACGCGGCGGAGGGAACGCCGGGGCTGGTGGACATCCTGATCTACGGAGACGTGGAAGTGCGGGGGACGGAGGCTCGACCGGTAGTGTTCCGCTCGGTGGAACGGAACCCCGGGGACTGGGGTGGCCTTGGATTCCACGCACCTGCGGTGGCCTACGAGGCGGGGATCTACGGGGAGCAGACGAGTGCGTCCTTCGTGCATCATGCGCGCATCGCGAACGGCACTGCCGGGATCCGGATCCGGAACACGGGGGCTCCCGCGCTGCAGAGCGTGTCATTCGAGGAGATCGCCGGCGACCGGCACATCGTCCTGGACGGTTCGGATGTCTACGTACCCTTCGAGGGGGGCTGGACGCTTCCTGCCGGCACGCGGGTGAAGGTGAGGCCGCACGGCGTGGGGCAGCCGGAAATCGCGGGTCGGAACCCCGGGCTCGTGGACCTTGTGGGACATGGTCCATTTGTGGTGGAGGGTGTGGAGGGCGACAGCGTGCACTTCGAGGCGGAGGGGGCGCACGCGGATAGCCTCGCCTTGGGCCGGGCGTGGGGCGGGATCCTCGTGGACTGGTTCTCCACGGGGAACTCGATCGCGTACGCGGACATCGGGCACGCGCTGACGCCGTTGACGCTGCTGTTCCAGGACATGCCGGTGGAGCACAGCCGACTGCACGACTTCGCGAACGAGGGGCTGCGGGTGCAGGGGATCGGGTGGACGGAGGGTCCGCGCATCCGGTGGAACCTCGTGGAGCGGGGGAACGTGGACGATCTCGCGGGTCGTGACGGCATGGTCTTCGTGGAGTGTGCGGATGGCGACGTTCTGGGCAATGAGATCCGCCTCACGGGCACACCGGCGAATGCGGCGGGCGGAGCCGGGATCCGGATCATCGGCGGGAAGACGTACTGCATGTCGACCTCGACGCACACGCTGTGGGTGGACACGAACCTGATCATCGGGCCCGGGGGCGACCACGACCCGCCGGGGAACCCGCTCAAGTGGTCCGGGATCTACGGGGACTGGATGTGCGGCGCGGGGGACCGGGACGTTCTGTTCACGGAGAACGTGGTCGAGGGGTGGAACGGCGCGGGGATCACGCTGCTGCAGACGAAGGACGTGCAGTTTACGTGCAACGAGGTCCGCGACTCCTTCCACGGCGTCGACTTCAGCCGGAACACGGACGTGACCGGACCGCCGGCGCGGTTCCGGGCGAACGTGCTGAAGGTCGGCGACTACGGCCAGAATTCGGACCAGGACGTCGCCCGGACCGACAGCTCCCCGAAGCTGGCCCTCGGCCCCGGGACCAGCGACAAGGGCAGCAATCAGCTGGTGGCCGACGGCGAGGACTGGTTCCTTCGCGAGAACGACGACACGACGGCCGCCCTGAACGCGGCCTCGAGCTACTGGAAGCGGAACGGCGTGCACTACGTTCAGGCGGACACGGCCACGATGCGGACGTTCTTCACGACGGATCTGGCGGATCCCGTGATCGTGGACGTGTCGAACGCGCTGGAGGTACTCCCGGATCTCTGCGGAGCCTCCGCGATGGAGACACCTCGGGACGGTCTCGCGCAGACCGATCGGCCCGAGGATGCACTTCCGACCGAGGCCCCTCACGCCAGCGATCTGCCGGACCGGACGGATCTGACGATCGTGAGGTCGGCGGGTCTCGGCGTGGAGATTCGTCTCGCGCTGTCGGGCCGCGAAGAGCGGGCAGTGGTCGTGGAGGTGTTCAACGTCGCGGGGCGGCGGGTCGAGACCGTCCTGAGCCGGCGGCTCGGAGGGGGGCGCTACGGAGTCTCGTGGTCCGGGACGGCGGGAGACGGAAGCCGGGTTGGTGCGGGGGTATACTTGATCCGGATGCGGGCAGGGGAAGAGACCCGGGTCCGGAAGGCCGTCCTCGTGCGTTGAAGGAGCGGGCATCGTGATCAAGCATGTCGTGTCTGTGGCTGCGGCCTGCGGTGTCTTGCACATGCTGGCCGCCCGGCCCGAGGGGGCGGTCCTTCGCGTGCCCTCGGAGTACGCGACGATCAACGCGGCCCTGGACGCTTCGGTCCCGGGCGATTCGGTGCTGGTCGCCCCCGGAGTGTACGACCAGTACGAGACCCGGCTCGTCGCAGGGCAGTTCTGGATCTCCAGCGTGGGTTTTCTGAAGGCGGGCGTCACCCTGGTCTCCTCCGGCGGTGCGGAAGCCACGACGATACGACTGGACGCCGCGTCTGCGGAGCCGATTGGCCTCGTGTCCTTTGGCAGTGCCGGCACGTCGGAGATCGTCGGATTCACGTTCAGTGGCGGGGCGCCCGGGCTCGTCGGAATCGAGTTCTTGCACGGGGGGAAGGTCATCGTGAGGGGGTGCGTGTTTCGCGACCTGGGGACCGGACTTCCGGACGAGGGAGGCCTGGGGAGCATCCGGGCGGACGTGGAGGTCTACGGCTGCCGGTTCGAGAACATCAACGGCGCTGGCGGAAGTGCGATTGGCCAGACCTCTGGGACGCTCCTCGTGGAGGACAGCGAGTTCCTGAACTGCCGGAGCGGGGCGATCCAGCTGAATTACGACTCGGGGTTCCCACACGACACGGAGCTGACCTTGCGTCGTTGCCGGTTCGTAGGCAACGAGAAGACCAATGGCGGTGGCGGTGGCGTGAACGTGGGGGGCTACTCGTCGGTTCTGATCGAGGACTGTTGGTTCCTGGACAACTACGCCGTGGGTGGCGGCGGCGGTGTAGGCATGGGTGGCCCCAGCTGCACGCTTCGGAACAGCGTCTTCGTCGGCAACAGCGTCCACGGGGGGGGAGCGGCGGTCTACGCCTCCGGGAGTCTCGTGGTGATCGAGGGCAACACCTTCGTGGACAGCGAGACTACGCGGCCGCAGGTGTTCGCGGGCGCGGTCACGATCCTGGGATCCGGCGCGCGCACGGTGGTCCGGAACGTCTCGGTCAACTCCATCGGCGACCCGGCGTTCTACATCGAGTCCGCGGCGAACCTCACGGAGGGCTGCAACGTCTTCTGGAGCAACCCCGGGGGGAACACGCAGGGGTTCACGCCGTCGCCGACGGACCTGGAAGCGGATCCCCTGTTCTGCGATCCACCGACCGGGGACTTCCGGCTGAGCGCCGGTTCCCCGTGCTTGCCGGGGAACGGCCACCCGCCCTGCACGGAGCCGATTGGGGCCCTGGGCGAGGGCTGCGGGACGATCGCGGTGACTCCGGAGACGTGGGGCAAGATCAAGGGTCAATACCGAGGGGAAGGAGACGGGCGATGAGACTGGCGCTGGCGGGTGTGCTGCTCGGCCTCCTCGGAGGCACGGCGTTCGCGGGCGAGACGGTGGTGGCCTTGCGCGACGTCACCGGGGTCCAGGATGGTCGCGGGGCGTCGCGCGTACTGTTCCGTACGGCGGCGCTTCCGCCCTTCCAGAGTTCGCTGATCGAGTCGGCGATCCTGACGGTTCCGTACTCGGGGAGCGTCGCTGATCGGACGCGCGAGGTGCGGGTCTGTCCGGTGACCGAGACGTGGCAGGGCGCGGCTCGCTGGAACACGGCGTTCGACGAGGAGCTGTACGCGCGCGGCACGCTGGATCTCCGCCGCGGTAACGGGTCGATGAGGTTCGACGTGACCGTGGCCCTTCGGGAGATCGTGGAGCACGGGCTGACCGCGGACGGCTTCGTCCTGACGGGGATGGCTCCCGGTGCCGGCATCCCGACCGAGGACGCCGCACGGCTGTCGGATCTCAGCGGCGCTCGTTTGATGGTTCGGACGATCGAACTGCCCTCGGGGATGCCGCCGCCGGAGTGGTTCACACGGCGCGGGCGGTGAACGCTGCCGATGCCCGGCAGGGTCTCCCCTGCCATGGGCGGGGGCGATTCCTCCGGTCCGGATCCGCCAAACCTGCCAAGGGGGTCTGTTCCGGCCCCCCGACTCTGGTATCCTTCCCGATGGACGGGTTCGCCAGAACCTGAACGACGGGACCGGACGGCGGGATGCGCCGCCCTCCCGCATCCAGTCCGACCCACCACGCAGGAGGACGGCAACATGACGAGGATCACGAGGGGCCTTCTCGCGATCACGGCCGCGGCGGCGTTCACCGCCGTCACCACGTCGAGCGCCTGGGCCACGATCGGCTGGGCGGGCAACGTGTGGCCGTTGCACAACTCGAACCAGGCGCCCACCGGGCCCTTGAGCGTGTACGCGCAGGTCTGGAAGGGCGGCGTCACGGACGCGATGGGCCAGGGCGCGGACATCTCCGCGGTCCTGTACTACACGCCGCAGGGCGGCAGCCAGCAGGCCGTGCCCATGACCTACCAGGGCGACGTGGGCAGCAACGACGAGTACACCGCGCAGGTCCCGCAGGTGGATCTGGTGCCCGGCAGCTACGTCGACGTCACCGTGATCTTCACGGACGAGACGGACGCCAGCACGTTCGAGATCGTCGGCGACCAGTCGAACAACCCGCCGCCCATCCGCTACAACATCACGAACGTGCTGCCGAACGCCGTGGACGTCACGTTCACGATGTGCATGAGCGGCACGGCCACGGCCGGCGCGCCCTGCGTCATCGGCTCGGCGCCCGAGATCGGCACCTGGGGTACGGGCGTCACGATGAACCCCGAGGGCAGCCACTCCGACCTGTGGACGGTCACCGTCACGTTCGCGGCCGGCAGCAACCCGAACTTCGAGTACAAGTACAAGAAGGACGCCTGCAACGACTGGGAGTTCGTGGGCAACCGGGTCGTGGCCCTGCCCACGGACGGAACCACCGCGGTCATGCTGGGCGTGGACAGCTGGAACAACTCGCCGCTCGGCTGCGACATCGGCGAGGTGCTCTCGGCGGCGAAGGAGATCTGCTTCCGCGTGTGCCTCAGCGACGTGGCGTACACGGGCGGCACGTGCGTGATCGGCTCCCCGAGCCAGCTCACCGGCTGGACCACGGGCGTGCCGATGAACATGATCGGCCCGGACTACTTCGAGGCGTGCGTCACGTTCGCGGCCGGCACGCCGGTGCAGAACGTGGAGTACAAGTTCAAGAAGGACGACTGCGCCACCTGGGAGGGCGTCGGCAACCGCTCCGTCATGGTGGACAACTCCAGCCCGGCGACCCAGATCCTCTCCCACAACTGGGATGACGGTCCGGGCGCGTGCGGCACGGTGGGTGTGGAGCCCACGTCCTGGGGCCGCCTGAAGACGCAGTACCGGTAGCACGGCGCCGCGCGGCGAAACGCCGCACCCGCCGGAAGGACGAAGCCCCGGTCTCGCCGCGCGAGGCCGGGGCTCTTCGTCGGGGGTCGATGCCCGCGCGGCCCGGGTGCGCGTCAGCGGCGGCTCGGCGCCGTCTCGAGCCGCGCCACGAAGTCCTCGAACGCCGTCGGCGTGGTGTTCTCCGGCTTGCGCCCCTGGAGCGGCCGGATCCGGTCCGCGCTGATGGCCCGGCTCATCTCCGCGTACAGCTCCGCCGCGTCCTTCGCCACGCCCATTCCCGTGAGCGCCCCGATGAAGTCCGCCTCGGGGAACTGCACGTAGGGAAGACCCGGCTTGCCCAGGTGCTCGCCCAGGATGCGCGTGGCCTCGGTCATCGTGAGGTCGCGCGGGCCCAGCAGCTCGCGCACGGTGAAGCCGGTCCAGTCCCGCTTCCGCAGCGCCTCCGCGGCCGCGTCCGCGATGTCCTGCGTGGCGATCATGGGGAACGGCACGTCCGGCGCGATGGCGCCGCCGTTGACGCCCTGGCTGCGGATGAGATCCAGCGTCGAGAGGTGGTTCTCGTAGAAGTAGGTGGGGCGGAGCGCCAGCACGTCCACGCCGTCCAGTGCGCGCAGCTTCCGCTCCTGCGCGCCCAGCCCCGCGATCGGTCCGGTGCCGGACGGGAGCTCCGCGCCCAGGCTGCTCAGGAAGACCACCTTCCTCACGCCGCTCTTCCGCACCGCCTCGGCCAGGGCCGTGCCCATGCGGTCCTGGCGCTCGCGCAGGCCCGGGGACGACGCGTCGGAGGGGATGAGCGCGTAGACGGCGTCCGCCCCCGCGAAGGCCCGCGCGAGCGCCTCCGCGTCGCCGATCTCCCCGACCGCGATCTCCGCCCCGCGCGCGGCGAGGTCCTTCAGCCTGTCCTTCGAGCGGCCGAAGACGCGCACCGCTTCTCCGGCATCCAGCAGTGCGGCGGCGATGCGGCTGCCCGTGTGCCCGGTCGCGCCAAGAACGGTGATCATGGGGGTCCTCCTTTCGAAGCGATGGATGGTGGGGCCCGTGCCCCTCGGAGGGGTGTACCCGCGGCCCCGCCATCCGTTCCCGGCGCGGGCCCCTTGCTTCGCTGCGGTCGTCGGAACAGAATGGCGCACGCCCCCTGCAACGCGAGATCGCGAGCCGCCGCGGCGAAGGCCGCGGGCTCGTGCGCCTCGGGGAGGGCGCCGCAGTGAACCCGCCGGGATCTGTTCGTTTCGTTCCGCTGGTCGCGTTGCTCGGCCTCCAGTCCGCCGCGGCCCCGACGGAGGCCGCCCCTCCGCCGGGGGCCGCGCCCGATCCCTTCCCCGTGCGGCAGCTCACGGACGATCCCGCCCAGGACGGATTCCCGAGCTGGGCGCCGGACGGTCGATCCATCGTCTTCTCGCGCTATGCCGAGCACTCGCCGGAGCGGACCGGATTGCACGTGATCGCTCCGGAGGGCGGCGAGCCGCGCCGGCTGACCACGGTTCTCGGGGAGCATCCGCAGTGGTCGCCGGACGGCAACTACGTCGCGTTCGACGGGGACTACGGCAGCCGGATCCAGCTCGTGGCCGCGACCGGAGGCACGCCGGTGCGGATCGTCCCGGAGTCCGTTGCCATCGAGCACGGCGGCCAGCCGAAGTGGTCGCCCGACGGGACGCGCATCGTCTTCAAGTCGGGGTCCACCCTGCAGCTGCTGGATCTCGCCGCCGGCCGGATCGACGCGTTCGTGGACCTGGCGGGGGATCGCCCGCTCGCGGCGTGCTGGTCCCCCGATGGTCGCGAGATCCTCGCCACGGTGCGCGAAGCCGAGAATCCGAACGCCGCGATCTGGGCGTTCGCGGTCGACGGGGGGGGCCGGCGCCGGCTAAGCCCGGATGACGGCGCGTCATACCGATACCCCGCGCTCTCCCCGGACGGATCCCTGATCGCGTTCGCGCGGTGCGAAGGACGCGCCTGCGACCTGTGGATCATGCCGGCCGGGGGCGGTCCGCGCATCCCGCTGGCCACCCATCCGGAGTACGACGACGGCCCGGCCTGGTCCCCGGACGGAACCCGCATCGCCTTCGTCAGCACGCGCGGAGGGCACTTCGACGTGTGGCTCGCCGAGATCGACCTCGCGCGCGTGCGCGCGGGGCTGGCCGACGCGGGGCACTGACCGCGGCGCGGCGCACCGGTCCCGCGTCCGGTCTCAACGCACGAGCGTCATCTTCCGCGTCCGGGACTCGCCGTTCGCCTCGAGTTTCACGAAGTAGACGCCCGGCGCGACCGCGCGGCCCGCGGCGTCGCGGCCGTCCCAGGTCACCTGGGTCATCCCCTCGCCGCGCGCCTCGTCCAGGACGGTGGCCACGCGGCGGCCCGCGGCGTCCAGCACGGTGAGCTTCGCGTGCCCGGCCTTCGCCAGCGCGAACCGGATCGTCCGCGGGCCGGCCGCCGGGTTCGGGGCCGGCACGTCCAGCCGCAACGCCACGCGCTCGGGCGCCACGACCGGCGCGTCCACGAGGGAGGAGCCGTGGCGCAGGACCACCAGCCCGCGCGCCGGCACCTCGAGCAGCACGGACTGCGGGTACGAGTCGTACGGGAACGCCTGCGCGATCAGGGGACTCGGGTTCTCCGGTCCGCTCTCGCCGTACGCGGCCGCCTGGCTGTTCAGGATCTCGTTCCACTCGCCGGCCTGCGGCACGCCGATGCGGTAGCCGTTCCGGTCCACGTTCGCGAAGTTCGCCACGATCACGAGGTTCTCCCCGGCGAAGTCGCTGCGCTCCCACGCCAGCAGGTTCCCGCCCTCGTTCTCGTGGAAGACCACGTGGTACGCATCCGAGCGCAGCGCCGGGTTCGCCCGGCGCAGGGTCACGAGATCGCGGAAGTACGCGTACACGCCGGCGTACGTGGTCTTCTTGGACCAGTCGATGCGGTCGGCGAAGCCGGTGCCGAAACCCGTGTCCTCCAGCCACTCGTCGCCCATGAGCATGGCGGGGACGCCCGGCGCGCACATCACGATCCCCTCGGCCAGCTTCATGCGCCCGCGCGCGTAGATGTCGCCGTGCGGGAACGTGGTGTCGATGGTCTTCACGAGCCGCTGCCCGCCGGACGTGGGCCACGCCTCGTCGTGGAGCTGCACGTAGTTCGTCACGCGCGTCTGCGACAGCTCGAAGCCGTAGCCGTTGATCACCTCGCGGATCTTCCAGATCTCGGGGTCGCCGAACGCGGAGTCCAGCAGCTCCTCGCGCAGCCGGTCGGTGAAGGCGTCGAAGTACTGGGAGTCGAAGCCCGCGCCGCCGGTCGCGGTGGAGCGCGTGACCCAGGAGTCGTCCGGGAGCTGTTCGGCGATCACCACCTTGTCCGCGAAGCGGCGGTCCACCAGGTTGTTCAACTCCTGCATGAGGCTCCAGCCCGCGGCCTCCTGCGCGCCGATGTTCATGTACTCGGTGGCGTCCATGCGGAAGCCGTCCACCTTGTACTCCTCCAGCCAGTGCAGTGCCGAGCCCAGGAAGTAGTCCCGCACCGGGCCGGCGTCGAAGTCCGCCTGGTCGCCCCAGGGCGTGCCGATGGCTGGGGAGTCGAAGTAGCGCTGCGTGCCGTCGTAGAACCAGAGGTGGTTGTCCGTGGACGAGAAGTGGTTCCACACGATGTCCAGCAGCACCGCGATGCCGTTCTGGTGCAGCACGTCCACCATCTGCTTGAACTCGTCCGGCGTGCCGTACACCCACTCCGGGGACCACTGCGTGATGGGGTTGTAGCCCGCGGACTCGTCGCCCGGGAACTCCGTGATCGGGCACAGCATCACCGCGTTCACGCCCAGGTCCGCCAGGTGGCCCACGCGCGCGGTCACGTCGGCGTACCCGCCGGGGAAGGGCGGCGTGCCAAGGGGATCGTTGCGGCCGGAGAACGTGCCCAGGTGGAGCTGGTACACGACCATGTCCTCCAGCGGCGGCGTGTCGAAGTCCGGGACGGTCCAGGCGTACCGGAACGGGTTCTCGACGACGGAGTTGTACGGGCCGCCGTCGTCCAGGTTCCGGGCGCGCGCGTCCGGTCGCCAGATCGAGTTGTTGAAGAAGTACTTGTACTGGTGGAGGTCGAGCGCGTTGGTGATGCGCCGCGTGAAGTACTCGCCGGACTTCGTCATGGGGTTCGCGGTGGTCCAGCCGTTGAACTCGCCGCGCACGTGCGCGGCGGTGGCGCCGGGGGCCCACACGCGGAACACGGCGCCGCCGCCGGACAGCAGCGTGGCGCCGAGCGGCGCGTGCGAGAGCGTGGAGTAGTCCACGACGAAGCCGCCGTCCGCGGGCACGCCGTCCGTGAGGCCGCTCACGCTGAGGTAGTCCACGTCCGCGCCGTCGGTAAGCTCGATCCAGTAGGAGAGCGTGCTGCTTCCGGTGGCGGGGACGGTGGCGGACCACACGTCGTACGGGCCGCGCTGTTCCACCACGGCGGCGGTGACGAAGACGGCGGACCCCGTGTCCACGTTGACGCGCGCGGCCGTGAGGTCGTTCCGCCAAGTCTGGAAGCGGACGTCGAAGGTCTGCCCGTCCACCGGACACAGCGGGCGGCGATCCTGCCAGGGGACGTGGGAGACGCCCGCCCACTCGATGTTCCCGTCGGCGGAGGCGAGCAGAAGGACGGTGGCGGCGGTGGTCAGGAAGGGCACGGGGACGCCTCCGGATGTCGATTCCGCGGGGGAGGCATCCAGTATACGGGACCGGAGGTCCGCGGGGGACCGCGCCGGCCGGGGTGCGGCCCGGCCGGCGGCCCCGGAACGTTACCGCTCCCCCGTGATCAGCCGCGTGGCGTTCTTCCGGAGGTCGTCGTACGCGCCGTTGTCCTGGTTCGAGAACGCGATGAGCGTGATGTCCTGCCGGGGGAAGTGCCGGAACTCGAAGTTCACGCCGCGCGTGATCCCGCCGTGGCCGAAGGACGGCGCGCCCGGCGCGTTCTGCGGCTCGAAGCCGAAGCCGTAGTCCATCTGCGCGTCCGGGATGCCCGCGGTCTTCGACGTGACCATGCCGGCCAGCGTCTCCTTCGACACGATCCGACCGGAGACGAGCGCGTGCGCGAAGCGGAGCATGTCCGCCATCGTGGACACGGCGCCGCCGGCGGAAGACCCGCGCCCGCCCCCCGGCTCCGCCTTCCAGGCGTTCCCGTCGCGCGCGAGGCGCTGCGCCTGGGACGGGTCCGCGGGGTCGATGCGGAAGAGGCCCGTCTCCGTCATCCCCGCGGGACGGAAGACGCGCTCGGCCAGCACGTCGTCGTACGTCTTCCCGGTGACCGCCTCGAGCACCATGCCCAGTAGGATGTAGTTCGAGTTGCTGTACCGGAACTTCTCGCCGGGCGCGAAGAGGATGCCGGCGTCCAGCACGAAGGGCAGGAAGTCCGCCACGCGGTCCAGTTCGCGCGCGTGCTTCTCGTAGTTCGCGTTCCAGTACTCCCCCACGCCCGACGTGTGCGACAGGAGGTGCGCGATCGTGACCTTCGCGGCGAAGTCCTTGTCCGCCACGGCCGGGAGCACCTTCGCGAGCGGATCGTCGTACCGCAGCCGACCCTCCTGCACGAGGGACGCGATCGCGAGCGCGGTGAACATCTTGCTGCCCGACGCCAGCGTGATCCGCGTGGTGTCCGTCATCGGGCGCGTGCGGGCCGCGTCCGCGAACCCGAACGCGCGGCGGAAGAGGACGCGGTCCCCCTGCGCGATCAGGAGCGCGCCGGCGAGATCGTCGTCCTTCACGAGCTTCTCGACGTAGCCGTCCAGCCAGGCCTGCGTGTCCGGGCTCGCGATCTCCCCGTTCGGGAGGTACACGGGCTCGGACACGCTCGCCAGGAAGATCAACTGCCGGATCCCGTGCGGCGGCGCGGGGTCCAGCAGGAACTGGACGTCGTGCCAGCCGCCGGTCTTCGCGCTCCTCGCGAAGACGTGGAGGGCGAGGCGCGTGTTCGCGCCCTGTCCGCCGCCCGTCGCCTCGGCGTGGTGGAACTCCAGGGTGCCGAAGTCCGCGCGCAGCGCGTCCAGCCGCACGGAGAGCTTCGCCTCGCCGTCACCGGCCAGGGCCTCGGCCGAGTAGGCGGCACGAAGCGCCTTCGACCGCGCGACCGGATCGGCCGCGTTGAAGGCCTCGATGAAGTGCCGGCCCTGCTCGTTCCGGGCCGTGACGAAGGCGGGGTCGGCCCGGTCGAAGGCGTGGGCCGCCGGCGGGGTGGCCGGGCCGGCGAGCGTACCCAGCGCGGTCAGGGCGATGACAATCACCCCCGTGCGGGCGAACGGACGACCGGGCGGAGTGGACTCGTGCATGCGGTCTCCCTGGGGAAGGCCCGGGGTGGACGAAGGCGAGTCCCGGGCGGTCCGGTCCAGACGGGCGCGGCCGGCGTCCCGTTCAACGCGCCGTCCGTGCGCCGTCCACGTGCCGTCTGTGGCGGCCCGCGGCGGCCTGCGGCGGCCTGCGGCGGCTTGCGGCGGCCCGGACTTCCCGCGCCACCCCCGCCGCCCCTACCATCCGCGGATGTCCGACGACCTCTCCCTCGCGCTCCGCCAGCTTGCCGATGGCGACCCGGGAGCGCTCGATCGCGTCATGCACCTCCTGTACGACGAGCTGCGCGATCTGGCGCGCCGGCGGCTGCGCGCGGAGCGCGCGGACCACACGCTCGGCGCGACCGCGCTCGTGAACGAGGCGTACCTGCGCCTCGCGCGGCAGCACAGCCTGGACGTGGCCAGCCGCACGCAGTTCTTCATCGTGGCCGCGAAGACGATGCGCCGGATCCTGGTGGACTACGCGCGCAAGCGGAAGCGCGTGAAGCGCGGCGGCGACCTGGAGCGCGTGCCGCTGGACGACGACCTTCCGTTCCTGTCCGACCAGGCGGCGGACGAGCTGCTCGCGCTGGAGGACGCGCTCGAGCGGCTCGCGGCCGCGAACCCGCGCGCCGCGGAGGTCGTGGAGCACCGCTTCTTCTCGGGGCTGACCGTGGACGAGATCGCGGCGGCGCGCGGCGTGTCGTCGAAGACCGTGCAGCGCGACTGGGTCGTCGCGCGCGCGTGGCTCCGCAAGGAAGTGGCCCGGGACCTCGGCATCCCGGACTGAAGCGCCCGGGCCGGCGTCCGCGGTGTCCGATCCGGCGGCGATCCGGCGCGACATGGTCAGGAGGAACCGTTGGATTCGCACACGTGGGCCCGGCTCGAGGAGGTCTTCTTCGCCGCCCTGGACCTCCCTCCGGGGGAGCGCGCGGCGTTCCTGGACGAGGCCTGCGCCGGCGACCCGGCCCTGCGCGCCGAGGTGGCGGCGATGCTGGCCGCCCACGAGGAGCCCGCGGGGGACGGCCTCGAGATCGAGCGCGCGCTGCTGAACGAGGGCGGCCATCCCGCGCTGCGCGACACGGCCGCGCACGAGGGGATGCGCGTGGGACCGTGGCGGCTCGAGCGGCTTCTCGGCACGGGCGGGATGGGCGAGGTGTGGCTGGCCTCGCGGACCGGCGGGGACTTCGACCAGTACGCGGCGGTCAAGCTGGTGCGCCCGGGCTGGCGCACCACGGAGCTGGCCGCGCGCTTCCGCCACGAGCGCCGCCTCCTGGCGCGCCTCGCGCACCCGAACATCGCGATGCTCCTGGACGGCGGGCTCACCGCGGAGGGCACGCCGTACCTGGCCATGGAGTACGTGGACGGCCGGCCGATCACGGCCTGGTGCGCCGGGCGCGGCCTCGCTCTCCGGGAGCGGCTGCGGCTCTTCCGGGAGGTGTGCGAGGCGGTGCGCTTCGCGCACGCGAACCTCGTCGTGCACCGCGACCTCAAGCCGGCGAACATCCTCGTGACGAAGGAGGGGCGGCCCGTCCTGCTGGACTTCGGCATCGCGAAGCTGCTGGACGCGGAGGACCCCGATGCCTCGGTCACGCGCTCGGACGATCGCCTGCTGACCCCGGAGCATGCGGCGCCGGAGCAGCTCCGCGGCGATGCCGCCACGGTGGCCACGGACGTCTGGGCGCTCGGCGCGCTCCTGTTCGAGATGCTGGCGGGACGGCGTCCGTTCGACGTGGCCGGCAAGACGCCGCGTTCGATCGAGCGGCTCGTGTGCGAGTCCGACCCGCCGCGGCCGAGCACGGTGGCGCCGCCGGCCGAGGCGCGCGCGCTGCGCGGCGACCTCGACGCCATCGTGCTCACCGCGATGCGGCGCGATCCGGCGCAGCGGTACCTGTCGGTGGAGCGGCTCGCGGCCGACGTGGAGCGCCACCTCGCCGGGATGCCCGTGCAGGCGCGCCCCGACGGACCCGGCTACCACGCGGCGAAGTTCGTGCGCCGGCACCGCACGGCCGTGGCCGCGATGGCGGCGTTCATGATGCTGCTCGCGGCGTCCGCCGTGTCCTGGTGGCACCAGGCGCGGGTCGTCTCGCGGGAGCGGGACCGTGCCGTGTCGGCGAGCCGGGACTCGGAGCAGGCCGTCGCGATGATGATCCACCTCTTCGGCGTGGCGAACCCGCGACTGGTGCCGGGCGGGGACACGCTCCGCGTGAACGACCTGCTGCGCCTGATGACGGCGGAGCTGGACAGCTCGACCGAGAGCCCGCGGGTCCGCGCGAAGCTGTGGTCCGCGCTCGCGGAGATCCACACGACGTGGAGCCGGCACGCGGAGGCGGAGTCCGCGGCGATACGCGGCATCGCGGCCGCGCGGGAGGCGGACCTGCGCGCGGAGGATCTCCTGCTGTCGCACCAGCGCGCGCGGGTCGTCCTGTATCGCGACGGGAGGGAGGCCGCGGAGCCGCTGCTGCGGGAGTCGCTCGCGCGGCACGAGGGGCTCTTCGGGCCGGAGCACCCCGAGCTCGGTCCCGTGCTGCAGGATCTGGCGGCCGCGACGTCCGACCGGGACGAGGCCACGCGGCTGCTCGCGCGCGCGCTGGCGATCCTGCAGGGAAGCGGCGACGACACCGGCATGGCGGCGCTGTTCAACTCGATCGGGTCGAACCACTGGGCGGCCGGGCGCAAGGATTCGGCGCTCGTCTCCTTCGGCCATGCCTACGACCTGCTGGCCGCCCGCATGCCCCCCGGGAGCGCGGACCTCCTGTCCGTGCGGAGCAACATGGCGGTGTGCGAGGGGGCGCTCGGGCGGTACGCCGCGGCCGAGCGGTCGCACCGCGAGATCCTGGAGGCGCGTCGCCGCATCTTCGGCGACGCCGCGCTGCCCACCGGAAGCAGCTGGCATCAGCTCGCGGTGGTGCTGTCGCAGCAATGCCGTTGGGAGGAGGCGCTGGATGCGCTCCGGGCCGCGGTCGACGCGCTGCTGCGGTCGGTCGGCCCCGAGCACGGCGACACGCTGCTCGCCCGGCGCAGCCTCGCGTCCGCGCTCGTGCACACGGGCCGGGTGGACGAGGGACTCGCCGAGCTGTCCGCGGTGCAGGCGGTCTTCGTCTCGCGCGGGGAGGAGGACACGGAGGAAGCCATCCGCGTGAGGCTCGGCCGCTTCGAGCTGGAGCTGGCGGCGGAGCGGCCGGTGCCCGTGGCCGCGGTGCGGGCACTCGCGGACCAGGCGAGGCGGGCGGAGCACCGGACCGCGGCGCGGGACGCCGTCCGGACGCTCGGGCTGGCGGCGCTGGCGGCCCCGGCCGAGGCGCTTCCCGGGGAGGCGGAAGCGGCGTTGGGGGAGGCGCTCGCCGCCGCCGAGGCGTTGGACGGACCGGCCCACCCGAACGCGCAGTACCTGCGCACGGCGCTCCTCCTGGCCCGCCACGCCGCCGGCCGGCCGGTCGAGGCCGCCGCGCTGCGGACTTCCCTGGACGGCTGCAACCCCTGCGGGATGGCTGCCCCGCCCGTGCTGCGCCGCGCGCGCGAGGTGCTGGCCGCGCTCCCGGCCGGCACGATCCCCGGAGGTCGCGCGGCCTCCTGAGGCGTGTCCCCTTCCGGGCACGGATGGTGTGATCCCCGGAGAAGCCCCCGAGCGGGGCCCTCGCGGAGGTCCTTCCGTGCGCATCCTCGCCCCGACGCTCGTCGTCCTGCTGGTCGCCGGCACCGCCGACCGCCCGGCCGTCGCGGGATCCATCTGCGGTCGGGTCACGGACGCGGAAACGCGTCGCCCGGTCGCCCGTGCGGGCGTCTTCGTGCGCACGCCGGAGGGCGCCTACACCGGATGGGTCGGCGCCAGCGACGCCACCGGCGCGTACTGCGTCGACGAGGTGGCCCCCGGGGTCTACGACCTCGAGATCCGCCACGACGACTACGCGCTTCGCTACGTCCGTGGAATCGTCGTGACCGATCCGGTCACCGGCGTGGACGCGGTCCTCTCGTCCACCGGGCTGACCCTCGAGCCGCCGCGTCCGAACCCCGCGCGCACGTCGCTCTCGTTCGTGTTCCGTGCGGACGGGGATGCGCGGGTGGTCGTGCACGACGTGCACGGCCGCCTCCTCCAGGGGTGGTCCGCCGCCGGCGGCCCATCGCCGCGGCAGGTGGACTGGGACCTCCGCGACCGCTCCGGCCGGCCGCTCGCCTCCGGCATCTACTGGCTCCGTCTCGAGACCGGCGCGTCGGTCGTCGTGCGCCGCTTCGCCGTCCTCCGCTGAGGTTCCGTCATGACTCCGTCGCCCTCCCGTCCCGTCCGTGTCGCCTTCGCCGCGCTCGCCCTCGTCGCGTCGTCCTGCGAGAACGCCCCGCCGCTCGCACCGGTGCCGGAGGCGCCGGCGGCGACGGGCGCCGTGGTCGCGGGAACCGTCCGCGTGCCCGAAGGCGAGGCCGTCGCCGACGTGGTGGTGACGCTCGAGCCGTTGCAGGACGGGATCCCCGCGTCGGTGTGGGCGAGGGCGCACGCGCCGGCGGAGGGGCTGCGCGCGGCCGGCGGCGAGGGGGCGCCGGTCGCGGCGGCGCCTGTCGCGGCGGCGCCTCGGGCGGTCGCCACCGACGCCCGGGGCCGCTACGCGTTCGACGGCGTGGATCCCGGCGCGTACCTGGTGCGTTCGTCCGCCCGCGACCATCGCGCGGGCTCCGGCACGGCGCAGGTCCTCCCGCCGGCGGAGGCCGCGGCCGAGACCACGTTCGTGGACATCGCGCTCGTTCCCGTGGGGAAGGTGTACGGGTCGGCCGCGCTCTCGGGCCACGGGGGATCGCATGCGAACACGATCGTGTACGTGGGCGGGACCTCCAACGTCGCGGTGACGGATGCCGCCGGCGCGTGGCGGCTCGACGACGTTCCCGTGGGCGCCCACGACATCCGCGCGACGCACGTGGGCTGGCACGATGCCACGACGACGGCCGCGGTGACGGCGGCCGGGGATTCCGTGGCGGCCGGCGCGATGACGCTCCTGCCGCAGACGAACATCCCGCCGACCGCGACCGCGACGGCGGCGGCGTACGGGAGCGTCGTGCTGCCGTTCGCGCTGGACGGCGCCGGCGCGGACCTGGACGGGACGATCGTGATGTACGCCTGGGACTTCGAGGACGACGGCGTGCTGGACTGGAACAGCCCGACGTCGCCGGCGACGACGCACGTGTACGCCTCGGCCGGGGCGCACCGCGCGAAGCTCCGCGTCGTGGACGACGAGGGCGGCGCGGCGCACGCCGTCGTCACGTTCCGGATCCACGATGCCGTGTACGTCACCACCTCCGGCAACGACGCGAACGATGGCTCGAGCGCGGCGCCGTTCGCCACGATCGCGCACGCCGTGACGGAGGCCGCCGCACTCGGCGGGCTGCCGGTGCGCGTGGCGCTCGGAACCTACGCGGAGACCCTGGCCCTCCCGGACGGCGCCACGATCACCGGCGGGTACGCCGTGCCGGGCTGGACGCGCTCGGCCGGATCGCGGAGCACGGTGGCGGGAACGGCGGAGGCGACCGCCACGGCGCTGGCCGCGCTGAGCGTCACCGGGCTTCGCTTCGAACGCGCGACGCCGATCCTGGGCGACGCGATCGCCGTCCGCGTGCGGGACTGCGGCGCCGGCGTCGTCTTCACCGACTGCGCGTTCGTGGCGGGCGACGCGACGGACGGGGTCCCCGGCACCGACGGCGGGCTGGCGTACGGGCACGGCGGCGGCAACGGCGGGCGGGGCGGGAACTGCTCCGGTCCGTCCGCGAACGGGACCACGGGGAGCGGCCCGAGCGGCGGTGCCGGCGGGCCGCGCGGCACCGGCGGCAGCTCGGGCGGGAGCGGCGGGAACGGCGGTCCGGGCACGGACGGCGCCCACGCGACGGCGCCGAATGCCGGCGGGTTCCTCTGGGTCGACACCTGGGTTCCCTTTGTCGGGTACACCGGCGGCGACGCCACGGCGGGGAGCGGCGGCGGTGGCGGCGGCGGCGGCGACTTCCACGTGGACTGCGTCAACGGGGGCGGGGACGGCGGGGACGGCGGCTCGGGCGGGAACGCCGGCCGGGGCGGGACGGGCGGACAGGGCGGGCGCGCGTCGTTCGCGCTGCTCAGCATCGACACCACCGGCCCCACGGCACAGTTCGTGAGCTGCGCGTTCCTCGCGGGCGCCGCGGGCGACGGCGGGGCCGGCGGCAAAGGGGGCGCTGGCGGTCCGGGCGGGGCCGGCGAGCCGGGCGAGAACCCTCCGTTCCTCCCGTCCGGCGGCGAGGGCGGCGATGGCGGGGCCGGTGGATGGGGCGGCGGCGGATCCGGCGGACCCGGCGGCCTCAGCTACTGCGTCTACGCGCGAGGGCTGGCCCCGTCCTTCACGGGCTGTTCGTTCACGCTGGGGACGGCCGGCGCCGGCGGTCTCGGCGGGTCGGGCCGCTTCCTGTACCTCACCCGGGCGGCGAACGGTCCCGCCGGGGCCGCGGGCGGCGTGCTGATCGTGCCCTGACGAACGCGCGCGGCGACCGGCGTTGTCCGGTTCGCCGCGCGGACCGCGCGATCCACCTTCGAGCCCAGCATCCGGACCGGGGGCAAGCAGCACACCGGGAGGATCGTGCGGGTGGACTGACGCTCAGGAGTGCAACTCCACCACGTCGCGGTCGCGCACGACGTGATCCGGTCCCACCTGCTGCCCGTCGAACTGGCCGCTGCCCCACACGCGGGCGAAGCGGAGCGCGGCGGCGAGGTCGCGGTGGACCAGGCGCGCCACGTCCTGCACCGTGGCGCCCGCGCGAAGCGTGTAGGGACGGCCGGTGTCCGCCGGCCGTCCCGGCGCCTTCGTCTGCACGCGCACGATGCCCAGCCCGGCGAAGAGGCGCGGCGCGATGCCGTCGAGCCCTGCCCCGGTGACGGCGGACACGGCGAGCGCCGGGAAGCGCACGCCCGTGATCTCCTCCAGCACGGCCACCTCGTCCGGATCGGGATCCAGGTCCAGCTTGTTCGCGAGGAGGAGCGTGGGCAGGTGGACGCGGAAGGGATCGGGCACATCCTCGTCCCCGCCCTCGTCCTCGCCGCCGTCGCCGTCCTCGCCGCCGTCCCCGGATCCGGGGGGCGCGGGCTCCGCGCGCGCGTCCGCCTCGCCCGGGCCGAAGGCGAACGGCCACCGCTCCTCCAGCGAGACGCGGCGCTCGTCCAGCCGCTCCCGGATCGCGAGGACGTGCTCCGCGCACTCCGGATCCGCCAGGTCCACCACGAGGAGCGCCGCGTCCGCGCTCTGCAGCGCGTTCGCGTACCACGGCTCCATGAAGTCGCGCGAGATCGGCGGCAGGTCCACGAGCTGGAAGTGGATGTCCTCGAAGGGCAGCATGCCCGGGATCGGGGATTTCGTGGTGAAGGGATACGGCCCCACCGCGGTGTGCGCGCCGGTGAGCTTCCCGAGCAGCGCGGACTTCCCCGCGTTCGGCGGTCCGATCAGGACGACCTGCGCGGCGCCCTCGGGCCGGACCGCCTGCGCCGGCCCTTCGCGCGCGGGCCCGCCCTTGCGGGGCCCGGCCGTTTCGTCCGTCAGCTGCTTGATGCGGGTCTTGATGTCCGCCTGGAGACGCTCGGTGCCCTTGTGCTTCGGAATGGTCCGGAGCATCTCCTGCAGCCAGCGGAGGCGATCCTTCGGCTCCCGGGCCTTGCGGAATTCCGCTTCCGCCTGCTTGTACTCGGGCGACAGGTTCGCAGGCACGCCGAGAGTATACGGCGCGGGCGGCCGCCGGGCACGGAGGCGGCCGCCCGCGGGCGACGCGCTACCGGTAGCCGGACTTCACCCGGCCCCAGCTGGACGGCTCGACGGCGGTGGGGCCGCACGGGTCGGGCGTGCACGAGGACCCCGGCGCGCCCGGCGTCCAGCCCTCGCCGAGACACTGCGCCGCGGTCAGCATCTGGCAGAAGCCGTCCGACGTGCAGCACGCCACGAGTTCCGGCGCGGCGAGCTCCACGAGCACGTCGTCCACGTGGTAGTAGCTGACGGGCCAAGCCATCCCGGTGGACTGCGTGGCCGTGTTCGCGTCGTCGTGGAAGTTGCCGATGACGAGGTGCGTCTCCGTTCCGTTCGCGGTGAAGGTCCCGCTGACCGTCATCCAGTCCACGGTGTCCGCGAGGAACGTGTTCGCGGGGGTCTCGATCTGCGGCGTGAACGCCAGTGGCAGGTCGTTGCCGGTGGGCCCCACCGGCCCCGCGGAGAGGTACGCGCCGATGCGGTCGATCGCGAGGTAGCTGGAGTCCGACAGGTTCACATGGAACGTCACCGTGTAGGACTGGCCGTTCACGAGCGGCGCGCTCAGCGGGACCTGCAGGTACTCGCGGTAGCTCGTGTCGAGGGAGTTCCGCACGATGAAGCCGCCGTAGCCGTTCCCGCCCAGCGGCATCTGGAAGCCGAGCGGATTCGAGGGGACCGCGGGGACCGGGAAGGTCGGCCATCCCGTGACGCACGTGTTCAGGCAGTCCGACGTGCCGTCGGTGGGCGCGTTCCACGACGCGGCGGCGGAGAGCTGGCCGAAGCCCGTGGGACACGTGTTCAGCGACTCGAAGCCGGGGTTCGGGACGAGGTTCACCGCGCCGGTCGGCGCGACGGGACACACGAGCAGCAGGAGGGCGGCGGGAAGGCGGCCCGGCTTCATGGGGTGCGACTCCGGTTGGGGGGACGTGCGCGAGGGACGAGCAGCCTAGCAGAACGGAGGCGGGCGCCGGTAGGGGGAGGGGGCGTCGCCCGGCGTTCCGGACCCGGCGCGAAACCGGACACGTCATGTCGAAGCGAAACGCCCGGCGCCCCCTCCCGGACGCGGCGGTCGGCTCTCGCCGTTCTCCCGCGCCCGGCACGCCTCATGCTTGGTCTGCGGGCGGAGGCACTGTTCCGGTGCCGGGACCTTTCGAAAGGAGACGATCATGCTCAGGCACTCGACGATCCGGAAGCGCGCGCTGGCGATGCTCGCGCTCGCCGTGCTCATCGCCGCGCCGGTGACCGCGGACGAGGCGAAGCGGATGGACCCGGCCGACGAGGCGAGGAAGGCGGAGAAGACCGACGAGGCGGAGCGCGTGGAGAAGGCCGCGGAGGTGCTGCGCGCCGCCGTCAGCGGCGAGGACGCGGAGATCCCGAAGGCGCTCCTGGAGAAGGCCTGGGGCGTCGCGGTGATCCCGCACGTCGTGAAGGGCGCGGCGCTCGCCGTGGGCGGACGCTGGGGCAAGGGCGTGGTGGCGCGCCGCGCGGAGAACGGGAAATGGTCCGCGCCCGCGTTCGTATCGCTCGGCGGCGCGAGCTACGGCTTCCAGATCGGCGTGGAGGCCACGGATCTCGTGCTCGTGTTCACGGATCCGAAGGGCATCGATGCGCTCCTCGAGGATCACCTCAAGCTCGGCGCGGAAGCCGGCGTGACCGCCGGCCCGATCGGCCGCAAGGCGGAGGCCGGGGTGAACCTCACGCTCGACTCCGCGATCTACTCGTACTCGCGCAGCAAGGGCCTGTTCGCCGGCGTGTCGCTGGACGGCGCGGTGGTGGACGTGGACCAGGACGCGAACGCGAAGGTGTACGGCAAGGACGTCACCGCGAAGCAGCTCCTCGACGGCAAGGCGGGTCCGAACGCCACCGTGCAGCCGTTCCTGACGGCGCTCGCGAAGCACGTGCCGGCGCGCGAGGCGTGACCGGCCGCATCACCGCACGCGCGTGACCCGGGCGGCGGCCCGACCGGCGGCGTCCTCCAGCTGGAGGAAATACACGCCCGCCGGCGCCGCCCCGTCCGCGCCGTCGCCGTCCCAGCGCACGGTCCGGGCGCCTTGCGGGGCGTGGATCGTGCGCACGCGCCGTCCGGCAACGTCGTGCACGACGATCCGGGCGCCGGCGCCGAAGGGTCGCGACGCGACGACCTCGGTGCCGCCGCGCGTGACGCTGGGCCGTGCGCGGAGCATCGGCACGGGCGCCGCGACGGGACCGGGCGCGGGCGCGTCCGTGACCTGCGTGAGGTTCCAGTCGGAGATCCACGTGGCGTCGAACAGCGGGAACACGGTGTCCACGCCGCCCGCCGCGGTGCAGTCGAACGTGATCTCGAACCCGTTCGACGCCCCGAGGCCCGGGGTCACCGTCACGTACGGGAAGATCGCGCCCTGTCGCGGATCCACGTCGAAGTGCCAGCGCGTGAGCGACTCGCCGACGACGGCGCCGCCGGGCGCGACGACGACGATCGGGAACTCGAGCAGGAACCCGCGCTCGTCGTGGATCGGGTCCGGCGGGTACGCCATGCACACGTTGCCGCGCGATCCCGTGAAGTCCACGGAGATGCGGAAGGTGGTGTCCCAGAACGGCTTGCTGTCCGCGCCGCGGAAGGACGTCACGGACCGTCCGAAGGCCACCTCCTCCCAGTCCGCGGTGAACTGCGGCGAGCTCTCCGACACCGCGTCCTGGATCACGACCCGGTTGGTCACGAGGGGGAAGAGGCTCAGATGGTGCGTCCGCCACTCCAGGGGCGGGGACGGGATCGGCGGGACCTGCGTGGCCACGAACATGCCGAGGAAGTTCACGTCGAGCGAGCCCGTGCGGCGGAGCCGGATCTCGGCCACCCGGTAGTACCCGTCGGCGGCGTCGAACCGGAACGCGATCGTCTCCACCGCGGTGGGGTCGGCGAAGCCCCACTCGGAGAAGTGGAACTCGAGCGTCTGGCCGCCGTTCGTCGGCTTCGTCACGCCCTCGCCGCCTCCGGGTCCCACGAGGATCGCCGTGATCTGCCCGCCCTCCGGGGCGGACTCCATGTCCACGACGAACCGGTCCACCTGTCCCAGGAACGTCAGGTCGCGCACGAAGCCCAGGTCCCACTCGACGCGCACCGAGCCGTTCCCCTCGGCGAGAACCTGGAGCACGTCGTCGTGGTTGCTGTCGTACAACGTGCTCTGCGCGGACACCACCCCGCCGTCCGGCGCCAGGACGATCCTGCGCTGCGGAGCGATGGCGTGGGACGAGGACACCGGGATCGGGACCACGTGCGCCTGGTACCCCGAGGAGCTGCTGAACGAGAAGCCGCCGGACTCGAAGTCGTCGATCGGGTTGAGCGCGAGGGCAGGGGGGGCCAGGGCGAGGGGCGCCAGCAGGGCCGGCAACACGACCGCGACGCGGGATCGGGACATGGGGGCCTCCGGATGGCGTGGGGTGCAGGCGCCACGCCTGCACCCCGGAACGCGATCCGTCCCCCGCGGCGGACAATGGCCGGCCGGTCGGCCGTTCCCGCGCGGGCTCCCGCGGGGCTACCGGCGGCGGGTCCGCGCGGGCCGCGCGGCCGGCGCCTCCGGGCAGGGGGCGGCGCCGGCCTCCGGCTTCGTCCCCGAGGCCTTCCGGGCATTCGGGTGTTTCGCGGCCTCCGGTCCCTCCGCGCTCGTCAGCGCGCGCTCGATCCGGAGCATCTCGCCCACCGACCACGCCTGGAACGGGCACCCGGCCGGTCGGTGCGGCGGGTCCCCGTCCGCCACCTCGGACACGTGGCCGAGCCCCGCCTCGGCCAGGTGCGCCTCCAGCGGCGCGAGGAAGCGGCTGCGCGCCTCGGCCACCGCGTCCGCGCCGCCGCCGCGCACCCGGAGCCACGCATCCACGAACGGACCCAGCAGCCAGGGCCACACCGTGCCCTGGTGGTAGGCGGCGTCCCGCGCGGCGGCGTCGCCCTCGTAGCGCGGGCAGTACCCCGGCTCGTCCGGCGCGAGCGTGCGCAGCCCGAGCGGCGTGAGCAGGCGATCCTCCACGAGCTCCACCACGCTCTGCGCCCTCTTCCCGCCCAGCAGCGGTTCGGGCAGCCCGCCGACCGCGAGGATCTGGTTCGGGCGCACCGTCGCGTCCACCTTCCCGGGCTGGTGATCCGCGTCGACCACGTCGTGCAGGCCGCCGAGCGCCGGATTCCAGAACTTCTCCTCGAAGCTCCGCTTCGCGCGCGCCCGCAGCTCGTTCCACGACGCGCCGCCCAGCGCGGCGCCGGTGCGCAGCGCGTTGATCCACAGCGCCTGGATCTCGACCGGCTTGCCGATGCGGGGCGTGATCTCCCGCGCGCCGACGCGCGCGTCCATCCATGTGAGCTGCTGCCCGGGCTCGCCGGCCGCGAGCAGCCCGTCCTCGTCCGCGCGGATCCCGTGGCGCGTGCCGGCCGCGTAGCCCGCGAGGATCTCCTGCACGGCGCCGGCCAGCTCCGCCTTCGTGCGCGCGGGCAGCTTGCGTCCGGCGCGCTTCGCCGCGTCCAGGTACTCGCCGCAGGTCACGACGTACCAGAGGGACGCGTCCACGGAGTTGAACTCGGGGCTCTCGCCGCTTTCCGGGAACCGGTTCGGCAGCATGCCCCCGGACACGGCGCCGGACCACTCGCGCAGGACGGCCTCCGCATCCGCGAGGCGCCCGGTGGCCAGGCACAGACCGCGGAGGGCCAGGAACGTGTCCCGTCCCCAGTCCGTGAACCACGGGTAGCCGGCCACGATCGTGCGTCCCTTCCCGCGGCGCACGATGTACGCGTCCGCCGCCGCCGCCAGCCCGCCGCCGAGCGTCGCGCGCCGCTTCCGCTCCTTCGCGGCGGCGGTCCGGAACGCGGCGAGCGCGGTGACGCCCCGCCTCACCTTCGCGGCGGCGGGCGCCTTCCCCGCGGCCTTCGCGGCCGGCGCGGATTCCGCGGGCGTCGCGAGGAGCGCGCGGAAGGCGAGGGCCGCCTCGCCCTTCGCGAAGCGCAGTCGGAAGTAGCCGGGCGACGCCAGGTCCTCTTCGTGCTCCAGCCCGCGCTCCGCCTCCGCCGCGTACTCGAAGCGCCGGTACCAGAGCGGCTCCTGGACCCACTCGCCGTCGAAGGCGGCCTCGATCCCGGGCACGCCGTCGTACGGGCGCCACGCGACCGTGCCGCCGGCCAGCTCCGACTCGAAGCGGAAGTGCGGGTTGTGGAAGTGCAGCGCGTGGTGGTCCCGGCCGGACAGGAACGGGCGCACGACGAGCACCGCGTCCTTCGCGGCCGCCTTCGCGTCCTCGTCCTCGGCGATCAGCCGGAAGCGCACGAAGCTGCGCGCCTCCCCCGGGGCGACCAGGAGCTCCTGGACGAGCGTGAGCCCGTCGCCCACGCGGTAGCTCCATGTGGGCCAGGGCGACGGCTCGAACGACTCCAGCCGGCACCATCCCTCCGGATGCCGCACGTCCCCGCGGTACACCTGCGTGGAGCACGGCACCCACCCGGCGCCGGCCTCCACCGCCACGTCCAGTCCGTTCACGAGCACGAAGCGATCCGTGGGCGGCCGCGCCGCCGCGAGCAGCACGGCGTGATAGCGACGCGTGCGCGCGCCCGACGCCGTGCCGGAGGCGTACCCCCCGAGGCCGTCGGTCTCCAGCCACTCCCTGCGATCGAGTTCCACGTCCCGCCTCCTTGCGCTATTCCGTGGTCGCGTCGGCGCGGGCGCGCGCGGAGCGGGTGGACGCGGCGTCCTCGCGTTCCGCGCGCATGCGCGCCAGGTCCTCCAGGCACTTCACGACGAGCGCCGTCCAGCCCGTCTGATGGCTGGCGCCCACGCCGCGTCCCGTGTCCCCGTGGAAGTACTCGTGGAACAGCACGAGGTTCCTCCACTGCGGGTCGTCGGCGTACCGGCGATCGTTCCCGTGGCACGGCCGTCGTCCGGCGTGGTCCGGGAGGAAGATCCGCGCGAGGCGTGCGGAGATCTCGCGCGCCACGCGTCCGAGGTGCATCCGCCGGCCGGATCCGGTGGGGAACTCCACCGTGAGGTCGTCCCCGTAGAAGTGATGGTACCGCTCCAGGGCCTCCACGAGTAGGTAGTTCACCGGGAACCACACCGGACCGCGCCAGTTGGAGTTCCCGCCGAAGAGTCCCGTGTCCGACTCGCCGGGGACGTACGCGACCGTCCAGGTGCGGCTCCCCGCGCGGAACTCGTACGGGTGGCGCTCGTGGTGCTTCGACAGCGAGCGGATCCCGTAGGGACCCAGGAACTCGTCCTCGTCCAGCAGATAGCGAAGAACGCGCTCCAGCCGCTCGCGCGACGGCACGGCGAGGAGCCGGTGCCGGTGGGCGGCGCCGCCGTCCTCGGCCAGGTACGAGATGTGCCGCGCCAGGTCCTTGCGGTTCTCCAGGAACCAGTGCATCCGCCTCGCGAAGCCGGGGAGGGCCTCCAGGTCGTGCGACTCCAGGATCTCGCACGTGATCAGCGGGATCAGCCCGACGAGGGAGCGGACCTTGAGCGCGTGCAGGCCCTCGTCCGTGTGCAACTGGTCGTAATAGAACCCGTCCCCCTCGTCCCACAGGCCCGTGCCGCCGAGCGAGTTCATCGCGTCGGCGATGGCCACGAAGTGCTCGAAGAACTTCGACGCCACGTCCTCGTACGCCGGATCGTGCCGGGCCAGCTCCAGGGCCATGGACAGCATCGTGTTGCAGTAGAACGCCATCCACGCGGTGCCGTCCGCCTGCTCGAGCGTGCCGCCGGTGGGCAGCGGGCGCGAGCGGTCGAACACGCCGATGTTGTCCAGGCCGAGGAAGCCGCCGGCGAAGATGTGCTTCCCGGCCACGTCCTTGCGGTTCACCCACCACGTGAAGTTGATGAGCAGCTTCTGGAAGACCCGGGCGAGGAATGCGCGGTCGCGCCCGCCGCGGGCTCCGGTCATCTTGTAGACGCGCCACGCCGCCCACGCGTGCACCGGGGGGTTCGCGTCCCCGAAGGCGAACTCGTACGCGGGGATCTGCCCGTTCGGGTGCATGTACCACTCGCGCAGGAAGAGCAGGAGCTGCTCCTTCGCGAAGTGCGGATCCATCCGCGCGAACGGGATCATGTGGAACGCCAGGTCCCACGCCGCGTACCACGGGTACTCCCACTTGTCGGGCATGGAGACGACGTCGCGGTTGTACAGGTGGCGCCAGTCCGCGTTCCGGCCGTGCCGGCGCTCCGCCGGCGGCGCCGGCTGCGCGGGGTCGCCGTCGAGCCAGTCCGCCACCACGTAGTGGAAGAACTGCTTGGACCAGAGGAGGCCGGCGCGCGCCTGCCGGGCCACGGCCTTCTCCCCGGCCGTCTGCTCCGGGAGCGCGAGCGAGTCGTGGAACTCGTCCGCCTCCGCCGCGCGCGCGGCGAACGTCGCGTCGAACCCCCGGCCGAAGGGCGGCCCGGGGGACGCCGCGGCCCGCAGGCGCAGCTTCAGCACGACGCCGGCCCCGGGCGCGATCTCCAGCGCGTACCACGCGGCGGCCTTCGTGCCGGCGCGCTCCGGGTTCACCGCGTCGCGGCGCCCGTGGATCACGAGCTCGTGGAACGCGTCCTTCACGTAGGGCGTCGGATTCGGCGCGCGGAAGAGGCGCTCGGTGTTCGTCTCGTTGTCCGTGAACACGAGCTCCGGCGGGCCGCCGGCGCCGGCGGGCGCGGCGTGGAAGCGGAACGCGCCGAGGCCGGCGTGCTCGCACGCGACGGAGCCGTCGGGCGCGGCGGCGAGCCGCGGCTTCGGCCAGTAGCCCTCCCCGGTGCGGCCCCAGGACCAGGTGTTCCGGTACCAGAGCGTGGGAAGCACGTGGAGCGGGGCGGTCTCGGGGCCGCGGTTCGTCGCGGTGACGCGGTTCTGGAGGTCTTCGGGACCGGCCTTCGCGTACTCGTCGAGGTTGTCGAAGTAGCGGTTCCCCGCGAACACGCCGGTGTCCGCGAGCTCCAGCTCGG
>CAYYFX010000014.1:26399-54279 GCA_964471155.1 uncultured Gemmatimonadota bacterium | reverse complement strand
CCGGCGCGGGCTGGAGTTCGTCACGCGCAAGATCACGCACGGCGTGGCGCGCATCAAGGCGGGCCGCGCGACGGAGCTTCGCCTCGGCAACCTGGACGCGCGCCGCGACTGGGGCTTCGCCGGGGACTACGTGCGCGCGATGTGGCTGATGCTGCAGCAGCCGGAGCCGTCGGACTACGTGATCGCCACGGGGCAGTCGCACACGGTGCGGGAGTTCGCCGAGCGCGCCTTCGCGCACGTCGGGCTGGACTGGCGGAGCCACGTGGTGGTGGATCCCGCGCTGTACCGCCCGGCGGAGGTCGAGATCCTCGTGGGCGACCCGTCGAAGGCGCGGGCCACGCTGGGGTGGACGCCGGAGGTCTCTTTCGACGAGCTGGTGGCGCGCATGGTCGACGCCGACCTGGCCGCGCTCGCCCCGGCATGAGGGTGCTGGTCGTCGGGGCGTCCGGCTTCGTCGGGCGCCACCTGGTGGCGGAGTGCCTCGGGCGCGGCGACGACGTGTCGGCCACGTACCGGGCCGGTGAGCCGGCGCCGGCGGCGAACGACGTGCGCTGGCTCGAGTCCGAGCTGCTGCGGGACGGATCCCTGGAGACGGTTCTCGCCGCGGCCCGTCCCGAGGGCATCGTGCACCTGGCCGGGCAGGCGGACGTGGGCCGGTCCCATCGGGACCCGGTGGGCACGTACCGCGCGAACGCGGAGGGGACGCTGCGCCTGCTTCACGCGGTCCGCACGGCCGCGCCGCAGGCCCGGGTCTGCACGGTGACCTCGGCGGAGTTGTACGGCGCCCCGCCGCCTTCGGAGTTGCCGGTGCGGGAGGACAGCCCGGCGCGCCCGCGGACGCCCTACGGGCTGAGCAAGGCGGCGGCGGACGAGGCCGCGGAGTACGCGGCCCGGGCCTGGGGCCTCGCCGTCATCCGGCTGCGCCCGTTCAACCACGTGGGTCCCGGGCAGCGGCGCGGATTCGTCGTGCCGGACTTCGCCGCGCAGGTGGCGGCCGTCGAGCGCGGCGAGGCGGAACCGGTGCTGCGGGTCGGGAACCTTTCGCCGCGCCGGGACTTCACCGACGTGCGGGACATGGTCCGGGGCTACCGGGACGCGCTGGCGCAGGCGCCGGCGGGAGAGGCCTACAACCTCTGTTCCGGGCGTTCGGTCTCGATCGGGGAGATCGCACGGTGGATGGCGGAGCGCGCGAGCCGCCCGGTGGAGATCGTCAGCGAGTCCTCGCGGCGGCGGGAGGGCGACGTGGACGAGATCCGCGGCGATCCGTCCCGCGCCCGGGAGGCGTTCGGCTTCGCCGCCGGGATCGCGCTCGAGACCAGCCTGGGCGACGTCCTCGACGAGTGGCGCGCCGGCGGGCCGGCGTGACGGCGCCGAGTTGACGGCGCCGCGGTCGGCTCCTAGAGTCCACCGGCCGGACGAGCGGCCACGCGAAACCTCCTCGGGAAGCCCCGGATCATGACGACGGCCAGCACCGCCCCCATGCCAGAGGTGCGCCGAGGCTCCGCCGGGCTCGTCCCGCCCCGGGCCCCGGACCGCGCGAACACGCCGGTGGCGGTCCTGGTGGGCGCCGCGATCCTGGCCGTGTACGGGATCACCCTCTCCCCGGACACCTCGTTCTGGGACTCCGGCGAGTTCATCGCCACGTCGTGGTCGCTGGGGATCCCGCACCCGCCGGGAACGCCCCTGTACGTCCTCTGCGGCCGGTTCTTTGCCATCCTGTTCCACTCCGCGCTCGGGCTGTTCTCGGTGGCCCAGTCCGTGAACCTCCTGAGCGCCATCCCGTCCGCGCTCGCGGCGGTCTTCCTGTACCTCGCCGTCGTGCGGATCGGGAAGAAGGTGTGGGGCGACGGCAGCGGCGGCCCGTGCCTCCCGGCCACGCTCGCCGGCGTCACGGCCGCGCTCTTCGCCGCGTTCTCGAACACGCTGTGGATCAACTCCATCGAGGCGGAGGTGTACGCGGTCAGCGGCATGTGGGCCGCGCTGGCCGCGTGGCTCGTGCTCGTCTGGGCGGACTCGGAGCCGAAGGACGAACGGCTCCTCGTGGTCGTGGCGTACCTCCTCTCGCTGAACATCGGCGTGCACCTGGCCACGTACCTGGCCGCGCTCGCCATCCTGCCCTTCGCCTTCCTGCACGAGCGGCGCCTCGCGTTGCCGATCAGCCTGGTCGTGGTGCTCACGATGGCGAAGGACCTGCAGTTCTTCCTGGTCGTGGTGGCGCTGCTGATCCTGCCCACGCTGCAGCTCGGGATGCTGCCCGCGGAGTACACGAAGCGGCACCGGGCCACGCTCCTCACGATGCACGGGCTGGCCGTGGTGCTGGCCCTGTGGGGCGTGCTGGAGGTGGACTCGGCGGTGCTGCGCCGCGTGCTCGCGGTGGGCGCGCCCGTCGCCGCCTTCCTCACGCCGTGGCTGCTGCTGCCGGCGCCGAAGCGGTTCGAGAACCCGTTCACGGACCTGGGCTTCCTGCTCACGCTCGTGACCGTGCTCGGCTTCAGCTGCCACCTGTACCTGCCCATCCGGTCCGCGCTGGATCCCGCCATCAACGAGGCGCAACCGGACAACTGGACCGCGTTCTGGGACGTGATCCTCCGCGCCCAGTACCGGCCGCCGCCGTTCCTGGACCGGCAGGCCACGTGGGTCTTCCAGTTCGACCACATGTTCTGGCGGTACTTCCGGGAGCAGTGGAACCCGTCGTTCCTGGCCTGGGTGCTGGGCGTGCCCGGCCTGGTCCTGCACTGGCGGCGCCACCCGCGCTCCTTCGTGCTCGTGGGGCTGCTGTTCGTGTGGACCTCGCTCGCCCTCGTGCTGAAGATGAACTTCACCGACCACGAGGTCCGGGAGCGGGACTACTTCTTCGCGCCCGGCTTCTTCTGGTACGCCGTGTGGATGGGCATGGGGCTGGGCTGGCTGGCGGACACGGTGCTGCGCGGGTTCACGTCGGGCGCGCGGCGGCCGCTCGCGTTCGCGGTGAGCGTGCTGTGCGTGCTGGTGGCGGCGCTGCCCGTGCGCGGGGGCTGGGCCACGCACGACCGCCGCGGGAACTGGGTGGCGCACGACTACGCGTACAACATGCTGGTCGCGCTGGAGCCGGACGCCGTCCTGTTCACCAACGGGGACAACGACACCTTCCCGCTCTGGTACCTGCAGGAGGTGCACGGGTTCCGCAAGGACGTGCGCATCGTGAACCTGTCGCTCCTGAACACGCCGTGGTACGGCGCGCAGCTGCGGGACGAGGAGCCGAAGGTCCCGATGAACTACACCACGGAGCAGCTGTGGAAGCTGCGCCCGGTGCAGGACCCGCAGACGGGACGCATCCACTGGGTGAAGGACCTCGTCACGAACGACATCGTGAACGCCGTGTTCGAGGGCGGCGGCGAGAAGAAGCCCGTCTACTTCGCGGTCACGGTGGACGACCTGATGGACCTGGACCCGTACCTGGCGCTCCAGGGCCTCGTGTTCCGGCTGGATCCGGGCCTCCCGGAGGCCGCCACGCGGCGGGCCGCGGAGACCGGCAGCCCGGAGGTCCCCGGGGAGTTCGGGCACATCGTGGACAACGTGGACCTGGCGACGACGCGGCGCAACCTGGAGGAGGTGTACCGGTACCGCGGGCTGCTCCGCGAGGACGGCACCCTCGACCCGGACGTCCACCGCGACGAGAACGACGAGAAGCTGTGCACGAACTACGCCGCCGCGTGGGCGCGGATGGCGCTGGCGTACCGGGGGCTGAAGGACACCGCGCAGGCGGTCGAGTGCATGCAGCGCGCGGTGGCCATCGCGCCGGACTACGATCCCATCGTGAGCGGGCTCGGCGGGCTGCTGCTGGAGGCGGGGCGCTACGACGAGGCCGAGGCGTTCTACCGGGAGCGGGAGAGGATCCGCCCCGACGACCTGCGCGTGTACCTCGGGCTCGGCTACCTGGCCCAGCGGAAGGGGAACACGGAGGAGGCGCTGGAGTGGTACCTGCGGGGGCTGCGCGTGGATCCCTACTCGCAGGACCTGCTGGCCAGCCTGTTCAGCACGTACTACGAGCTCGGCCGGCTGGAGGACGCGGAGAACGTGCTGCAGCGCTGGGTCGAGCGCAATCCGACCGATCAATCCGCGCGCGAGCGCCTGGAGCAGGTGCGCCGCGAACGGCAGGCGCGCGCGGGCGGCGGCACGACGGAGGCGGGCGGCTAGGCCGCCGGAGGGGGAGGCGTGGGACGCAAGGTCGTGGTGACGGGCGCGTCGGGGTTCATCGGGTCGCACCTGTGCGATCGCCTGGTGGCGAAGGGCGACGAGGTCGTCGGGGTGGACTGCTTCACGGACTACTACGCGCGCGCCACGAAGGAGCGGAACGTGGCGCCGCTGCGCGACTCGGGCGGCTTCCGCCTGGTGGAGGGGGACCTGGCGGAGACGGATCTCGCGCCGCTCCTCGCGGACGCGTCCATCGTGTACCACCTGGCCGCGCAGGCGGGCGTGCGCGCGAGCTGGGGCGCGGAGTTCGAGCACTACGTGCGGCACAACATCCGCGCCACGCAGCGTCTGCTGGAGGCGTTGAAGGGGCGGACCGGCGTGCGGCTCGTGTTCGCGTCCACGTCGTCGGTGTACGGGAAGCGCGCGCCGCTCCCCACCCGCGAGGACGCGCGGCTGGAGCCGAACTCCCCGTACGGGGCCACCAAGGTGACGTGCGAGCACCTGTGCTCGCTGTACGCGGAGAACTGGGGCCTGGACTACGTCGCGCTGCGCTACTTCACCGTGTACGGTCCCCGGCAGCGGCCGGACATGGGCTTCCACAAGTTCCTGCGCGCGATCCTCCTGGACCGTCCCATCGACATCTACGGCGACGGGACGCAGAGTAGGGACTGCACGTTCGTGGCCGACGTGGTGGATGCCAGCGTCCGCGCGGGCGAAACCGGAACCGGGAGTCGCGTGTTCAACGTGGGCGGCGGGTCGCGACAGCCCCTGGGGGACATCCTGGCGATCATGCAGGATCTCGTGGGGCGGCCGGCGAGGATCCGCTACGCGCCCCCCATGGAGGGGGATGTGCCGCATTCCCACGCGGACATCGCCAAAGCCCGCGAGGAGTTCGGGTATAATCCCTCGACTCCCGTGGAGGAAGGGCTCCGGCAGGAGGCCCGCTGGCTCGAGGCGGAGCTCTCGGCGGGGGTCTGAGAGCGCCCGGGTCCGCCCCGCCGGTCGCGGCACCCGTCCCGGCCCCGTCGTCCGGGACGACGGCACACGCAGCGCGCGGAGGCAGCGTGAAGGTCTTCATCGTCAATCCCGCCTTCGGCGAGGGCTTCGTCAAGACGGCCCGGTGGTTCGCGAAGTCCCGCGGCCGCGTGCAGCGGCATCCGGACTACCTGTGCCGCGCCACCGCCGTGCTGGAGCAGGCGGGACACGAGTGCGTCTTCCTGGACGCGCAGGCCAAGGACATGCCCATGGCGGAGGTGGAACGCCGCATCCGCGCGTTCGGGCCGGACCTCGTGGTCGTGTACGCCACCACGCCGTCCGTTCTCGTGGACCTCGAGCACGCGCGGATGGCGAAGCGCGTCACCGGCGGCGCGCTCACCGTGATGGTGGGGTCGCACGTGTCCGCGGAGCCGGACGACACCCTCCGGCGCGGGCAGGGCTTCCTGGACGCGGTGACGCGCCGGGAGTACGACTTCACGCTCCGCGAGGTCGCCGACCGCGGCGTGCTCGAGGGCGTTCAGGGCCTCTCCTGGAACGACGGGGACGCCGTCCGGCACGAGCCGGACCGTCCGGCCATCGAGGACCTGGACGCGCTGCCGCATCCCGCGTGGCGGCACATCGACGTGGAGGACTACCACGACGCCGGCAAGCTGTTCCCGTTCCTCACGCTGATCGGCGGCCGCGGCTGTCCCGCGAAGTGCACGTTCTGCCAGCTCCCGCAGGTGATGTACGGGCACCGCTACCGCACGATGTCCGCCGCGCGCGTCCTGGACGAGATGGAGTACGACCTGGAGCTGTTCCCGCAGCTCAAGGAGATCATGTTCGAGGACGACACGCTCACGCTGTCCACGCACCTGGAGCGGCTGCGGGAGATCTGCCGCGGCATCATGGACCGCGGGATCGACAAGCGCATCTCCTGGAGCTGCAACGCGCGCCCGGACCTCACGGACCGGGAGACGCTGCGGCTCATGAGGGAGTCCGGCGCGCGCATGTTCTGCGTGGGGTTCGAGTTCGGGAACGATCCCATGCTGCAGCGCATCAAGAAGGGCATCGGCACGGAGAAGATGCGCGAGTTCGCCGAGGCGGCCAGCGCCGAGGGCATCCGCATCCACGGCTGCTTCATGATCGGCGGCCCCGGGGAGACGCGGGAGACCGCGCTGCAGACCATCCGGTTCGCGCAGGAGCTGCCCATCGACACCTGCCAGTTCACGGGGGTGGCCGCGTATCCCGGCACCGCGTACTACGACTGGGCGAAGCGGAACGGCTACGTCGTCGCGAAGGACTGGGGGGACTGGGTGGACGGGGACCGGGAGCAGCGCGGCGTCGTGGACATCCCCGGACTCTCGCTGCACGAGATCCGGGACCTCGTGGACCACGGGCTCCGGAGCTTCTACCTGCGCCCGAAGCAGGTGAAGACCATCGCCCGCAACATGCGCAACCTCTCGGACGTGCGCACGAAGCTCCACGGGCTGAAGAGCTTCGTGGACTATTTCGGGCGCTCGCGGAAGGTCGCCGGAGGCGGGGACGAGTGAAGGTCCTCTTCGTCGACACGCCGCCCACCCTGGACTGGTCGCCCGCGTCGCACTTCACGAAGGGCGGGCGGCGGTTCCCGGCCCTGTCGGTGACGGGCGAGATCACGTACTCGTACCTGAACCTGCAGGCCGCGGCCGTGCTGCGGGACGCCGGCATCGAGGTGGCGTACATCGACTGCCAGGCCGAGGGCGTCCCCTTCGACGAGCTGGTGCCGAAGGTGGAGGCGCACGCGGCCGATCTCGTGGTGCTGTACGTCGAGCAGATCAAGATCCACGTGGACAAGGAGCTCGCGCGGCGCGTGAAGGCCGCGGGCGGCCGCACGCGCGTGGGCCTGGTCGGGCCGTTCGTCACGCCGCTCGGCACGAAGGTCGTCTCGGACACGCCGTCCGTGGACTTCGCGCTGCGCGGGGAGTACGACGAGTCCCTCCTCGAGGTGGCGCGGTCCCTGGCCGCGGGCACGGACGAGTGGACCCGCGTGGAGGGGATCTCGGTGCGGGATCCCGGCACCGGCGAGGTCCGGGAGGTCGGGAAGTACCGGCACGTGGCGGACCTGGACGCGCTGCCGTTCCCCGCCTACGACCTGATCGACTTCGGGCGCTACCACGAGAGCGTGTTCCGCCGCACCCCGGCCGCCACGATGATCACGAGCCGCGGGTGCCCGTACCAGTGCATCTACTGCTGGTTCCCGCAGACGATCTACGGGCACAAGTGGCGCGCGCAGTCCGCGGAGCGCGTGGTGGCGGAGATGGAGCACCTGCACCGCGAGTTCGGCGTGAAGGAGATCCGCGTCGACGACGACATCTTCGAGCTGAACCGGGATCGCGTGCTGGCGGTCTGCCGGCTCCTGCAGGACAAGCGGATGGACCTCACGTGGGCGCCGCAATGCCGGCCGGACCGCGTGGACCCGGAGCTCCTCGGGGAGATGAGGAAGGCCGGCTGCTCCCGCATCCTGTACGGCTGCGAGAGCGCCAGCCAGGAGATCCTGGACCGCATGCGGAAGAACGGGAAGGTCCAGGACATCGAGAACGCCACGAAGTGGACGAAGGACGCGGGCATCGACG
Organism: uncultured Gemmatimonadota bacterium; assembly: GCA_964471155.1. Lineage (GTDB taxonomy): Bacteria > ARS69 > ARS69 > ARS69 > ARS69 > CAYYFX01. Next base: position 46,516 of record CAYYFX010000014.1, on the reverse strand, counting down.
TGCACAACTGCTTCATCCTCGGCTTCCCGTGGGACACGAAGGAGACGGTGGAGAAGACCATCCGGTACGCGTACGAGCTGAACGCGGAGTTCTGCCAGTTCGGCATCGCCACGCCGCTCCCGGGCACGCGGCTGATGGACCTCGTGGAGAAGGAGGGGTCGCTGGTCTCCGGCGAGGACTGGTCCCAGCACGACGGCTTCTCCAAGGCCGCGGTGTCGTACGAGAAGAACGGGGGCGGCGGGCTGTCGCGGGAGTCCATCGAGGAGTACGCCACGAGCGCGTACCGGCAGTACTACCTGCGGCCGCAGTACGTGGGGATGATGGTCCGGCGCGCGCTGCGCTCGCGGGACGACCTCGGACAGACGCTCCGGCTGGGGAAGGCGTTCCTCCGGCGGAAGGCGCTCGGCTGGATCTGAGGCCGCGCCGCCGAGCGCGGCGGGACGCGGGCCACGTCAGGGAGCCTCCGGGCTCCCTTTCCCGTGGGTGGGCCGGCCGCGCGCCGCGACCGCGCCGAGCACGACCGCGAGGAGCCCCCCGCAGGCCAGCCCGACCGCCGTGTGGAACAGCGCCAGGGCGAACCCGGTGGCCAGCGGCACGCCCAGCGCGCCCAGCGCCAGGGCCGAGATGCCGTCCTGCGTGCCCAGGGGGAGCAGGGACAACGTGCCGCCCAGGATGGCGGCCCCGGCCACCGCGGCCGCCTGCGCCGGATTGACGGGCACGCCGCCCGCGCGGAGGATCGCGCCCAGGGAGGCGTACTGGAGGATCCAGAAGGCCAGGGAGAGCGCGAAGAGCGCGACGAGCGCGCGCGGCGCCCGCAGCAGCGCCGCCAGCGCGTCCAGGTAGCGGCCGAGGGCCGCGCCTCCGCGCGGCAGGCGCGGCGCGAGCGCGGCGGCGCGGCGCAGCACGGCCGGCACGAAGGGCAGCGCGGCGAGGAGAACGGCGAGCAGGAGGGCGGCGGCGCGCGCCGCGTCCGACAGGTGCAGCCGGGCCCCCGCCGCGAGGGCGGCGGCGGGCACGAACGTCGCCAGCAGGGCGAGGAGGTGCGCCCCGCGTTCCGCGGTGAGCACGGACAGCGTGACGGAGCGCGGGATCCCGGCGGCGCGCGCGAGCAGCAGCGCCGACGCCGGCTCCCCGGACTTCGCGGGAGCGACGTTGGCCAGGACGAACCCGAGCGCGAGCGGCGGCGCCAGGGTCCGCAGCGGGGGCGCGTCGCCCGCGAGGAGGCGCCGCCAGGCGAGGACGCGGGCGGCGAGGCACGCGTAGTAGCAGGCCACGGACACGGCGACGCCGCGCGGGTCCACCGAGCGCCACACGGCGCCGATGGTCTCGAAGCCCGCGGCGCGCGCGAGCGCGAGCACGAGGGCGAGCGAGGCGAGGATGACGAACCAGCGGCGCATGGCGGATCCTCGGGAGGGGACGGTGCAGCGTAGCGGAATCCGTGCCGGCGACAAGGCCGGCGGCGAGGGGAGACGCCCGTGTGGGCGGTGACGGCCGTCGGCCTCGCGATCGGTCTCGTCGCGGGGTTGCTGGACGGCGCGAGCATCGTGCTCGAGAACCCGGCGTCCCTGCCGGGCGTCGCGTCGGCCGTCCGGTTCGTGGCCTGCAGCGTCGCGCTGGTCGGTCTCGCGGGGGGCGCGGCCGGACTCCTCGCCGGCGCCGCCCGCGCGCTGAGCGGTCGCCCGCGGCCGGGCACCGTCGCGGCGGCGGGGCTCGCGGTCGGGCTGTTCCTCTGGTGCGGCGTGCGCGTCCACGTGCGCTGGTTCTTCGGCGAGCCGATCCTCTCGCCCGGCAGCCTCGCGGCGAACGTCGCGCTCCTGGCCGGGGTGTCGCTGGTCGCGCTGGCGCTGCGCGGCCCGCTGCGCGCGTTCGCCTCGTGGTCGGCGAGCCGCACCGGCCTGCGGGTCACGGGTTCGGCGCTGTTCCTGGCGTGCGCCCTCGCCGCCGCGCCGACGGTGGCGCGCGGCCCGGCGCCGGAGCCGCGGCGGGCCCCGGCCGGCGCCCGCGACGTGCTGCTCGTCACGCTGGACACCACGCGGGCGGACCACCTCTCCGCGTTCGGCTACCCGCGCGGCACGACGCCGTGGATCGACCGGCACGCGCGGCGCGGCGGGACCGACGTGCTGTGGGCCACCGTGCCGCTCACGAATCCCAGCCACTGCTCCCTGTTCACGGGCCTGCCCGCGCGGGCGCACGGCGTGCGCAACAACGGGACCGCGCTGCCGGACGACGTGCCCACGGTCGTGGAGTCGCTGGCGGCCGAGGGGTTCCGGTGCGGCGCCTTCGTCAGCGGGATCCCGCTGAAGGCCGGGCTGTCCGGGCTCGCCGGCGGGTTCGCCACCTACGACGACGTCTTCTCGCCGTTCGAGCGCGTGCACCCGCTGCTCACGTCGCTCGCGCTGGTGCGCGCCGCGGACCGCGTCCTCCCGGGGGACCTGCTGGAGCGGCGGGCCGCGCGCACCGTCGACGCCGCGGTCGCGTGGCTCGAGGCGACGCCGTCGCCGCGCTTCCTGTGGGTGCACCTGTTCGATCCGCACACCCCGTACCACGCCGCGGCGCCCCTGCGGCACCGCTTCGCGCGCGAGTCGCCGGCGTGGACCTCCGCCGGGAGGCCGGCCACCGGCTGGCCGATCGCCGACTACGACGCGGAGCTGCGCGGGACGGACCGCGCCGTGGGCCGGCTGCTGCGCGCGTTCGAGGCCGCCGCGCCCGGCGGCGCGGCCTTCGTGACCGCGGACCACGGCGAGGGCCTGCTGCAGCACGGCGACCTCACCCACGGCGCGCTCCTGTTCGAGGAGGACCTGCGCATCCCGTGGGTCGCGGGGCCGGGCGGCGGGGTCGCCCCGGGGGCCGCGGAGCGGCTGACGGGCGCGGCGCCTCCGCGCTCCGGCGCGGACGTGGCCGGGTTCCTCGTGGCGGCCGCCTACGGGCGTCCGTTCCCGGAGGCGTCCGGCGCGCCGGTCCTGGCGGAGACGTTCCCGCCGGAGGGGCGGGGCCGCCGCTCCGCCGTCGTCGGGGTCTTGCCCGACGGCACGATCGGGAAGACGCTCACCGACTGGGATCTCGGCACCACGGACGCGTTCGTCCTCGGCGCGGACCCCGGCGAGACCGCGCCGGGGTCCGCGACCGGCGCGGCGTGGGCGGGATTGCGGCCGGCGGCGCCGTCCGATGTGCCGGAGGCGATCCTGGATCCCGAGGTGGAGCGCCGGCTGCGCGCCCTGGGGTACGTGCACTGATGCGGATCCTGATGCTGTCGTCCGTGGAGCACCAGTCCGGAAGCGCGCTGCGGTTCCGCGCGCTCGCCGGCGCGCTCGCACGCCGGGGGCACGACGTGCACCTGCTCGAGCCCGTCGTCCCCGGGACGACGCCCGAGACGCCCGCCGGCGTGCGCCGCCACCCGTGCCCGCGACTCCCGGTCGCGCCCGAGTGGCAGGCGCCGCTGTGGGCGGCGCACGGCGCGGGGGCGGTGCTCGCGCTGAAGCCGGAGATCTGCTGGACGCTGAAGGCGCTGCCGAACGTGTGGCTGCCGGCCCGGCTCGCGCGCCGCCTGGGCGCGCATGTCGCCGCGGACCTGGACGACCTGGACGAGGCCTACTATCCGGAGGGGCTCGCCCGCCGCGTCGTGGGCGGGTTCTTCCGCGCGGCGGCGCGCGAGGCGGACGACGTGACCACGCACACGGAACCGCTCCGCCGCCGCATCGCGGAACTGCGGGGCGGGCGTGACGACGCGATCTGGGTGGAGCAGCCGGTGGACGCGGCGCGTTTCGCGGGCGCCGCGGCGCCGCCCGGGTTGCGCGAGCGCCTCGAGCTCGGCGACGGGCCGGTGCTCCTGTACGCGGGGCATCTCGGGCCGGCGTCGGATCTCGCCGCGCTGCTGCCGGCGTTCCGCATCGTGGCGACGGAGCGCTCGGACGCGCGCCTCCTCGTGGTGGGCGACGGCCGGGACCGCGCGCGGCTGGAGGAGCTCGCGGCGGAGACGCTGCCGCCTGGCCGTGTGCGCTTCGCGGGCGGCGTCCCGCACGCCGAGGTGGCGGGCTACTTCGCGCTCGCCGACGTCGCGGCGAACTACCTGGAGGACACCGAGGCGAACCGGCATCGCGCGTCGATCAAGCTGCGCGAGGCGCTCGCTGCCGGCGTGCCCGTGGTGACGTCGCGGACGCCGGACGCCGAGCGCTTCGCGGAGTTCGTCTCGTTCCCGGAGGGGCCGGGCGCGGCGGCGTTCGCCGCCGCCGTGCTGCATGCGCTGGACGCCCCGCGGCGGGACGCGGCGGCGCGCGGCGCCGCCTGGCTCGCGGAGCACGGCACCGCGGATGTCGCGGTCCGCGCGCTGGCCGCGCGCTGGGAGGCGCGCGCGTGAGCGCGCACGGCGTGTCCGTGGTCGTGGCGGCGTACGACGCGTCCGCCACGCTGCCGCGCCTGCTCGCCGCCCTCGCCGCGCAGACCGCGCCGCCCCGCGAGGTGATCGTGGTGGACGACGGCTCCGCCGACGACACGGCGGCCGTGGCGGAGCGGGCCGGCGTGCGCGTACTGCGGCAGACGAATGCCGGGCCGGCGGCGGCGCGCAATCGCGGGTGGCGCGCCGCCGCCTCCGACGTCGTGCTGTTCACGGACTCCGACTGCGTGCCGCGGCCGGACTGGGCCGCGCGCCTGGCCGCCGGGCTGGGCGGCGGCTTCGAGGTGTGCGGCGGGACGTACGGCATCGCGAACCCGGGATCGTGGCTGGCGGAGACGGTGCAGGCGGAGATCGCGTGGCGGCACGCGCGCTTCGGCGCCGAACTGGACTTCGCGGGCTCGTACAACTTCGGGGCGACGCGGCGCGCGCTGGAGGCCGTCGGCGGCTTCGACGAGTCGTACCCGGCGCCGAGCGGCGAGGACAACGACCTCTCGTACCGCCTGCGCGATGCCGGCTTCCGGATCCGCTTCGTCCGCGAGGCCGTGGTGGACCACCACCACCCGGTGTCCCTGCGCCGCTACCTCCGCGAGCAGGCGCGGCACGGGGAATGGCGGGTGGCGCTGTACCGCCGGCACCCGCGCCGGGTGCGCGGCGACGGCTACGCGGGCCCGGAGGAGCTGGCGGCCCCGCCGCTGGCGATGGCCGCGACGGCGCTCCTGCTCGTGGCGCCGTGGCGGCCGGCCGCGCGCGGGGCGGCCGCGCTCGCCGCGTCGCTCGTGCTCGCGCTGCACGGCGTGCTCGCCCTGCGCGTGGCGCGGCACGCGCGCTCCACCGCGCCGCTGGCCCTCGCGCTGGTGGGATCGCTGCGCACGTGGGCACGCGGGTACGGCATGGTGCGCGGCCTCCTGCGCGCGCGGCGGGGAGGCGGACGGGGGTGAGGGTGCTGGCGGTCGTGCCCGCGTACAACGAGGAGGCCACGGTCGGCCGCGTGGTGGCGGGCCTGCGGGCCGTCGGCGGCCTGGACGTGGTCGTCGTGAACGACGGCTCGGGCGACGACACGGCGGCGCGCGCGCGGGCCGCCGGCGCCACGGTGCTGGACCTGCCCGTGAACCTCGGCATCGGCGGGGCGGTGCAGTGCGGCTTCCTGTACGCGTCGCGCGGGGGCTGGGACGTGGCCGTGCAGGTGGACGCCGACGGACAGCACCTTCCGGCGGAGATCGCGAAGCTGCTCGCGCCGCTCGCGCGCGGGGAGGCCGACCTGGTGCTGGGGTCGCGCTTCGTCGCGAGGACGGAGTACCGCGCGCCGTGGACCCGGCGGCTGGGCATCCTGGCGTTCGCCGGTCTGGTCAGCGGGCTGACCGGGCAGCGCCTGCGCGACACGACGTCCGGCTTCCGCGCCGCCTCGGCGCCCGTCGTGCGGTACCTCGCCGCGCACTATCCCCAGGACTACCCGGAGGTGGAGTCCCTCGTGCTGCTGCGGCGCGCCGGCTTCCGGATCCTGGAGGTGCCGTGCCGGTTCGCGGAGCGATCCGGCGGGCGCTCCTCCATCACGGCCGCGCGGTCGGCCTACTACGTGGTGAAGGTCACGCTCGCGGTTCTGGTCGGGCTGTTCCGCCGCGTCCCGCCGCGGGACGCGCCCGGGGACGGGGGAGACTGACGGCCCGCCGACCCCGTGCTACGCTGCCCGACCGCCGGGCGTGACGTCCGGGGGCCCGCGCGAGGAGGCGGACGGCGTGGATCGCGTGCTGTGGGTGTCCGTGCTCGGATCGGGCCTCCTCCTGGCCGTCGTCCTGGAGCTGGTGCGGAGCCGCCGGCTCCGCGAGCAGTACGCGCTCCTGTGGATCTGCACCGGCGTCGTGCTGCTGGCGCTGTCCGGATCGCGCGGGCTCCTCGATCGCCTCGCGGGCACGCTCGGCATCCGGTACCCGCCCTCCGCGCTCTTCCTCGTGGGCTTCGGCTTCGGACTGATCATCCTCCTGCACTTCTCCGTCGTGCACTCGCGCCTGTCGCGGCAGGTGAAGACGCTCGCCCAGGAGATCGCGCTGCTGAAGGAGCGGCGCGCGGCCGGCGACGAGTGAGCGCCGCGCCCGACGGGACGGCCGCGCCGCGCCTTCCCTGGACGTCCCGGATCGCGCTCCTGGCGCTGGCCGGCTTCGCGCTGCGGTTCGCGTGGCCGTTCGCGGACATCCCGTCGCGCACCTCCTGGTCCAACGGCATCTACACGGACCCCGCCGTGCTCGTGCACGCGGCGCGCAACGCCGCACTGTTCGGGGAGTGGATCCGCGACTACAACCGGGACCTGTGGATCTTCCCGCTGATCAACGTGCTCACGTGGCTGGCGTACCTCCCGGCCGGCCCGGGCCGGCTGCCCACCGTCGCGCTCTCCGCGCTGGCCGGCGCCGCCACGATCGTCGCGGTGGCCTGGGCGCTGCGGCGCTCGCTCGGCCCGCGCGCGGGGCTGATCGGGGCGGCGCTGTTCGCCTTCGCCGCCTTCCCCGTGATGTTCGCGCGCGTGCCGATCGCGGAGAACGTGACCGCGCTCCTGCTCGTGCTGTCCGCGGGAGCGGCCCTCGGGCGGTCGTGGCGGGCGCAGGCCGCCGCCGGCGCGCTGGCCGCGGCGGCCGTGCTGCTCGGGAAGATGCACGCGGCGGGCTTCGTGCCCGGGCTCCTCGTCTTCGCCGCGCTGCGCGACCGCTCCCTCCGGGGCCTCGCGGCCGTGGCGGGCGGGGGTGTCGCCGTGTCGCTCGCGTGGCTGGTCGCGCTCTTCCTCCCGCACCGGGAGCAGATCGTGCAGCACGTCGCGCAGCAGTCCACCGGCCTGCACGGCTCGCTGCCGCTGCTGGAGTCCCTGCCGCGCGGCCTCGGCGAGTTCTACAACGCGGTGCGCCGGTCGTGGTTCCTCTACCGGATGCCCGTGGCGGGCACGGTGGGCGGCCTGTTCGTCATGTGGTCCCTGCTGAACGGGCCGGCGCGGCGCGCGCGTCTCGCGGACGGGACGCTGCTGTGGGCGCTGGCGTTCGCGTCGCAGTGGATCTACTTCGCGCTGCTCCCGTACAAGGCGCCGCGCTACTACGTGCTGCTGGCGCCGTTCCTGGCCGGCGCCGCCGCGGCCGGGCTGGAGCTGGCGCTGCGCTCGCCGGGCTTCCGGCTGCGCGCGCCGTCCGGATTCGGGGAGCACGCGCCGATCGCGCTGTGGATCTACTCGTTCGCGTTCACGGCGATCGACGCGATCAAGCACGCCGCGTCCATCGCCCTGGACTGGCTCACGCTGCCCCCGGCGCGCATCTCGCCGCAGACGTACGACGCGGCGGTCGGCGTGTTCGCGAAGCTGGACACGTTCCGGCAGGGGCTGATCGGGGCGGGCGCCTGCGGCGTCGTGCTGTACGTCCTCGTGCTGTGGTGCCCGGAGATCCTGCGCGCGCTGCGCCGGGCCGCGGAGGTGCCGGCCGCGGCGCTGCGGCGCGGCGTCGTGGCCGCCGTGGCGATCGAGGTCGGGATCGGGCTGGCCGCGTGGGGGTGGTTCGCGGCCCACCGGACCACGTCCCTGGAGGACCTGAAGTCCTCGTTCCCGCACATGATCGCGCCGGACGCGGTCATCCTGGGTCCGCTGGCCCCGACGCTCACGCAGGATTCCCGCTTCGTGAGCCTGCCGTACTACGGACCGCCCGGCACGCCGGACCTGCTGGCGCGCTACGGGGTCACGCACGTCTTCGTGGGGGGCAAGGGGGACCGGGACATCCTGGAGCAGCGCTTCCCGGGCCTGCTCGACTCCACCCGGGTGGTGCAGGTGTGGCCGTTGCGCACGCTGTTCGCCTCCACGGTGGAGCTGCGCCGCCTGCCCCGGGAGTGGAACGGGACGCGGCTGGCCGGCTACGAGCCCACCGCCTACGAGCGGGCGGCCGAGGCGGCGGCGGCCGGGCGCTGGGAGGAGGCGCTTGCCGGATTCGGCAAGTTCCGGCAAGAGGGCGGCACGGAGACCCCCGAGCTCGTCTCGCTGGAAGCGGTCTGCTGGTTTAAACTCGAACGTTACGACCTGGCGGAGGAACTCCTGGACAAGGCCATCGCCGCCCGTCCGGCCGACCCGCTGAACTGGCGGAACCTGGGAGTCCTGCACCTGCGGCGCGGCGACCGCGCCGCGGCGCTGGACGCGTTGATGAGGTCCTTCCGGCTGGACCCGGAGAACGACGACCTTCGGAAGATGATCGAGGAGCTCCGCCGGTGAAGAAGCTGACCGTGATCATCCCGGTCTACAACGAGGAGCGCACGCTCGAGGAGATCGTGCGCCGCGTGCAGGCGGCGCCCTTCCCGCTGGAGAAGGAGCTCCTCATCGTGGACGACTGTTCCCGCGACGGCACCCCCGCCATACTGCAGCGGCTGGAAGGCGGGAACGTCCGGTGCTTCCGGCACGAGGTCAACCGGGGCAAGGGCGCCGCCATCCGCACGGCGCAGCGGCACGTCACCGGGGACCTGGTCATCATCCAGGACGCGGACCTGGAGTACTACCCGGAGGAGTACGGGATGCTCGCCGCGCCCATCCTGGACGGCCGCGCCGACGTGACCTACGGCACGCGCTTCCTCGGGACGCACCGCGTCTTCCTGTACTGGCACTACCTGGGCAACCAGGTGGTGACCTGGGTCACGAACGTGCTCTACAACACGATGCTCACGGACATGGAGACCTGCTTCAAGATGTGCCGCGCGGAGATCTTCACTTCCATGCAACTGGAGACGAACCGGTTCGGCTTCGAGCCGGAGTTCACCGCGAAGATCTTCAAGCGCGGCTGCAAGGTGTACGAGGTCCCGATCTCCTACAACGGGCGGGGCTACGAGGAAGGCAAGAAGATCACGTGGCGCGACGGGATCGCCGCGCTCTGGTTCCTCCTCAAGTACCGCTTCAAGGACTGAGGAACGCGGGGGAAAAGAACATGGCGGACACGGTGGGTCTGGCGGTCGTCGGCGCGGGATACTGGGGGCCGAATCTCATCCGGAACGCGGCGGAGACGCCGGGGGCGGAGCTGCGCGTCGTCTGCGACCTGGACGAGGGCCGGCTGGCCCGGATCGGGCGGCGACATCCCGGCGTGAAGCTCGTGCGGACCTTCGCCGACGCCCTGTCGGATCCCGCGGTGGATGCCGTGATCGTGGCCACGCCGGCGGCGTCGCACCACGAGCTCGCGCTGGCGGCGCTGGCGGCCGGGAAGGACGTGCTCGTCGAGAAGCCGCTGACCATGAACGTCGCGCAGTCCCGGGAGCTGGTGCGGGCCGCGGACGCGGGTCGCCGCGTGCTCATGACCGGGCACACGTTCATCTACAACGCGGCCGTGAAGTACGTGCGGGACCTGGTCGACTCCGGGGACATCGGCGACGTGCTGTACATCTACTCCAGCCGCGTCAACCTCGGCCAGGTCCGCAAGGACGTGAACGCGCTGTGGAACGTGGCGCCGCACGACATCTCCATCGCGAACTTCGTGCTCGGCGAGGCCCCGCACCGCGTCCGTGCGGTGGGCCGGTCCTTCCTGCAGCCGGGGATCGAGGACGTGGTGTTCGCGGTGTTCGAGTACCCGGGCGGGGCGCTCGCGCACGTGCACTCCAGCTGGCTGGATCCCAGCAAGGTGCGCCGGACCACGTTCGTCGGGTCGAGGAAGATGGTGGTCTACGACGACGTGGAGTCCGAGGGGAAGATCAAGGTGTACGACAAGGGCGTGCGCCGGCAGGGGCCGGACGGCGAGTACGGCGAGTTCCAGCTGAAGCTGCACTCCGGCGACATCCACATCCCGAAGATCACGTTCACGGAGCCGCTGGCCGAGGAGTGCGCGCACTTCGTGGAGTGCGTGCGGACGCGTGCCGTGCCGCGCACGGACGGGCGCTCCGGCCTGGCGGTCGTGGCCGCGCTCGAGGCGGCGCAGCGGTCGCTGGCGGCGGGCGGCGATGCCGTCGACATCGCGTCGGAGTAGGAGGGCCCGGTGAGCCACGTCCCCCGCGTCTCGGTCATCGTTCCCGCCTTCAACGAGGAGGGCAACGTCCCCCGGCTGTTCGACCGGATCGAGGCGGGCTTCGCGGCCTGCGGCATGTCCGGGGAGACCGTCTTCGTGGACGACGGATCCTCGGACGGCACCTGGGCGAAGGTGCAGGAGGAGGCCGCGCGCCGCGGCAACGTGCGGCCCTTCCGGCACCGCCGGAACTTCGGCCTGTCCGAGGCGCTCAACACCGGGTTCCGCAACGTCCGCGGCGAGTACGTCGTGTTCCTGCCCGCGGACCTGCAGTCCGACCCGGCGGAGGACATCCCGAAGCTCGTGGCGGAGTTGGCGGGCGGGGTGGACGTCGTGTGCGGGCGGCGCATCGGGCGCCTCGAGGGGAAGCTCCTCGTGTCGCTCGTGTACAACTTCCTGAGCCGCGTGCTGTTCGGCGTGGACGCGCACGACCTGAACTGGATCAAGGGATTCCGCCGGGAGGTGATCGACACGATCCGGCTCCGCTCGGATTGGCACCGGTACGTCGTGGTGCTGGCCGCCGGCCGGGGGTTCAAGGTCAAGGAGATCCCCACCAGCTACTACCCGCGGCACTCCGGCCGCTCGAAGTTCGGGCGCAAGCGCATCCTGCGGGGGCTCCTGGACCTGCTGGTCGTGAAGTTCGAGCTGGCCTTCACCGACAAGCCGATGCTCCTGTTCGGGTCGTGGGGGCTGGCGTCACTGTTCGCCGGGGTCCTGCTCGGGGCCGGGCTCGTGGTCCAGAAGCTGCTGACCCACGTGGGGTCGCGGCCCTTCCTGTTCCTGGCCATGCTCCTGGTGATGGTGGGCGTGCAGCTGCTCGGGCTGGGCTTCCTGGCGGAGCAGGTGGCCTCCCTCCGGGAGGCCCTCCGGGTCCGGGACGGGGGCGCGCTCAGCCCGGAGGACCGCGGCGAGGTGGGGCGCGGGTGATCCCCCGCCGTGCTAAGATGTTCGCTGACCGCGGTTTGAACCCCCCGGCCGGCCCCGCCGGGCGCCCCGAACCCCGAAGCCGACCCCGAAGCAGAGGTTGCCCGGCGGCGTGAAGACCCTCGTCATCATCCCGACCTACAACGAACGGGAGAACCTGGCGGAGATCGTCCCGCTCGTGCTGGCGCACCCGGGGTTCGAGGTGCTCGTCGTGGACGACGGCTCCCCGGATGGCACCGGGCAGGTGGCGGAGGGGCTGAAGGCCTCGACGGGCCGGGTCCACGTGCTGCACCGCGCGGGGAAGCTCGGGCTGGGGTCCGCGTACGTCGAGGGGTTCCGCTGGGCGCTGTCCCGCACGGACGCGCGGTTCGTGTTCGAGATGGACGCGGACTTCTCGCACGACCCGAAGTACCTGCCGGAGATGCTCCGGATCGCGGAGGAGGAGGGCGCGGACCTGGTCCTGGGGTCGCGGTATACCGGCGGCGGTGCGAACGTCGTGAACTGGCCGATCCGCCGGCTCATCCTCTCGTACACCGCGAACGCCTATGCCCGCTGGATCACCGGGATGCCGCTCAAGGACTCCACGGGCGGGTTCAAGTGCTTCCGGCGGAATGTGCTGGAGTCGATCAACCTGGATGCCGTGGGTTCGGACGGGTACGGCTTCCAGATCGAGGTGAACTTCCACGCGTGGCGGCAGGGGTTCCGGATCCGGGAGCTGCCCATCGTGTTCGTCGACCGCCACTCCGGCACGTCGAAGATGAGCCGGCGGATCATCTGGGAGGCCTTCTGGCTGGTATGGAAGCTCCGGTTCAGGTCCCTCTGGGGCGGGAAGGCGGCGGCCGGGAACGGCCGTCGGCGGTGACCCGCCCGGAGATCAGCGTCGTCGTCGTCTCGTACGAGACGCGCGACTTCGTCCGCGGCCTCCTGGCGTCGCTGCGCCGGGCGGACAGCGCGCGCCCGTGCGAGGTGCTGGTGGTGGACAACGCGTCGCGCGACGGGACCGTGGCCATGCTGCGGGGCGAGTTCCCGGACGTGCGCGTGATCGCGAACGCGGAGAACGTGGGCTACTCCCGCGCGGTGAACCAGGCCATCCGCGCCGCCTCCGGGCGCTACCTGCTCATCCTGAACCCGGACATCGAGGTGCAGCCGGGAGCCGTCGACGCGCTCGCGCGGCACATGGACGCGGATCCCTCCACCGGCATCGCGGGCGGCAAGCTGCTGAACCCGGACGGCACGCTGCAGTACTCCTGCCGGACGTTCTACACCCTGTCCACGCTGCTGCACCGGCGCACGCCCCTCGGGCGGCTGTTCCCGAACAGCCGCGTGGTGCGCGACCACCTCATGATGGACTGGGACCACGACACCGTCCGCGAGGTGGACTGGATGCTGGGCGCGTGCCTCATGGTGCGGCGCGAGGCCATCACGGACGTGGGCCTGATGGACGAGCGCTTCTTCATGTACTTCGAGGACGTGGACTGGTGCTACCGCATGAAGCAGCACGGGTGGCGCGTCGTGTACGTGCCGGACGCGCGCATGACCCACGTGCACCGCCGGGAGAGCGCGCAGGGCGGCGGCCTGTTCAACCGGCGTCTCGCGGCGCACCTGAACAGCATGTTCCGCTTCTTCGACAAGTGGAACACGCTGCTGTACCGGCTGCGCAAGCACCGGGACCTCGCCCTGGGCGGACTGCTCCTGCTCGGCGACCTCGTGGCCGTGAACCTGGCCTTCGCGGGGGCGTTCGGGCTGCGCACCGTGCTGTCCAGCGTGCTGCAGCGGCCGGTGTTCCCGTTCTCCGCGTACCAGCCGTTCCTGCTGCTGACGAACGCGGTCGTGCTCTTCGTCAGCGCGCAGCGCGGGCTGTACCGCCGGCCCACGGCCCGGGACCTCCTGGACGACGCGTTCGACCTGGGCAAGGGGCTGCTGCTGTCCACGCTGATCCTCATGGCCAGCACGTTCCTGACGCGCTCGGAGCTGCACTCGCGCTTCATGCTGGCGGCCTTCCTGCCGCTGGCCTTCGCCACCACGCTCGCGGGGCGCTGGGTGCTCACGCAGATCGCGCGCTCCCTGCGCCGCTCCGGGTTCGACCGCACGCGGGTCGTCGTGCTCGGCGAGCGGGAGGCGGCCCGGAACTTCGCCGAGCGGGTGGAGGCGGATCCCTCGCTGGGCCTGGAGGTCGTGACCGTGCTGGCGGACCGGCCCGGCGCCGAGGAGCGGCGCTTCCGCGAGTTCTGGGACGCCGACGGCATCCGGGAGCTGGTCAGCCGGCACCGGGTCGCGGAGGTGCTCCTGGTGAAGCCCACGCTCTCGGTCCCGGAGATCTCGCGTCTCGTCCTGCTGTGCCGGCGCGACGGGGTGCGCCTGCGCCTCGTCTCCGGTCCGGCGGACTTCCTGCCGGGGGACCTGCACGTCCGGGACGTCCTGGGCCGTCCGGTCGTCGAGCTCGGCGGGGGCGCGGGGCGCACGCTGGGACCGGCCGTGCAGCGCTGCGTGGACGTCCTCGTGGCGGCGGCGGGCATCCTGCTCCTGGGGCCCGTGGGCTGGGTGCGCGCCTTCCGGCGCCCCGACCCGTCCGAACCCCACGAGCTCGTGCACGGGCTTCGCGGCCGGGTCTTCCGCCGGGTCCGGCCCGCCCGCAGTCGTGCCGCGGAGACCCTCGGGCACGTCCTCCGCGGCGATCTCGCCCTGGTGGGCCCGCGCCCGCGCACGCCCGCGGAGGTGGAGGCCCGCGAGGAGCTCCGCGTCCTGTTCGACCTCTCCCGGCCCGGCGCCACCGGGCCCTGGCGGTTGCACCGGGGGGAGGAGCCGGGCGTGGAGGAGGAGATTTCCCTCGCGCTGTCGTATCTTCAGAACCGGTCCCCGTGGGAGGATCTCAAGATCCTCCTGCGGAGCCTGAGGCCCCGGTGAGTCCCCTCGAGGAGTCCGCCTTGTCCGTTCGCATCCGATGGCCGGGCTTCGCGCCCGCACGCGCGCGTTGCGCCGTCGTTCCGCTCGCCGTCCTCCTCGCGTGCGCCGGGACGGCGCGCGCCCAGTGCGACCCCGACGTGGTCTGGGAGATCTTCCCGCCCACGGGCGACGTGGCCGAGGTGCTGACCACGGGGGAGATCGCGTGGATCGGGGCCAAGGGCGGCGTCATCCGTGCGGACCTCTCCACGGTGGCCTCGGGGTCTCCCGTGCAGACGAAGATCACGGACCGGGACGGGCTCGTTTCCACGGACATCACCGCGATGGCCCGGGACGGCCTCGGCAACCTGTGGGTGGGGACGCGGGCGAACGGGATCTCCGTCCTGTCGCCCTCCGGCGCGCACCTCAAGGACCTGTCCTCCTTCAACGAGCTCTGGAGCGACCACGTCCTCGCGATGGCGGGCGAGGGCGATCGGATGATCGTGTCCTGCGCGGACGGGTTCACGCCGCAGGGGAACCCCGAGGGCGGCGGGTTCGTCATCCTCACGATCACGCCGGACGGGTCGGGCGGGTTCGCCGTCGATGCCGCGCAGGGTCCGCGGGTCGAGGTGGTCCGCACCATCCTCGCGGAGTCGGACGCGGTCTGGTTCGGCACGAGCGGCCAGGGGCTGTACGTGCGCGACGAGTCGGTCACGCCGGCGGACTTCCGGCTGGAGCTCACGGCGTCGGACGGGCTCGCGTCGCCGAACGTCAAGCATGTCGTCCGCGCCCCGAAGTTCCCCTCGGGCACGTCCGTGCTGTGGCTGGGAACCGGCGCGGGGCTGCAGAACTACGATCCCGCGTCCGGCACGCTCGAGACGATCGCCCAGTTCGCGGGCCAGAACATCCTGGACCTGCACGTCTCCGGGTCCACGCTGTGGATCGCCGCGGAGGCGGGGACGGAGCGGGACGTCTACCGCATGGACCTGACCTCCACGCCCGTGCCGGTCCGCATCCCGCGCTCCGATTGCGCGTCGGACACGTCCTATGTGCCGCGGCACGTGGCCGTCGACGCGACGGGCCGGCTGGTGGTCGGCACGCTCGCCTCGGGCTACTTCGTGCGCGAGGGCATCACGTGGCGCTGCCCGCCGCCGCTCGGCCCGCACTTCCCGCAGATCGCGGACCTCGCGGTCCATCCCGACGGCAAGCTGTACTTCGGCACCGGCGAGGTGGACAACCGACTCGCCGGCAACGGCGTCGGCGTGTTCGACGGGTCGGCCTGGACCTCCATCACGAGGGACCAGGGCATCGTGGCCACCAACATGACCCAGGTGCGGGTCTGGGGGGACGGCACGGTCTGGATGGGCACGTCGATCTCGCGGACCGACGGCGGCGTGAACCGGTACTTCCCGGAGTCCCCGGCGTCCCTGGAGACCTACCATCCCTCGGTGGCGATCGCCTCGCGCCGGACACAGGGCCGCAACTGCCGCTCCATCGAGATCGACGCGGCGGGCAACTGCTGGATCTGCTACGGGCAGAATCCCGGCGGCGGGCTGTCCGTCGTCGAGGCGCCGCCCAGCCTGCGCGTGACGAACTACGACTTCGACAACTTCTACATCGGGATCAACCTGCTCCGGGACCTGGCCTTCGACACCGCCGGCCGGATCTGGGTGTGCACGAGCACGACGAACACCGAGCCGGCCATGCTGTACGTGCTGGACACGCGCGGCACGGTGGCGGACGTCTCGGACGACCGGCACGCGGCGTTCCAGGTGCCCACGCTCCTTCCCGGCAGCGGCCTGGACCTCGGCGAGTGCAAGGACATCGAGATCGACGGTGCGGACCGCATCTGGATCGCCGGGGAGAAGGGACTGGCGCTCGGCCGGATGACTCCCGGGTCGTGGCCGCCGGTCGTGTCGTGGCAGAGGATCTCGCCCACCGTCACCCAGAGCGGCGGGCGGAATCCGCTGCCGTACGAGGTGGCCGCGCTGGACTGGGACGACAATCTCTGGCTCGGCACGGAGGCGGCCGGGCTCGTGCGGATCTCGAACGATCTGGCCACGTGGACGTGGTTCGACCAGGTCCAGGGCTGCCCGCTGCCCGACCAGGCCGTGCGCGGGCTGTACATCGACGAGGCGCGCAAGCGGGTGTGGGTCGGCACGGCCACCGGCGGCATCGCGCGGTTGGACCTCTCGGCCGCGCGCGCGCCGGGCGAGGGCGAGGACCTGCCGGTGTCCGCCTACCCGAACCCGTGGAACCCCGATCGCGACGGCGCCCTGCGGTGGTCCGGGATCCCCGCGGACCAGGTCGTCGACCTGCGCGTCTACACGCTGGGCGGCGAGGTCGTGCACGAGGCGCTCGGCATCCGCGGCGACTCCTCGTGGGACGGGACCAACCTCGGGGACGTGCTCGTGGAGTCCGGCGTGTACCTCATCAGCGCGCGGGCGGCGAGCGGCGCCACCTACGAGGGGAAGGTGGCCGTGCTGCGATGACGAAGCCCGTCATCCTGGACGGCCACGTGCACTGGGGGGAGTGGAAGCCGGAGCGCGAAGGCTGGCCGGGCGCCACGCTGGATGCCATTCGCGACGCGCTGCGCCGTTCCGGCATCGACGGGTGCGCGGTGATGCCCACGGACCGCGGGGACAACGAGGGGCTCGCGGCCGCGCTGGCGCCGGATCCGGCCGGCTTCCATCTCTTCGCGTGGGTGGACCCGCACGACGCGGCACGCACGATGGCGTTCCTCGAGGCGCATCACGGGCACGTGGCCGGCCTGAAGATCCACCCGTCGCTGGAGCGCCGGGCGGTGACGGACGCCGTGTGGGCGCCGTTCCTCGAGCATGCGAACCGCTGGCGGCTGCCCGTCATCGTGCATGCGGGGCGCTGGCAGGAGATCGCGGGCTGGCGCTTCCCGCTGGAGGCGGCGGAGCGCTACCCGGACGCGGCGATCATCGTGGCGCACCTGGGCGGCGACCTTCCCTCCCTGCAGCAGGAGTGCGCGCGCGAGATGGCGCGGCGCGGGCTCCCGAACGCGTACCTGGGCACGGAGTCCATCCGCGAGTACTACTCCATCCGCATCGCGCTGGACCTGCTGGGACCGGGGCGGCTCCTGTTCGGCAGCGACTATCCCCTCGGCTGGCCGGCGGCGTACCTCGCGGTGTTCGACGGCGCGGATCCCGACGGGGAGACCCGCCGTCTCGTGCTGGGGGAGAATCTCCTGGGGCTGATCCGCCGCCGCCGGCTCGAGTGAGGCGGATGCGGTTCCTCCATCTCTGCGACCAGAACTGGGTGGGGATGGCGAACGCCTTCGTCGCCGCGCACCGCCGCGCCGGCCACGAAGCGCGGCTCGTCACGCTGTGCCGGTGCGTGAACGAGTACGAGGAGGACATCTGCCTGCACCTGCCGCTGCTGCAGGGCAATGCCTGGCACATGGCGCTGAAGCGCATGCTGAACCGGGCCCACGGCGACCGCCCGAAGTTCACCCGTGCGCGCGGCGTGCCCGAGTGGCGGCCGCGCTCCGCGCTCGAGGCGGCGTTCCACCGGTTCCGCGAGGACGTGCTGTGGCGCGGGCGGATCGAGTCGGCGATCCGGGAGCACGGCCTGGACGGCTTCGACGTGTACCATCTCGAGTCCGGCGTGGAGTTCACGCGCGACGCGCGCTTCCTGAGGGAGATGCGGCGGCGCGGGAAGCACGTGGTCTGCTACTACCTGGGCACGGACCTCCGCGATCGCGGCGTCATCCCGGCGGTGCGCGAGGTCTCAGAGCTGAACCTCACGTGCGAGTGGGACCACCTGCAGCTCGATCCCGCGCTCGAGTACTTCTTCATCCCGTTCGACGCGTCCCGGTTCGAGTGGCGCGAGCCCGCGACGGACCGGCTCCGGGTGGTCCACGCGCCGCGCAACCGGGCCGTCAAGGGCACCGACATCCTGCTGGCGGCGGTGGAGCGGGCGCGGGCGCGGTGCGACTTCGACTTCGATCTGGTGGAGGGGGTCACGCACGCCGAGGCGATGCGGCGCAAGCGCGCCGCGAACCTCCTCGTGGACCAGGTGGGCGACCACGGCGCCACCGGCTACGGCATGAACTCGCTGGAGGCCATGGCGCTGGGGCTGCCGTGCATGACCTCCATGACGCCCTCGCTGGAGGAGTTCCTGCGGCCGCACCCCTTCGTGCCGGTGACGCCGGAGACCGTGGAGGACCGGCTCGTGGAGCTGGCGCGCGATCCCGCCCGCCTGGTCGCGATGGCGCGCGCGGGCCGGGAGTGGGTGGAGCGCGTGCACTCCGCGGATCGCATCGTGGCGGGGATCTACGCGAAGTACCGCGCGCGCGGCTGGATGGACGAGCAGGGGCGCGCCGTGCCGCCGGGGGCGCTCTCCCGTTGAGCCGCCCCACGCGGGCCGTGGCGCGGCACGCCCTGCTGTACGGCACGGGGTCCGTGGTGGGCGGGATCACCCGCGCCGTGCTCCTCCCGGTGATCGGACGCCGGCTCGCCGCGGAGGAGTTCGGCGTCCTCTCGCTCCTGTTGGCCGCGACGGGCTTCCTGCACCTCGTGCTGGAGCTGGGGCTCGTGGCCGCGCTCGTGCGCTTCCATCACGGCACGGACGACGCGGAGGAGCGCCGGCGGCTGCGCCCGCTCGTGCTGCTCGGCGCGCCGCTCCTCGATCTGGCCATCGCCGCGCCGTTCCTGCTCGCGCGCGAGGAGGCGTCGCGCCTGCTCTTCGGGACGCCGGAGCACGGCACGCTGTTCGCGATCGCGGTGGGGACGGCGTTCTTCGGCGCGCAGTTCCAGATCCTGCTCGGGCACTTCCGCGCGGACGACCGGTCCCGCGACTTCGCGCGGCTGATGGCGGTCCGCGGCGCGGTCTCGCTCGCGGCCACGCTGTTCCTCGTGTTCGTCCGGGGCGAGGGCATCCGCGGGTTCCTGCTCGGCAACCTGCTCGGGCCCGCCGTCGTCGTGGCGCTCGTGGCGCCGCGCGTCCTCGCCCGCACCGGGGTGGACCTGTCCGGAGCGGTTCCGCGGCTGCGCTCGCTCCTCGCCTTCGGCCTGCCGCTCGTGCCATCCTCCCTGGGTCTGTGGGCGTTGACGTACCTGGACGCCTGGCTGCTGCGCATCCTGGCGGACCTGGAAGCCGTGGGCGTGTACGGGTACGCGTCGGAGCTGTGCCTGCCCATCGCGGTCGTCGTGACCTCGGTGCAGCTGGCGTGGCCGTCGTACGCGTTCGCGCAGGCGAGGAAGCCGGACGGGGGGGCGGAGCTGGCGGCGGTGTTCCGGAACCTGTTCCTCGTGGTGGCGGCGGGCGCGGTGGGCATCTCCCTCCTGCGGCGCGAGATCCTGCACGCCCTCGGGGCGCAGGCGTACGCGGGCGCCGTCCCCGTGATCCCGCTGCTCGCGCTGGGCACCGCCCTGTACGCCGCGGCACGCGCGTTCGAGACCGGCCTGCAGGTGTCCGGTCGCACGCGCGAGCTGCCCGGCCTCGTGGGGCTCGCCACGCTCGCGAACGCGGCGCTGAACCTCCTGCTCGTGCCCCGGTGGCGGGAGGTGGGCGCGGCGGCGGCGATCGCCGCGACGAACCTGCTGCTGGCCGCGCTCGTGCTGCGGGCGTCGTCGCGACGCTTCCCGATCCCGTTCCGCCCCGGCCGGCTCGCGCGCGCGCTGGCGGTGGGCGCCGCCGTGGTCCTGGCCGGCGACGCGCTCGCGCCGCTGCCCGCCGGGGCGGCCGCGGCCGGGCGCGTCGCGCTGCTGCCCGCGTTCGCGCTGCTGCTCGTCCCGGCCGGCGTCCTGCGGCCGGACGAGCTGCGCGCGCTGCCGCGCGTGCTCCGCGGCGTCGTGTTCCGCGGGGGAGCGGCATGATCTCGGTCGTCGTGCCCACGTACGGGCGGCGGGAGCTCACGGGGATCACGCTCCGCAGCCTGGCCGCGCAGTCCGGCGCGCCGCCGTTCG
>CAYYFX010000014.1:0-26389 GCA_964471155.1 uncultured Gemmatimonadota bacterium | reverse complement strand
GTCGGCCTGCGACCTGGGCACGAGCTCCTACCTCCCCCGCCTGGTCGGCGCGTCGCGATCGGCCGAGCTCCTGCCCACCGGGCGGGTGTTCGACGCCGAGGAGGCCGAGCGGATCGGCCTCGTGCTCGACGTGGTCGACGACGGCGCGGACCCCGGGCTCTCGGCCTGGGCGGCCGGGCTGGCGCTGCCGATCGACGTCCGGGTGCTGCACCACGAGCGGAACCGCGGCCGGGCGGCGGCGCGCAACACCGGCATCGCCGCCGCGCGCGGCGACGCGGTGGTGTTCCTGGACTCGGACATGCGCGTGGCGCCGCGGTTCCTCGCCGCGCACGCGTCGCTGCACGACGGGCCGGACGTGGTGGTCCTCGGGCACATCGTCACGGCGCCGGAGATCCCCCGCACCGCGTGGGTGGTCTACTCGGACTCGCGCGGCGTGCACAAGGTGCCGCGGGGCGCTCCCATCCCGGCGCGCTACTTCATGACGGGAAACTCGTCCGTGGCGGCGCCGCTGCTCGCGCGGGCGGGCGGGTTCGACGAGGAGTTCGACGAGTACGGCGGGGAGGACACGGAGATGGGCTACCGCCTGGAGCGGTTCGGGGGCCGGTTCCGGCACGCGCCGGACGCGGTGTCGGAGCACCTGGACCTGCACGGCGTGCTGCCCACGGCGCGCCGGCTGTGCCGGTACGGGGAGCGGATGCTGCCGGTCCTCGTGCGCAAGGTGCCGAAGGCCCGCGAGGAGCTGAAGCTGCACCTCGTGGAGCCCGTGCGGCGCGGCCAGGACGGCTTCGCGCTGGCGACGCGCAAGCGCGCCGCGCGGCTCCTCGCGCGACGCGCGTTCTGGGAGCCCGCGGCCCGCCTCGGCGGCGCGCTCCCCGGCTTCCTGCGCGCGGACGCGCTGTTCGACTTCGTGCGGGCCGCGGCGTACCTCGAGGGGTGGCGGCGGGCGCGGGAGCGCGCGTCGTGAGGCGGACGGATGCGTGGATCGTGCTCGCGGCGGTCGCCGTCTACGCGGGGAGCTGGGGGCACTTCTTCGTCTCGGACGACTTCCTGAACCTCGAGCGCGGCGTGTTCACCACGGTGGCCGAGGGGCTGGCGCTGTTCTCGCTGCACGACGTGGACTTCTACCGGCCGCTCGCGCGCCTCCACTTCGGCATCCTCGCCGGGATCGCCGGCGACCGCGTCGTCTGGTGGAATGCCGGGAACACCCTGCTGCACGCCCTCGTGTCGGTGCTGGTCGCGCGGCTCGCGGCGTCCCTGCTCGGGCGCGGGCGGGAACGCGTCGCCGGGCTCGCGGGGATCCTGTTCGCGGTGCACTGGATCCACGTGGAGCCCGTGCTCTGGGCGTCGGGCGTGGCCGGGCTCCTGTGCACGGCGGGGGTCGTGGCCGCGCTGCTCCTGTTCCGGCGCGCCCGGGAGACGGGACGCGCGCGCGACGCCGCCGGCTCGGCGGCGGCGTTCGCCTTCGCGCTCGCGGCGCAGGAGACCGCGGTGGTCTTCGTCCCCCTGCTCCTCGTGACGGGGTGGATGTGGCCCGTGCGCGCCCGCGGGGACGCCCCGGCGCGTCGCCTGCCCACGCTGCGCGAGAGCCTGCCGTACCTCGTGCTCCTGGCCGCGTACGCGCAGATCGCGATCTCGATCGACCGCGGCGGGGAGGCCTCGCCGTACCGGTTCGCCTTCGGTCCGCACCTCGTGAAGAACGCGGCGTTCTTCGCCCTGGGCAGCTTCGTGCCCGTGCGCTACTGGGAAGTGCAGGACCTGTGGGCCGCGTCGGCGGCGGGCGGCGGGCTCCCGGAGTTCGTCGGTGCGCTCGCGACGCGACCGCTGCTCGCGCTCCCCCTGCTCGCGGGCGCCGTCGCGCTGCCGTTCGCGTGGCGGCGCGGCGGGCCGGACGTGCGGGGCGGTCTCCTCTGGATCGCGGCGGCGGCGTTGCCGTTCCTCCCGCTGCCCGGGAGCGGGGAGCGGTTCCACTACCTGCCGTCCGTCGGCGCGTGCCTCGGGCTCGCGTCGCTGGCGGACGCGGCATGGCGGCGCGCGCGCGGCGCGGCGGCGCGCCGGCGGCTGGCGGCCGGCGGCGTGCTCGCGCTGGCCGTCGTCCTCGCCGCGAACCTGGACCGGCAGGCGGACTGGCGGCTCGCCGGGCGGTGGACGCGGGGGATCGTGGACCGGTGGAGCTACCTGAAGCTGTTCGATCCGGAGGTGCCCGTGGAGTTCGTGGGCATCCCGGACCATCACCGGAGCGCCTGGGTGTTCCGCAACGGGTTCCCCTCGATGGTCCGCCTGTACTGGCAGGGGCGGCCGTACCGAAGGGTGGAGGAGCGCGCGCCGGGCGCGCCGCCGGCCTACCGGCTGCAGGTGGAGACGCTGCCGGACGGCGCCGTCGGGATGGCGCCGCTGCGCGGCGCGGAGCGGGAACTGCCGCGGCCCGACCTGGTGGAGCCGCCCGCGGCGGCGCCGTCCGGGGACCCCGCGGACGGGGGCGAAGGGCGCAGTTGACACCCCGCGGGACGCTTTCTATAGTCCGTTGGCTCTACGCCCAACGTCCGCACTTCCACCGGGTTAGGGAGTTCGCATGACCGCCGGCTTCCGACGCGCCGTCACCGTCGCCGCCCTGGTCGGGCTGGCCGCCGTCCTGGCGGGATGCCCGCTCGAGTTCCGCAAGGAGGGCGGGGACAACGCGAAGCCGCGGACGTTCTACGACGTGGCCCCGGAGGACACCACCTTCTCGAACGAGGCGTTCTTCACCTGGCTCGGCACCGACCTGGACAGCGACGTCGTGGCCTACCAGTACCAGCTCGTGGAGACGGACTCCGTCTACTACTACTCCGCGGGCCAGACGGGGCGCGTGCTCCGCTCCATCGACCCGCGCCGCGAGTTCGCGCCGGGGGACCCGGACGTGCTCTGGTCGGACCGCACGCTGGACAACAGCCAGGCCTTCTCGGAGCTGAACGACGGCTGGTACGAGATGCGCGCGCGCTCGATCGACGACGGCGGGCAGGAGGGGGACCCGGCGATCCTCCGCTTCTACGTGTTCTTCGACGACGTGCCGCCCACCCCCATCATCATCGACCCGCGCCCCGGCAGCTCGAACGCCGCCTGCGGGCGTCTCCCGGAGGGCGTCACGTCGTGGACCTTCTTCCTCGACGCGACGGACCAGAGTCGGAACGCCACCACGCCGCGCACCCAGCTGGAGTACTCGTACCAGCTGCGCGCGCGGTCCAGCATCACGTGCACCACCCATCTCACGGACGGCTTCACCGAGTGGCGCACCTTCCCCTCGGGCGGGTTGCCCATCGAGGTGGGCGGTTCGCCCCCCACGGTCTACTCGGACCTGTTCGACCAGTTCTGCGGGTGGGAGTTCACCTTCCGCGTCCGCGACCCGGCCGGCAACGTGGCGTCGGTCCCGTGCTGCATCACCAAGACCAGCGGCTGTTGATCCCGGCGGGCCCGGGGGGGGGCCGGGGCGCCCCGGGGGGCCGTCCTCGCCTTTTTTTGCGGATCCCGGCCATGGCCCCTTTTTTTCCGCTTGCGGTGGGATAAAGTGGGGCACTAGAGTGCCGTTGTGGGCGAGAGTTCCGGTCCAGTGTCGGTTCCACCCAGACGGCGGGGGTGCTGACCCCCGGGAAGGGCCTGCCCCCGGTGGCTTCGTTCCGCGGCGCCTTCACCCACATCGTGGACCCGAAAGGGCGCGTGTCGCTGGCCGCCCCGGTGCGGCGGGTGACGGGGGTGAAGCAGAAGGACGGGCCGCAGCCGTTCCTGATCCTGACCAAGGGGCTCAACGGCTGCGTCTGGGCCTTCCCCGAGGAGGAGTGGGACCGGCTCGAGGCCAAGCTCCGGGCGAAGCAGTTCCAGGACCAGGACTCGCGGGACTTCGTGCTCGAGATGATGGCGCACGTGCAGGACGTGCCCGTGGACGGTGCGGGGCGGATCCTCATCCCGCAGTCGCACCTGGACCTGGCCGGCCTCGCGCCGCGCACCGAGGTGCTCGTGCTCGGGATGTTCGACCATCTCGAGCTGTGGAATCCGGAGCGGTACCAGAAGCACATCGCGAAGAGGACGAGCTCCTACGAGGACAGCTCGCGGGAGCTCCTGAGGAACTGAGAGCGGGAGAGGGACCGGTCGCGTCCGGGTGGGGAGGTTGGGTTGATCGGGACGGCCGTGGACCGCGCGACGTGTTCGGTCAGGAGGGCCACCGTGCGGCTCCCCCATGAGCCCGTCCTTCGGGACGAGGCCCTGGACTACTGGGTGACGCCTTTGGCTCGTCGCATCGTCGACGGAACGGTCGGGCGCGCCGGTCACTCTCTCGCTCTCCTCGGGCTCCGCGACGACGTGCGCCTGCTGGCCGTCGATCGTGATCCCGAGGCGGTGGACTTCGTGCGGCGGCGCTTCGCCGGCTTCGGCGACCGCGCCCGCGTCGTGCACGGGTCCTACGCCGACCTTCCCGCGCTGCTCGCGGACTGGGGCGGCCCGGTGGACGGGATCCTCCTGGACCTGGGCGTGAGCTCCCCGCAGCTGGACGACCCCGCGCGCGGCTTCTCCTACCGCGCCGACGCCCCGCTCGATCTCCGCTTCGATCCCGGCCGCGGCGAACCCGCGTCCGCCTGGCTGGCCCGCGCCGAGGCGGCCGAGCTGGAACGCGTGCTGCGCGAGCTGGGCGAGGAGCCGAAGCCCCGCGCGGTCACGCGCGCGCTGCTCGCGGCGCGCGCCGAGGCGCCGCTGGACACGACCGGCCGGCTGCGTTCCGTCGTGGAGCGCGTGGGCGGGCGGCCGGGCGAGCCCTCGGCGAAGTCGCTGGCCCGGGTGTTCCAGGCGTTGCGCCTGGTGGTGAACGGCGAGCTGGACGAGCTGGACCGCTTCCTCGAGGGGCTGCGGGACTGCCTCGCGCCGGGCGGCCGCGTCGTGATCCTGTCGTACCACAGCCTGGAGGACCGGCGCGTGAAGCAGGCGTTCCGCGACGCGTCCCGGGACTGCATCTGCCCGCCGGAGCTGCCGGCGTGCGCGTGCGGCGGGGGCCGGGCCTGGCTGCGGGTGCTGACCTCGCGCCCGCGCGGCGCGTCGGCCGCGGAGATCGCGCGCAACCCGCGCGCCCGCAGCGTGCGCCTGCGCGCGGCGGAACGCGTGGTCGCGGGAGGCGGATCGTGAGCGGCACCGAGGCGAACGGCGCGGAGAGGGCGGGGCGTGCCGCGAAGACGGCGCTTCGCCGGCGGAGGGATCGACGACGGGTGGTGGGGTGGTCCGCCGCCGCGCTCGTGGGCATCCCGCTCCTCTTCGCGGCCGTGTGGTGCCGGCTCGCGGTCTCGCAGACCCTCGTGCAGCGGGACGAGCTGATCGCCCGCGCCGAGAGCCTGGAGCAGATCCATGTGCGCCTCACCGGGGAGAAGTCCCGGCTGGCCACGTGGGCGGCCCTGCAGCCGCGCGCCCGCGACCTCGGGCTGCGCGCACCGCGCCCCGCCGAGGTGGAGTGGGTTTCCCGCTCCGGCCAGAAGAGGGCGCTGCAGTGAGGCGTCTCGAGGGGGGCGCGGACCGCTTCGATCGCCGGCTCGCCGTGAGCGTGGGCGGCGCGGCGCTCGTCGTCACGCTCCTGGCGCTGCGCCTCGTGCAGCTTCAGGTGCTCGAGTTCCGGCCGCTGCACCGGGCCGCGGACCGGCAGCAGGAGCGGAGCCAGGTCCTGCAGGCCGCCCGGGGCGCGGTGACGGACCGGGACGGGAACCCCTTCGCCATGACCGTGCCCGAGGACCGGCGCGGGACGCACGAGGAGGAGCGGCTGTACGTGAAGGGTTCCCTCGCGGCGCAGGTCGTGGGCTTCACGTCGCGGGACGGGCGCGGCCAGGAGGGCATCGAGCTCGCGTACGACGGCCTCCTGAAGGGCGTGGACGGCCACCGCACGCTGGGCGCCAGCGCGCGCGGGCGCCTGCGCACGATGCCCGGAAGCCGCACGGAGTCGCCGCAGGACGGGGCCACCGTCGTGCTGACGATCGACACCGTGGCGCAGTCCGTGCTCGAGCGCGAGCTCGCCCGCACCGTGGAGACCACCGGCGCGCGCAGCGCCACGGGCGTGTTCCTGGATCCGGAGACGGGCGACATCGTGGCGATGGCGTCGTCCCCCACGTTCGATCCGGCGCGCCCGGGCGGGTACTCCGCCGCGAACCGGAGGCTGCGCGCGGTCACGGACATGATGGAGCCGGGCTCCACGTTCAAGGCCTTCACCGTGGCGGCGTGCCTGGAGGAGGGCCTGGTCGAGGGCGAGACGATGGTGGAGTCCTCCCTGCGCCTGCAGCTGGCCGGCGGGCACGTCATGAACGACAAGGAGGACTACGGCTGGGTCACCGTGGAGGAGATCCTGGTCCACTCGGTGAACACGGCCACCGCGCAGCTCGGCCGCAAGCTCGGCAAGGAGCGGATGTTCGAGTACGCGCGCGCCTTCGGGTTCGGGTGCGTGACCGGGATCGATCTGCCCGGCGAGGTGAGCGGCATCCTCCGCCGGCCCGCGAACTGGTCGGGCCGGTCGCTGGAGACCGTGGCCATCGGGCAGGAGATCGGCGTCACCCCGCTGCAGCTCGCGGCGGCGTACGGCGCGATCGCGAACCGCGGCGTGCTGATGAAGCCGCGGATCGTGCGCGAGCTGCAGGAGCCGGGCGGCCGGACGATCCGGGAGATCCGTCCCCGCAAGGTGCGCCGCGTGATGTCGTCCTCCACCGCGCGCGAGCTGTCCGCCATGCTCGCGAAGGTGGTGGAGGAGGGCACCGGCGGGACCGCGCGCATCCCCGGCGTCTCCGTGGCGGGCAAGACCGGCACGGCGCAGTGGTTCGATCCGAAGACGGGACGCTACGACCCGTCCAGCCAC
Organism: uncultured Gemmatimonadota bacterium; assembly: GCA_964471155.1. GTDB lineage: Bacteria > ARS69 > ARS69 > ARS69 > ARS69 > CAYYFX01. The sequence goes on along the minus strand of CAYYFX010000014.1, from coordinate 19,548 downwards.
ATCTCCTCCTTCGCGGGGTTCGTGCCGGCCGAGGATCCGCGGCTCGTGGGCGTGGTGATCGTGGAACGACCCTCCGGCGTGGGCTGGGGGCGCGAGGTCGCGGCCCCGTGCTTCCGCCGCGTGGTGGAAGGGATCCTGCTGTCGGACCGGGAGCCGGGCGAGCTCATGCTGGCGTCCGGCCCGGGTTCGGACTGACCGGCATGCTCGCGACCCCGGAGAGGAGCGCCGTGCCCGTGGCCTCGATCGAGCAGCTCGCGCGGGACCTGCCCGGCGTGCGCGTCGTCCGCGGCGGGGATGCGCCCGTGCGGCGCGTGCGCATCGACTCGCGGCGCGTGCAGCCCGGCGATCTGTTCGTGGCGGTCGCGGGCACGACGGACGACGGCCTGCGCCATGTCCCCGACGCGCTCGCGCGCGGGGCGGCGGGCATCGTGGCCGCCGCGGGCGCCGCGCCGGTCGGGGATGCGCCGTGGCTGGCCGCGGACGATCCGCGCCTCGCCGCCGCGCGGCTCGCGGAGCGCGCGTGGGGGCACCCCTCGCGGCGGCTGGACGTGATCGGCGTGACCGGGACGAACGGGAAGACCACGACCACGTTCCTGCTGCGCTCCGTGCTCGAGGCGGCGGGGCGGAAGGCCTGCGTGCTCGGCACGCTCGGGACGTGGCTCCCCGGCGGGCGGCTGCCGCAGGATCGCACCACGCCGGAGGCACCGGACCTGATGGAGATCCTCGCCGGCGCCGCGGACGAGGGCGTGGACGCCGCCGCGATGGAGGTGTCCTCGCACTCGCTGGACCTGAAGCGCGTGGACGGCATCGCGTTCGCGGCCGCCGCGTTCCTGAACCTGACGCCCGAGCACCTGGACTGGCACGGCACGCTCGAGGCGTACGGCCGCTCCAAGCTGCGGCTGTTCACCGACCTTCTCGCGCCGGGCGCGGCCCCGAACGGGCCGCGCGCGGTGCTCAACGCGATGGACCCGTGGGCCGGTCGCTTCCGGGAAGCGGCGGGGGGAGCGCTGACGTTCAGCGCGGGTGGAAGCGGGGCGGACGTGACCGCCCACGGGATCCGCATGTCGCCGGGCGGCTGCACGTTCGAGCTCGCCCTCTCCGGCGCGCGGCGGGAAGCGAGTCTCCCGCTGCCCGGCGAACACAACGTGGCGAACGCGCTCGCCGCGGCGGCCCTGGCGCACGTGCTGGGGACGCCGCTCGACGCGATCGTCGAGGGACTGCGCCGCGCCGCGCCGCCGCCGGGACGCTTCGAGCGCGTGCACGCCGGCCGGTTCGACGCGTTCGTGGACTACGCGCACACCGAGGACGGCCTGGAGCGCGCGCTGGGCGTGGCCCGCGCGGTCACGCGCAACCGACTGCTCGTGGTGCTCGGGTGCGGCGGGGACCGGGACCGCACGAAGCGCCCGGTGATGGGCCGCATCGCCGCGGAGCTCGCCGACGCGGCGGTGTTCACCACGGACAACCCGCGCAGCGAGGATCCGCGGGACATCCTCGAGGAGATGCTGGGCGGCGTGTCGGACGGGTCGAAGGTGACGGTGATCCCGGATCGCGAGGAGGCGTTGGCGTGGGCGGTGGCGCAGGCCGCTCCCGGTGACGTCGTCCTCGCGTGCGGGAAGGGGCACGAGACCTATCAGGAGGTCGGGGGACGGAAGCTGCCGTTCCCGGAACGGGAGATCCTCGCCCGCCTCGCGGCGGAGGCGGAGGCTCGGGGGTGAGCGCTTTGGGGGTGGGAGCACGGGCGCCCTGGATCGCCGGGGACGTCGCGCGCGCATGGGGGGCGGAGGTCCTGGGCGACGCGTCCGCGGTCTTCGACACCGTCACGACGGACAGCCGGGAGGTCCGGGCGGGAGCCGCGTTCTTCGCTCTCGCCGGGTCACGGCATCGAGGGGCGGATTTCGTCCCGGCCGCCTTCGGGTCCGGCTGTTCCGTCGCGGTGGTGCCGTGGGAGTGGAGCGGGGCGGTGCCGCCCGGGCGTTGCGCGCTCCGGGTGCCGGACCCGCTGCGCGCGCTGGCCGCGCTGGCGAAGGCGCGGCGCGACGCCTGGAGTTGCCCGGTGCTCGCGGTGACCGGATCCGCCGGCAAGACCTCCGTGAAGGAGATGACCGCGCACGTGTTCGCGGCGGATCGCCGCGTGCTGCGCACCCCCGGGAACTGGAACACCACGCTCGGCATCTCCCGCACGATCCTGGACGCGGCGGACGAGCCGGATCTCGCGGTGCTGGAGTGCGGCGCGTCCGAGCCGGGGGAGATCGCCCGCCTCGCCACGCTGGCCTCGCCGACGGCGGCGTGCGTGACGAACGTGGGCGCGGCGCACCTGGCCGGCTTCGGGTCGATCGGGCGGGTGCGCGCGGAGAAGCTGGATCTCGTGCGCGCGGTGCGCGGCGACGGGCCGCGCATCCTGGACACGGACGACCCCGCGATGGCGGAGGCGGCCCGTTCCCTCGGGGGGCGGATCGTGCGCGTGGGGCGCGGCGCGGACGCGGACGTGCGCCTCGCGGAGTGCGCGCCGCGCGAGGACGGCGGCTCGGACTACCGGCTCGCGGACGGGACGCGCGGCACGCTGTCCGTGCCCGGGGAGCACCAGGTGCGCAACGCCCTGTTCGCGATCGCGTTCGCCGAGGCCCACGGCGTGCGGCGGGCGGAGGCGGCGGCGCGGCTCGCATCCTTCGGCGGCGTGCCCGGCCGGCTCGCGGTGCGCGCCGCCGGCGGCGTCACGATCGCGGACGACACGTACAACGCGAACCCCGCGTCCATGTCGGCGGCGCTCGCGTGGTTCGCGCGGCTGCCCGTGCCCGGCCGGAAGGCCGTGGCGCTGGGCGACATGCTGGAGCTCGGCGAGGACTCCGCCCGGCACCACGCGGCGCTGGGGCGCGAGGTGGCGGCGCTCGGCTTCGACCGCGTCGTGTTCGCGGGGGACGAGATGGCGGCGGCGTTCGCGGCGGCGGCCGGCGCGCGGCCGGCCGCCGCGCGCCACGTGGGCTCGTCCGCGGCGGCCGCCGAGGATCTGGCGGCCTGGGTTCGCGCCGGCGATGCCGTGCTCGTGAAGGGGAGCCGCGGGATGCGCATGGAGCGCGTGGTGGAGGCGCTGGCGGCGCGGGAGGACTCCGGTGCTCGCTGAACTGCTGTACGGCCTGCGCGACCACGTCTCCGCGTTCAACGTCTTCCGGTACATCACCTTCCGCGCGGCCTACGCCGCCGTGACCGCGTTCCTGCTGACCGTCCTGCTGGGGCCGTGGGTGATCGCGCAGCTGCGCCGCGTCGGCGCGGTCAAGCACGTGCGGCAGGAGGGGCCGAAGGCGCACCAGGCGAAGAGCGGCACGCCCACCATGGGCGGCCTCCTCATCCTGGCCGGCACGATCCTCCCGACGGTGCTGTTCGCGGACCTGCGCAACCGCGAGGTGGGCGTGGCGATCGGCGTCACGCTCGCGCTCGGCGCGCTCGGGTTCCTGGACGACTACCTGCAGACCGTGCGCGGCCGCAACAAGGGGCTGGTCGGGCGCGCGAAGATCGTCGGTCAGGTGGCGGTGGGCCTCGTGGCCGGCATCGCCGTGCTGGGGCTCGTCCCGCGCGAGACCGCCACGTCCACGACCGTGCCCTTCCTCAAGGAGCGGCTCATCGACCTGGGCTGGCTGTACGTGCCGTTCGTCGTCTTCGTGCTGACCGGCGCGTCGAACGCCGTCAACCTGACCGACGGCCTGGACGGCCTGGCCATCGGCGTGAGCGTGTTCGCGGCCGGGGCGTTCGCCGCGCTGTCGTACGTGTCCGGCCACTCGCGCTTCGCGGAGTACCTGCAGATCCCGTACCTGCCGGGCGCGGGGGAGCTCACCATCTTCTGCGCGGCGCTGCTCGGGGCGTCGCTGGGCTTCCTCTGGTACAACAGCCACCCCGCGCAGGTCTTCATGGGCGACACGGGATCGCTGGCGCTGGGCGGCGCGCTCGGCATCGTGGCCGTGCTGCTCAAGATGGAGATCGTCTTCGCCATCGTCGGCGGCATCTTCGTGGCCGAGGCGCTGTCCGTGATGATCCAGGTGACGTCGTTCAAGCTCACCGGCAAGCGCGTGTTCCGCATGGCGCCCATCCATCACCACTTCGAGCTCTCCGGCTGGGCCGAGAACAAGGTCGTCGTCCGGTTCTGGATCCTGGCCGGGCTGTTCGCCCTGCTGTCCCTCTCCACCCTGAAGCTCCGTTGAGGCGGCGGTGATCGTGACGAGTCCCGGCCCGGTCCCGGTGCAGGAGCGCGGTCCGCACCTCGGCGGCGCGCGCTGCGTCGTGCTGGGGTACGCGCGCTCGGGCCGCGCCGCGGCGGCGCTGCTGCAGGCGGCGGGCGCGAAGGTGCGCGTGGTGGACGCCGCGCCCGCCGCGAAGCTCGGCGTGGATCCCGCCGCGGTGCCGGGCGGCGACGCGTGGCTCGGCCGCGAGGATCCCGCCGCGCTGGACGGGGCGGACCTCGTGGTGGCCAGCCCGGGCGTGCCGCCGCGCAACCCGGTGCTCGCCGCGGCGCTGGACCGCGGGCTCCCGGTGCGGAGCGAGCTGGAACTGGGGTGGTGGTTCACCGACGCGCCCGTCGTGGCCATCACCGGCACGAACGGGAAGACCACGACCACGGAGCTGGTGGGCGCGATGGGCCGCGCCGCGCGCCGCGAGACGCTCGTGGCCGGCAACGTCGGCACGCCGCTCACCGCGGCGGTGGCCGGCGGCGCCCGGCCGGGCCTGATCGTCCTGGAGGTGTCGAGCTTCCAGCTCTTCCTGTGCGAGGACTTCCGCCCGCACGTCGGCGCGGTGCTGAACCTCACGCCGGACCACCTGGACTGGCACCCGGACCACGAGCACTACGCCGCGGCGAAGGCCCGGCTGTTCGCCCGGCAGGGCGCGCAGGACGCCGCCGTGCTGAACGGCGACGATCCGGAGGTCGTGGCCCGCTACGGGCGGGTTCCCGCCGAGGTCTTCCTCTTCCGCACGGGCACGCCGGTGGCGAAGGGCGCGTTCCTGCGCGACGAGCGCGTCGTGCTGGCGACGGCGGCGGGCACGGAGACGGTGCTGCCGCTCGCGCAGTGGCCGCTGCCGGGGCGGCACAACCGCGAGAACCTGCTCGCGGCCGCGCTGTGCGCGCGGCTCATCGGCATCGACGCGGCGGACGTGGCCGAGGGCGCGCGCTCCTTCCGCGCGCTCCCGCACCGGATGGAGCCCGTGGGCGAGGCGCGCGGCGTGCTGTGGGTGAACGACTCCAAGGCCACCAACCCGGGATCGATGGAGAAGGCGCTGGACCCGGACGTGCCCACGATCCTGATCGCCGGCGGTCTCACGAAGGGTGTCGACTTCCGCCCCGTGCGCGACACGGTCGCGGCCGGAGCGCGGCTGGTGCTGCTGATCGGGAGCGGCGCCGGCGAGATCGAGGCCGCGTGGCGCCCGGCCGTGGCGATGCGCCGCTGCGGCGACCTGGAGACCGCCGTGAAGGTGGCCGCGACGGAGGCGCACGCAGGGGAGCGCGTGCTGCTCTCGCCCGGCTGCGCCAGCTTCGACCAGTTCGAGAACTACGCCCATCGGGGCAACCGCTTCCGCGAGCTCGTGCGCGCGCTCGCGGCGTCCGAGGAGGAGGGGGGGGCTTCATGAACGCTTCGGAGGGCCGGGGCGAGCGGATGCTGATGCTCGCCGTGGCCACGCTCCTGGGGATCGGCAGCGTCACCGTGTGGTCGTCGAGCCACTGGGTGTCGGCGCAGTACTACGGCTCGGGCAGCCACATGCTGCTCAGCCACCTGTCGAAGATCGTGATGGGGCTGGCGCTGTGCGTGCTCTTCGCCGCACTGGACTACCGCCTGTTCCTGCGGCGGCGGCTGGCCGTGCCGCTGGTCCTCGGCGCGGCGGGCCTCCTGGCGCTGACGCTGATCCCCGGCAACCCGCTGGCGCTCACGGTGAAGGGCGCCACGCGCTGGCTGCGGATCGGCTTCCTCGTGATCCAGCCGGCGGAGCTCGCGAAGCTGGCCCTCGTGGTGTACGTGGCCTCCATCCTGGCCGGCGGCGAGGGGCGCATCCGGGACTACAAGCGGGGATTCGTCCCCGTGGTCACGGTGCTGGGCATCTTCTGCGTGCTGCTGATGTTCCAGCCGAACTTCGGCAACGTGCTGTGCCTCACGCTGATCACCGTCAGCATGATCTTCGTGGGCGGCGCGCGCTTGACCCACCTGGCCACGTCGGGGATGGGCGCGGTGCCGGCCATCGCCGTCGTCGCGCTGCAGAAGCCGCACATCATCCGGCGGCTGGACGCGTTCCTGAACCCGATGGCGGATCCGCAGGGCGCCGGCTTCCAGATCACGCAGTCCATCGTGGCGATCGGGTCCGGCGGGCTGCTCGGCCGGGGCGCGGGCGCCAGCCGGCAGTCCGACTTCTTCCTCCCGGACTGCCACACGGACTTCGTCTTCTCGGTGCTGGGCGAGGAGTGGGGGCTGGTGGGGACCCTCACCGTGCTCGCGCTGTTCGCGATCGTGGTGTGGCGCGGCCTCGCGATCTCGCGCGCGGCGCGCGACCTCTTCGGCCGGTACCTCGCGCTCGGGGTCACGCTGATGATCGGGATCGTGGCGTTCCTGAACATCGCGGTGGTGCTGGGCGTGGCGCCCACGGCGGGGCTCCCGCTGCCCTTCGTCAGCTACGGGGGCTCGGCGATGATGGTGAACCTGGCCGCGGTCGGCGTGCTGCTGTCGGTCGCCTCGCGCTCGCGGACGGCGCGGCGCCGCGTCGTGGTGTGACCGGCGACGCGCGGGAGCGGCGCGTGCTGGTGGCGGTGTCCGGGACCGGCGGGCACGTGTACCCCGGGATCGCCCTGGCGGAGGAGCTGCGGGCCCGGCGGCCCGCGGACCGGATCGTGTTCGCGGTGGCGGCCGGCAAGCCCGGCGCGGAGTGGGTGCAGCGCGCGGGCTTCGACGTGCGCGCGGTCCCCGTGCGGGGGTTCTCGCGACGGCCGGGCCTGTCCTGGATCGCGTTCCCCTTCGCCCTGCTCGCCGGGCTCGCGGCCACGGCGGCGATCCTCGTCTCGTTCCGGCCGCACCTGGTCGTGGGGACCGGCGGGTACGTGGCGGGACCCTTCGTGGCCTGGGCGTGGGCGCTCGGCATCCCGGTCGTGCTGCTGGAGCAGAACGCGATCCCCGGCGTGACCACCCGGCTCGGCTCGCTGCTGGCGCGGCAGGTGCATCTCGCGGTGCCGGAGAGCCGGGCCCGGCTCCTCCGGAAGGGGCGCGCCGTCGTGAGCGGCAACCCCGTGCGTCGCGCGGTGGAGGAGGGCGACGGCGCGGCCTTCCGCCGCGCGTTCGGCGTGCCGGGCGATGCGCCCCTCGTGGTGGTGGTAGGCGGCAGCCAGGGCGCGAAGGCGCTGACCGAGGCCGCGGTGGCGGCGGCGCGCGCGCTGGCGGACCGGCCGATCCGGTTCGTCGTGCAGACCGGGCGCAAGGGGCTCGATGCGGCGCGCGCGCTGGCGGGGCCGGAGCCGCCGCCGCACCTGGCGCTGGCGGAGTTCCTCGACGACATGGGCGGGGCGTACGCGGCCGCGGACCTCGTCGTGGCGCGCGCGGGCGCGATGACGCTCGCCGAGCTGGCGGCATCCGGGGTACCTTCCGTCCTGGTGCCCTACCCGTGGGCGGCCGAGGACCACCAGACCACGAACGCCCGCCGCTTCGCGGCGAACGGCGCGGCGCGCGTGGTGCCGCAGCGGGAGCTCACGGGGGAGCGGCTGGCGGACGAGATCCGCACGCTGCTCGCGGACGGGCCGGGCCTCGAGCGCATGGCCGGGGCGGCGCGGGGAGGGGAGGAAGCGGGCGCGCGGCAGCGCATCGCCGCCGCATGCGAGCGCTTCCTGGGCTGAAGGGAGGAGGGCGCGCGTGTTCCACAACATCCGGAGGATCCACTTCGTCGGCATCGGCGGCACCGGCATGAGCGGGATCGCCGAGGTGCTCGCCAACCTGGGCTTCACCGTGTCCGGCTCGGACCTCGCGGACGGGGACTCGCTGCGCAGGCTGGCGCGGCTCGGCTGCCGCGTGGAGATCGGGCACGACGCGCGCAACCTCCGCGACGCGCAGGTCGTCGTGGTGTCCACGGCCGTGAGCGCGCGCAACCCGGAGGTGGCCGCGGCCCGGGAGGCCGGCATCCCCGTGATCCCGCGGGCCGAGATGCTGGCCGAGCTGATGCGCATGAAGTTCGGCGTGGCGGTCGGCGGCGCGCACGGGAAGACCACCACCACGTGGCTCGCCTCGCTCGTCCTGGACAAGGGCGGGCTGGATCCCACGATCGTCGTGGGCGGACGGCTGCGCGCGCTGGACACGAACGCCCGGCTCGGCGGCGGGCGTTTCCTGGTGGCGGAGGCGGACGAGTCCGACGGGTCGTTCCTGCGGCTCAGCCCCATGATCGCGGTGATCACGAACCTGGACCGCGAGCACCTCGACCACTACGGCACGATGGAGAAGCTGCGCGCCACGTTCGTCGAGTTCGCGAACCGGGTGCCCTTCTACGGCGCCACCGTCGTGTGCGTGGACGATCCCCTCGCCCGCGGGCTCCTGCCGGACGTGCACCGCCGCGTGATCACCTACGGGTTCTCCGGGGACGCCGAGGTCCGCGCGCACGGCCGGCGCCGGGAGGCGGGGAAGACGCGCTTCACCGTCACGCGCCATGGCGAGGAGCTCGGCGAGATCGTGCTGCAGGTGCCCGGCGAGCACATGGTCCGCAACGCGCTGGCGGCGGTGTGCGTGGGCCTCGAGGTGGGCGTCCCCTTCGCCACGATCCGGGAGGCGCTCGGCGAGTTCTCCGGCATCGCGCGCCGCATGGAGGTGCGCGCGGAGTCGGAAGGCGTCCTGATCGTGGACGACTACGGCCACCATCCGGCGGAGATCGCGGCCACGCTGTCCGCGGCGCGGGAATGGCAGCCCGGCCGCCGCATCATCGCGGTGTTCCAGCCGCACCGGTACACGCGCACGGCGGATCTCGCGCCGCAGTTCGGCCCGCCGCTCGCGAAGGCGGACCGCGTGGTCGTCACCGCCATCTACCCGGCGGGCGAGTCGCCGATCGAGGGAGTGCACGCCGGGCTCGTCGCGGACGCGGCGAGGGCCGCCGGCGCGAACGCGTCGCTCGTGGCCACGTGGGAGGACGCGGTGGACCTCTTGCTGCCCGAGATCCGACCGGGCGACGTCGTGCTCACGCTGGGGGCGGGCGACGTGTGGAAGGCGGGTGATCTGCTCGCGGCGCGTCTCGCCGCGAGCCCAGCGGGCGCAGCGGAACCGCGGGTCGCGGAGCGCCACGCGTGACCGGCACGGGCGCGACGGCCACGCTGGCCGGCGATCTGGAGCGGCTGGCCGGCATCAAGGTCCGGACGGACGTGCCGCTCGCGAAGCTGACCACGTTCAAGATCGGCGGGCCGGCCGCGATCGTGGTCACGCCCGAGAGCGAGGCGGGCCTGGCGGAGGCGATGCCGCGGCTCGTGGAGTCCGGGCTGCCGCTGTTCATCTTCGGGAACGGCTCGAACCTCCTGGTGTCGGACGCCGGCTTCCCGGGCATCGTGGTGCGCGTGGGCTCGGCGCTCGGCGCGATCGAGGCGGAGGGCGCGGACCGCCTGCGGATCGGCGCGGGCGCGCTGTGGAGCCGCGTGCTCCGGCAACTCGTGCAGGACGGGTGGACCGGGCTGGAGTTCGGCGCCGGCATCCCCGGCACGCTCGGCGGAGCGGTCGCCACGAACGCGGGCACGCGCGGGGGCGAGACCGCGGACCGGCTGGTGGACGTGCGCGGCGTGGACCGCACCGGAGCCGTGCGGACCCTCGCGAGGTCGGACATCCCGTTCGTGTACCGGAACGGGCCGCTCCCCGACGGATTCGTGGTGACCAGCACGCGCTTCGCCGTGGAGCGGGACGACCCGGCGAAGGTGGAGGCCACGATCCGCGGCTATCAGGCGGAGCGCCGGCGCGACCAGCCCGAGCGCGAGCCGTCCGCCGGGTGCATGTTCAAGAACCCGCCCGGGAAGTCCGCGGGGCGGATGATCGACCAGGCGGGCCTGAAGGGAACGGCCGAGGGCGGCGCGATCGTGTCGCCCGTCCACGGCAACTTCATCATCAACCAGGGCGGCGCCACCGCGTCCGACGTGCTGCGGCTGGTGGACCGGATCCGGGAAAGGATCCGCGCGGAGTTCGCCACGGAGCTGGAGATGGAAGTCCGCCTCCTGGGGTTCCCGGAGTGATCCGGCTGCCGCGCATCCCCCGCCGCCCCCGGCGGAACGTGTCCCGGACCGGCGGGCGCCGCGAGCGGCGCGCCGCCCCGCCCGCGCGGACGACCCCGGCCGAGCCGTCGGCGCCGCCGTCGGCGGCCGCGCGCCGCCGGCGCCGGATGATCGCCGTCGGGGTGCTGGCCCTGCTGGCCCTCGCGCCCCTGTCGCTCGCGGCGCGGAAGCTGGCGCAGCATCCGGCGTTCGCGGTGCGCTCGGTGCACGTGAAGGGGGCGGAGCGCGTCGCGCCGGAGGACATCCTGGAACTGGCCGGCGTGGCGGCGGGGCAGCCCTGGGCCGGGCTGGATGCGCGCGAGGTCGAGCTGCGGCTCGAGGGCCACCCGTGGGTGGCCCGCGCCCACGTGCGGCGACCCTGGCCGGGTCGCGTGAACCTGTGCATCCAGGAGTGCCGGCCGGTCGCGCGGGTGGAGATCGGCGGGCGCATCTACGGGCTGTGCGAGGACCTGCGCGTGGTTCCCGCCGGCGATCCGGAGCTGCCGCTGATCCGCAGCCGCGGCCGAGAGAAGACGGATCCGGACGCGCTGGCGCGCGGGCTGGACTGGGTCGAGGTGCTGCGGCGGGCGGAGATCGCCGGCGCGGAGCCGGTGCAACTGGACATCCACCAGGGCGAGGGGGATCGCGTGGCCCTGCCGAAGCGGGGGTTCACGGCCGCGGTGGACGAGACCATCCCGGTGCGCCTGGCCGCCCGGAACGTGCTGGCGTTCCTCGAAACGCTGGACGAGGAGGGGGGATCTCGCGGTACGCTGCGCCTGATCTCGGGCGACACCGGGGTGTGGCGGGCGGCCGGCGGCCGCCGGGCGAAATCGGGATAGTCATGGCATCGAGCGAAATCCTGGCGGGGCTGGACCTCGGAACGGCGCGGACCACGGCGATCGTGGCGGAGCCGCTCGAGGACGGGCGCGTGCGCATCCTCGGCATCGGGCACGCCGAGTCGGGCGGCATCAAGAAGGGCGTGGTCGTCAACCTCGAGCGCACGATCCAGGGCATCGAGGAGGCCGTGGAGGCGGCGGCGCGACAGGCCGAGGTGGAGATCGGCTCGGTCACGGTCGGCATCGCCGGGGACCACGTGAAGAGCATCAACAGCCGCGGCGTCATCGCGGTGCGGAACCCGGACGGCGAGATCACGCGCGGCGATGTGGACCGCGTGATCGAGGCGGCCCGCGCCATCGCGCTGCCGGGCGACCGCGAGATCGTCCACGTGCTCCCGCAGGAGTTCACGGTGGACGACCAGGGCGGCATCCACGATCCGGTGGGCATGGTGGGCGTGCGCCTCGAGACCGAGGTCCACGTGATCACCGGCGCGTCCACGCCCATCCAGAACCTCCTGAAGTGCGTGCGCCGCGCCGGCCTGGACGTGGAGGACGTCGTGCTGTCGTCCGTGGCCGCGGCGGATGCCGTGCTGACCCAGGACGAGATGGAGCTCGGCGCCGTGCTCGTGGACATCGGTGGCGGCACCACGGACGTGGCCGTGTTCGCGGACGGCGGGCTGAAGCACACGGCGGTGCTGGGCGTGGGCGGGTCGAACGTCACGAACGACATCGCCATCGGCCTGCGCACGCCGCTGTCCTCGGCGGAAGGGATCAAGCGGCACCACGCGTCGCTCCTGCCCGGGGAGGAAGGGGACGAGGTCCTGCTCGTGCCGGGCGTGAACGGCCGCCCGGAGCGCTCGGTGAGCCGCGGCATCCTGAACTCCATCGTGCGCCCGCGCATGGAGGAGATCCTCGCGCTGTCGTACCGCGAGGTGAAGAAGACGGACTACTGGGACCTCCTCGCCGCGGGGCTCGTCCTGACCGGCGGCGGCGCGCAGCTCCGCGGCACGCTCGGCCTGGCCGAGCACCTGTTCAACCTTCCCGCGAAGCTCGGCGTGCCGCAGTGCACGGTCGGCTTCGACGAGGACGTGCAGACCCCCGAATCCGCCACCGCGGTCGGCCTCCTCACCTACGCGAACCGCCACGCCCACGGCACCACGAACGGCTTCGCCGGCCGCCAGCTCTTCGAGCGGGTCACCGGCACGATGCGCCGCTGGGTCGCCGAGCTGTTCTGAGCTCCGGTCCGGCGCGCGTTCCCGCCGGACGACCGCCGCCGCGCCGCGAACGATCCGCCGGGTCGCACCGCACGATTTCGTCGCCGAACGTACGATTGTGCTGTTCACCCGTGCGACTTTGCGGTACAGCAGGTGACGGTGTGGCAGGGGAAGGACCGCGCGCACGCGACTGGCGGTCCGTGACGATGTGTGGGGAGGGGAACCATGCCTTTCGAGCTGGTCGAGGAGCGAACGAACCTCGCCAAGATCCGCGTCATCGGGGTCGGTGGCGCCGGCGGCAACGCGATCAACCGCATGATCGAGTCCGGCCTGGCCGGCTGCGATTTCATCACCGCGAATACGGACATGCAGGCCCTCGGCGTCGCCCTGGCGCCCACGCGGCTGCAGCTGGGAACCACGGTCACCCGCGGTCTGGGTTCCGGCGGCAACCCCGAGGTGGGTCGCCGCGCGGTGGAGGAGAGCCGCGAGCTCGTCGCCGAGACCCTGGACGGATCGGACATGGTGTTCGTGACCGCCGGCATGGGCGGCGGCACGGGCACGGGCGCCGCGCCCATCGTGGCGGAGATCGCCAAGGACCTGGGCGCGCTGACCGTCGGCGTGGTGACAAGGCCGTTCGAGTTCGAGGGCCGGCATCGCACCCGGCAGGCGGCGGAAGGCCTGGTGCGGCTGAAGGACGCCGTGGACACCCTCATCGTCATCCCGAACCAGCGCCTCCTCTCCATCGTGCAGAAGGACACCACGCTCCTCGAGGCGTTCCGCCTCGCGGACGATGTCCTGCTGCACGCCACCCGCGGCATCTCGGACCTGATCTCCGTCCCCGGTCTCGTGAACCTGGACTTCGCGGACGTGCGCTCCGTGATGTCGAAGATGGGCGACGCGCTGATGGGCACCGGCCTCGCGGAGGGGGACGACCGCGCGGCGAAGGCGGCGCGGCAGGCCGTGACCAGCCCGCTCCTGGAGGAGGTCTCCATCTCCGGCGCGCGCGGCGTGCTCGTGAACATCACCGGCGGCGACGACCTGACGCTGACGGACGTGAACGACGCCACGTCCATCATCTACGACGCGGCCGGGGACGAGGCGAACCTGTTCTTCGGCGCCGTGATCGATCCGTCCCGCAAGGGCTGCGTGCAGGTCACGGTGATCGCCACGGGCATCGGCGAGGCGGTGCGCGAGAAGACGCGGCCGGAGGCGGCCGCCCCGCGTGCGGTGGCGCCGGAGCCGGTGGCCCTCCCGCAGCTCACGGCGTCGGATCTGGAGCGGCCCGCGTTCCGCCGGGCCGAGCCGCGGCGCGAGAGCGAGCCGGCGAAGCGCGTGATCCGCTCCTTCATCGACGACGACCTGGAGACGCCCACCTTCCTGCGCAAGCAGATGGACTAGCCCGGGAGGCGTGACGGACGGCGGCCCGGCGGCCGCCTTCGCGGGACGCATGAGAGATCCCGGGGATGTCCTTGCTCCCGAGGGATTTCCATGACTCGCGATGTGCAGACGGGACGGTCTCCCGGGGATCCCCTGACCGGGCTTCCCGGGGTGGGACCGAAGCGCGCCGAGGCCCTGGCCCGGCTGGGGCTGCGCACCATCGAGGATCTTCTGCGCTTTGCGCCGCGCTCCGTCGAGGAGCGCGGCGCGCCCGTTTCCCCCGCGGAGGTGCGCGCGCGGGCCGGCGGCTTCGCCGTGTGCCGGGCCCGGGTGGCGAGCGCCGCCTTCCGGCGGGGCCGCGGCGGCCGGGCGGTGCTTCGAGCAAGACTCGAGGACTCCGGCGCAACCTGCGACGCCTTATGGTTCAACGCCTCGTTCCTCGCGCGGGAGGTGACGGCCGGCGCCTGGATCGCGGTGGCGGGGCGCGTGTCGGCCGACGGCGCGCTGCTGCAACCCGAGATCGCCCGGTTGGCCGGGCCGGACGCCCCGGTGCCCGATCGCCTGCAGGGCTGCCGGCCGCTGTACGCCGTCACGGACGGGATCTCGCAGCGGCTCGTGCACGATCTGGTGGGAGCGGCGCTCGACGCGGTCGCGGCGATTGCCGAGCCGCTGCCGGAGCGCGTACGCGCGGCGGCGGGCGTGCTGCCGCTCGCGGAGGCGATCCGCCGGGCCCATCGCCCGCGGACGCTCGCCGAGGCGGAGGCCGGACGGGAGCGCCTCCTGTTCGACGCCCTGTTGCGGATCGAGCTGGCGGTGAAGCGGCGGTTGCGCGTGCGCCGGCGGCGGCGGGCGCCGCGGGGTGCCGGCCGCGGCGGCGGAGCGCGCGCGTTCACCGCGACGCTGCCGTTCCCGCTCACGGCGTCGCAGGCGGCGGCGGTGGCGGCGGCCTGCGACGACCTCGGCGCCGCGTGCCCGATGGGACGTCTGCTGGTCGGCGAGGTCGGTTCGGGGAAGACCGCGGTCGCCCTGGCCGTCATCCAGGAGGCGCGCTCGCGCGGGCTCCGGTGCGCGCTGCTCGCGCCGACCGACCTGCTGGCGCGTCAGCACTTCGCCACGGCGCGCGGCTTCCTGCCGGGCGACGACGGCGTCGTGCTGCTCACGGGGTCCCTCGCGCCGGCCGCGGCGCGGGAGGTGCGCGGTCGGCTGGCCGGCGGGCACGCGGACTTCGCCATCGGCACCCATGCGCTCCTCGCGGACGGCACGACGCTCCCGGACCTCGGCCTGTGCGTGATCGACGAACAGCACCGCTTCGGCGTCCGGCAGCGGCGCGCCCTGCTGGCGAAGGCGCGCACGCCGCACGCGCTGGTCCTCACCGCCACGCCGATCCCGCGCACGCTGGCGCTCCTCGCGTTCGGGGACGTGGACATCTCCGTGCTGGAGCCGCGGCCCGGTGCGGCGGGCGACGTCGACACGATCGTCGTGGAGCCGGGGAGGCGCGCGGCGGCGCTGGCGCGGCTGGCCGAGCGTCTCCGCGCCGGGGAACAGGCCTTCTTCGTGCGACCCCGGATCGGCGGGGACGGCGGGGATGCCGGGGGCGCCGTGGAGTTGCACGGCGAGCTGTCCCGCGGGCCGCTGGCGGGCGCCGCGCTCGGGCTGGTCCACGGGCGCATGCCCGCGGCGGAGCGGGAGGCCGTGCTGGAGGCGTTCCGGGAGGGCCGGCTGCGCGCGCTGGTCGCCACGACCGTGGTGGAGGTGGGCCTGGACGTGCCCGGCGCCACGCTGCTCTGGGTGGAGCAGGCGGACCGGCTGGGCCTCGCGCAACTGCACCAGCTCCGCGGACGCATCGCTCGACGCGGGCAGAAGGGGTATTGTCTGCTGGTCCCGTCGGCCGACGCGCCCGAGGGCGCGCGGGATCGGCTCGAGGCGCTGGGGAAGGTGAAGGACGGCCTCCGCCTCGCGGAGATCGACCTCGCGACCCGCGGACCGGGCGAGCTGCTCGGGCTGCGCCAGAGCGGCCGTCTCGGAGCGTTCGCCGGCGGATCGAATGCGCCGGAGCGCCTCGTCGATCTCGTGGATCGCGCGCGGCGCGCGGCGGACCTTCTGCTGGAGCGGGAACCATGATCCGTCGCGCTCGCAGGATCCTGGCCCCGGTCGCGGGGCTGGTGCTCACCGCCGCCCTCGTGCCGGCGCCCCGCGCGGACGAGGCCGCGGCACCGGACAGCGCGGCCCCTCCCGCGGAGGCCGCGGCGACGCCGCCGGCGGACGCGGGGCCGGCGCCCCTCGTGCTGCACCTCGTGTGGGACGATGCGATCACGCCGGTCACGCGCAGCGTGTTGCGGGAGGCGCTGGACGAGGCCCGGGACCGCGACGCGGCCGCGCTCCTCGTCCAGCTGGACACCCCCGGCGGTCTCCTGGACGCCACGCGGGATATCGTGTCCGACTTCATGACCTCCGAGGTTCCCGTCATCGTCTGGGTGGCCCCGGCCGGCGCTCGGGCGGCGTCCGCCGGGGCGTTCATCACCATGGCGGCGCACGTCGCGGCGATGGCGCCGGGGACGAACATCGGGGCGGCCTCGCCCATCCAGATGGGCGGCGCGGAACCGGACTCGGGATCCACGATCGCCAACAAGATGTTCGAGGACACGGCCGCGTTCGCGCGGTCCATCGCCGAGCGCCGCGGGCGGAACGTGGAGTGGGCCGAGCGCGCCGTCCGCGAGGCCGTCTCGGTCACGGACACCGAGGCGCTGGCGGAGGGCGTGATCGACCTGGTCGCCGACGACGTGCGGGAAGTGCTCGCCGCCGCCGACGGCCGGGTGGTCCGCGTCGCCTCGACGGACCGCACGCTGCGTCTCGCCGGCGCCCGCGTGGAGGAGCGTCCCATCGGTACGCGCTTCCGCCTGCTCTCGTATCTCGTGAACCCGAACGTGGCCACGATCCTCATGATGCTGGGCGTCTGGGGCCTGTTCTTCGAGCTGCAGAACCCGGGCGCCATCCTGCCGGGCGTCGTCGGGGCGCTGTGCCTGATCCTGGGCTTCTACTCCCTGCAGACCCTTCCGCTGAACCTCGCGGGCGGGCTGCTCCTCCTGCTGGGGATCGTGCTGTTCGTGCTCGAGACGCAGGTCCCCAGCCATGGTCTCTTGTCGGTGGGGGGCGTCGTGGCCGTCGTGCTCGGTGCGCTCATGCTGTTCGACTCGCCGGAGCCCGCGCTCCGCGTATCGCTGAAGGTCATCCTGCCGCTGGCCATCGCCACCGGGCTCGTGTTCGCGGTGGCCGCCGGGCTGTCCGTCCGGACGCTCCGGCGCCGGCCCACCACCGGCCGCGAGGGCATGGTGGGGGAGAAGGGCCTGGCGAAGACGGCCGTGGATCCGAAGGGGACGGTGGACGTGCACGGCGAGCTCTGGAACGCCGTGAGCGACGCCCCGATCGCGGCGGGCGACGCGGTGGAAGTCCTGTCGGTCGAGGGCCTGCTGTTGAAGGTCCGGAAGGTCTGATCGTGCCGGCGACGAGCGCCGGTCGTGCCCGCGTCCCGGGGAGTGCCGGGACGCGCCCCTCGCTCGCGCGCCCCGGGACGGGGCCGGAAAGGTGGACGTGATGCTGCCGTTCGGTGGGCTCCTGCCGGTCGTCTTCTTCGCGCTGCTGCTGTTCACGAACATGGTCAAGGTGCTGCGGGAGTACGAGCGCGGGGTGATCTTCCGTCTAGGCCGGCTGCAGGGAACGCGCGGACCGGGCGTGATCCTGCTGATCCCGTTCGTCGAGAAGATGGTCAAGGTGGGGCTGCGGACCGTGGCCTTCGACGTGCCGCCGCAGGACATCATCACGCGCGACAACGTCTCCGTGAAGGTGAACGCGGTGCTGTACTTCCGCGTGGTGGATCCCGCGCGTGCGATCGTCGAGGTGGAGGACTACATGTACGCCACCTCGCAGCTCGCGCAGACCACGCTGCGCTCCGTGCTGGGCGAGGCCGAGCTGGACCAGCTCCTGGCGGACCGCGAGACGATCAACCACCAGCTGCAGCAGATCCTGGACCGGCAGACGGATCCCTGGGGCATCAAGGTGACGATGGTGGAGATCAAGCACGTGGACCTTCCACAGGAGATGCAGCGCGCGATGGCCCGGCAGGCGGAGGCCGAGCGGGAGCGGCGCGCGAAGATCATCACGGCGGAAGGCGAGTTCCAGGCCGCGGAGAAGATCGCACAGGCGGCCGCGGTCATCGGCCGGGAGCCGGCGGCCCTGCAGCTGCGCTTCCTCGGGACGCTCGTGGAGGTGGCCGCGGAGAACAACTCCACCGTGGTCTTCCCGGTGCCCATCGACCTCTTGAAGGCATTCATGCCGAAGGAGCAGAGTCGTCCCTGATGCGGCGGGGGGCGCCCCGCCGGCCGCGGAAGGGGGATTCGAGGTGAGCAAGACCTTGGTGGGCTGGATCGGCCTGTCCCTCCTCTGCGCCTTGCCGGCGCGGGGGCTGGAACGGGTTTCGCTCCCGGCCGGGGATGCTGCGCCGTGGGCGAGCGCCTCGTCCGTGACCGTCGCGTACTACAACTTCCGCACCGGCTGGCTCTGGGTCGATGCGGTGTACCCGGGGGACCAGTTCGGCGTCGTGGTGGAGAGCCCGCACCCGGGAGCGGTGCTCGTGGCGTGCGACCTGTTCCAGGAGTACGTGCACATCAACGACACGGGCTACGGCCACCTCGCAACCGTCGCGGTGCACGCGGTGGACTCCCAGGACTGCCCGACGGGAGCGCCGCTCGCGTCCGTCCCATGGACCGACACGGAGGACTCCCCACGTGGGTGGGTGACCTACGGGTTCGGCATCCCCGTTCCTGACCGATTCGCGTTGACCGTGACCATGCACGAGTGGGCCGATCCCAAGGAAGGGGCCGTGCTCTTGTGGGATCACCCCGGTGCGGGTCCGACCGGCCTCCGGCCTGCGGGGTCTGCTACCCGTCGCCGCGCCTCCCGCACTCCTTCATGTTCGCTTCGGAGGGGGTGCCGGTGTGCCCGGGAGCGGAGATCGTCGACCTGCAAGGAACCGAGTGTCCGTGGGAACTCGTGTGGCAAGCTCGTTTCGAGGGCTCGGTCGGGGTGGAGCCCGCGTCATGGGCACGGGTGAAGTCCCTGTACCGGTGACGGGGCGCGACCCGCAGCAGGCGGCAGGGAGTCCGGGGGAGGGGATGTGGGAAACCGGGAAGCGGGACGCCAGCTCGAGCTGACATTCGGGACGCCCGCGGCACGGGCCGGGACCGCGGACCTGGAAGCCGCGCGCCGCGCCACGGAGGAGTGGATCGCGCGGGCGGCCGGTCGCTGGCCCGCCGCCGCCGGGCCGGTGCACGTGAGCTTCGCGCTGCGCGGCCGCGTGGCGGGCGACGCCTGCAGCCGCACGCACACCATCCGGTACAACGCGGAGCTGCTCGCCCGGCACGGCGAGGAGTTCCTTGCGGAGATCGTGCCGCACGAGGTGGCACACCTCGTGGTGGCCCGCGTCTTCCCCGGCCGCCGCCGCCCGCACGGCGAAGAGTGGAAGCACGTGATGGCCTTCTTCGGCGCGAAGGCGCGCTCCTGCCACGCGTTCGAGACGACCCCGGCGCGCCGCGTCGCGCGCGTTCCGTACCGCTGCGCCTGCCCGGAGCCCCACCTCCTCACCGCGCGCGCGCATCGCCGCATCCGCCGCGGCTACGCCACGTACCACTGCCGCCGCTGTCGCGAGACACTCGTCTGGACCGGCGAGGGTGCGCCGGGGGGCCGCCGCCGCGGGTGATGCGGGGGGGCGATCCGGATGGCGAGGCCCGGCGTCCGCCGACGAGCGGCCGGACGGGCCGGACGCCCCGGTACCCCTCCCGCGGGCCTCTCCGCGCGAACGCACCGCGCCCTTCGGGCGCGTGGCGTGCGTGCTCGAACGCCCGCG
>CAYYFX010000013.1:44316-54442 GCA_964471155.1 uncultured Gemmatimonadota bacterium | reverse complement strand
TTGAACGCCGGCGCCTTGAGCGTGCCGTCCTTCCACATGCGGTACAGGCGGTGAACGCCGGTGGTCGTCTCCTCGGTGATGCCGCGGATGTGCTCGAACATCTCCGGGTACTTGTCGTGCACGATCTTCGTGAGGTCGCCGCCGTCATCCAGGATCATGTTCAGCGGCTGCCCGTCCGGGAAGACCAGCGTCTGCTCGATGCACCAGTCGTACTCGGCTTCCGTCTCGCCCTTCCACGCGTACACCGGGATGCCGGCGGCGGCGATGGCCGCGGCCGCGTGGTCCTGCGTGGAGAAGATGTTGCACGACGACCACTGCACCTCGGCGCCCAGCTCCCTCAGCGTCTCGATGAGCACCGCGGTCTGGATGGTCATGTGCAGGCAGCCGGCGACGCGCGCGCCCTTCAGCGGCTTCGTGGCGCCGTACTTCCTCCGCAGCGCCATGAGCCCGGGCATCTCGTTCTCGGCGAGCTCGATCTCCTTGCGGCCCCAATCGGCGAGGGCCATGTCCTTGACCTTGTAGGCCGGCTTCGTGGTGGTGTGCACGGGTTCTCCTTGGGCGAGGGTGGAACGGACGGACTTCACTTGCGAACGGCTTCGACGAGCAGCACGGCGGGACCTTCCCCGCCGTCCAGGGTTTCGTGACGGACGGACCGGAAGCCCGCCCGGGTGAGCCAGCCCGCGAGATCCTCCGCGCGGAAGCCCGGCCACTGCGCGCCGAGCGTGTCGCGGAAGGAGTCGCGGTCGTGTTCCTCGAGATCGGCGATGACGAGCTTCCCGCCGGCGCGGAGCCCGCGCCCCATCTCGCGGAGCGCGTCGGGCGGGTTCGCCACGTGGTGCAGCACCATGTTCACGACCACGGCGTCGGCCTCGCCGTCGCCGAGCGGCAGGTGCTCCAGCGCGCCGAGGCGCAGCTCCGCGGCGGAGCCGGCGCGCGCCGCGGCCAGCTCCAGCATCTCCGGGGAGGCGTCCACGCCGATCACGCGCTTCGCGACCCTGGCGAGGCGTCCCAGCAGGACGCCGGTCCCGGTGCCGAGGTCCACCACGGTGTCCACCGGCGACAGCCGCGCGACCAGAGCGTCCAGGTGCCCCGGCGGGCCGAGCGTGTCGTCGCGGAGCGAGTCCCACACGGGCGCGGTGCGCCGGAAGAACGCGGACGTGGTGCGGCGGCGGCGCTCCAGGACCTCCCGGATGGCCGCGGCGTCCCCGTTCGCGTCCGCCCCGTGGACCAGCAGCCGCACGAGTTGCCCGGGGAAGTCGTCCCGGCGCGGGTGCAGCGAGTACCAGGCCCAGGTGCCCTTCCGACGGACCTCCACGAGCCCGGCGTCCGCCAGGACCTTCAGGTGCCGGGACACCGTGGACTGCCCCAGCCCCACGATCTCCTGCAGTTCCCCCACGTGGAACGGCCCGACGCCCAGGATCCGGAGGATCCTGAGCCGGCTGGCGTCCCCGGCGGCCTTCAGGGTGCGGATGGCGGGCTCGTCCATGGCGGCTCCATATATCGCTGAATGACGATATATGGATAGAGCATCCCGGCGTCCGTGTCAAGGGGGGTGGCGCTTGCCTCGACCGGCGGGCGCGGGGATGCTTCCGGCATGGTCTCCAACCCCAGTGCCGGGGCGCCGCCCCGGCGTCCCGCCCCCGCGGTCGGGCCCCGGACGCGGCCCCCGGCGACGTCGGCGGCGACCGCATGATCGCCCGGTTCGCGCTCGCGCTCGGCGTGGTGCTGGGCCTCCAGATGCTGCGCGCCTTCTTCCCGCTGCTGCTGTACGTGCTGAAGGACCGTGCCGGCCAGCCCTCCCCGCTGCTCGGCCTCGAGGCCGTGCTGCTGTTCGCCACGGGTTTCGTCGTGCCCCGGCTCGCGCGCCGCGCGCACGGCTTCGCGCTCGCCCTGCTCGCGCTCGGCGGGCTGCGCGCGGCGCTGCAGCTCTGGAGCGGCGATCCCGCCGTCTCCCTTGCGATCGCCGCGGCGGCCGTGCCCGCGTTCCTCGTGCTGCTCGCCGCGCCCGCGGCGGATCGTGCGGGCGGCATCCTGCTCGGCGCCGCGATCGACGCGGGCATCCATGCCGCCGCCGGCACGCGCGACCTGCACTGGAGCAGCGGCGGGGCCGACCTGGCCGCCGGGTTCCTCGCAGGCGGCGCGATCGCGTTCGCGTGGGCGCTGCTCCGCGGGCGCGGCGGGAGCGACGCGGCGCCGGTGCCGCCCGGCTTCGCGGCCGCCTTCGCGGCCGGTCCGTTCCTCCTGCTGCAGCTCGAGCTCCTGGGCAACGTGGCGCGGGCCTCCGCGCGCACGGGCGCCGTCACCGCGATCTCCGGAGCGTGCGTCACCGCGGGGCTCGCCGTCGCGTTCCTGCTCGCGCCGCGGCTCGCACGGGCCTGGCCGGGCATCGCACCGCGCCTCGTCGCCGCCGCGATCCTCGTCGCGCTCGCGCGCATGGCCTGGTCCGGGGTGGCCGGTGTCGCCGCCCTCGCGATCGCGCAGATGGCCGCGGGCTTCCTGCTCGCGCATGCGATGGCGCCGGCGACGGCGACACGGCGCGGCGCGGACGCCGCCTCCGGGCTGGGCGCCGTCCTGCTGATCGTGCTGTTGTTCCTGCATTACGCGGGCTACGACCTGCCGCTGCCGTTCTCCGGACCCGCCGTCTGGCAGGCGGCCGCCGCCCTGTTCGCGCTGGCGGCGCTCGCCCCGGCCGGAGCCGCCCCGGTGTCGCCGGCGCCTCCCGTGCGCCCGCTCGCCTGGGTGGCCCTCGCCGCCGTCGCGCTGCCGGTCGCGCGCGGCACCCCGCGCGCCCCCGCGCCGCCCGCGGACCCCGTCGATCCCGTGGTGATCACGTTCAACCTGCACGCGGGCTTCGACGAGCGCGGCGGCTGGGCGTTCGACCGCATGATGGACGGGCTGCGCGCCGCACGCCCGGACGTGGTGGCGCTGCAGGAAGTGAGCCGCGGCTGGCTCATCAACGGCGCCGCCGACCTCTTCGAGCTGTCCCGCGAGCGCCTCGGCCTGCACGGCGTCCCCGGCCCGACCGTGCGGAACGACTGGGGAAGCGCGGTGTTCTCCCGTCGGACCATCCTGTCGGCGGAAACCGCACCCCTCCCGCCGCCGATGAACCTCTCGCGGGCGGTCACCCGCGCGGAGCTGGAGCCGGGACGCGGGCCGCGCGTCGTGGTCGCCACGCACCTGCATCACCGGGAAGGGGATCCCGCCGTGCGCGAACAGCAGGCCGCCGCCTTGACCGCGCGCTTCCCGGCGTCGCCGGATGCGGTCCTCCTCGGCGACTTCAACGCGCTGCCGGAGTCCGGGGCGTTCGCCGTCCTGCGCGCGGCCGGCTGGACGGATGCCGCCGGCGATCCGGGGGAGGCGCGGGACGCGCCCACCTATCCCTCGCGCGATCCGGTACGGCGGATCGACACGATCCTCGTCGGCGATGCCGCGCGCGTCGCGGGCGTGGAGGTGGCACCTCCCTGGGGATCCGACCATCGCGCCGTGATCCTGCGGTGGAGTCCGGTCACCGCGGGTGCTACGCTGGAGCAGCCATGAGGCTCGCACCCCGGTCTTCGCCCCGGTCCTCGCTCCGGTCCTCGGCCCGGTCATCCCTCCCCTCCGCCCGGCTTCGCGGTCCGCTCGTCCTGCTGGCCGCGGCCCTCGCGTTCGCGCATCCCGCGGGCGCGGACAAGCCGAAGCTCAGCGACGTGGTCAAGCAGGCCGCCAAGCCGCCGGCCGAGCAGCAGCCGGTCGGCGGCGCGGCGCCGTCGGAGTCGAAGGCGAAGGCCCCGGAGGCCCTGGAGGAGCCGGAGACGAGCGGGCCGCCGGCGGCGCCGCCGCCGGCACCGCCCGTGTACTCCGAGGTGATCCTCTACCCGGGCGCGATCGGCGCCGCGGCGCTGCCGCCCGCCGAGCTCCTGGGCTACTCCTCCGGGCGGGTGCTGCCGGTGCCGCCCGCTCCCGGCGAGCCGGGAGCGTTCGAGCTCCGCGCCGGGATCACGGGCGGCGGCGGCGGCGGCGGAGCGCGCCACATCGAGAGCTACGGCGGCGGCGGCCTGCTCGTTGGGGTGGGCGGCGGACGCTGGACCGCGGACATCCGCGCGCAGCGGACCGCGGCGCGGCTCTCCGAGGAGATCTCCCCCGCGATGCACTCCTTCCGCGCGTGGTCCGGCGACCTCGCCCTGCGCTACCGGCTCACGCCCCCCGCGGCGCGGGTCGGCGCGAGCCTCGCGCTCACGGGGCGCCTCGGACGTTACGGGTGGAAGTACGCGAATGCCGTCACCGTGGCCGAGTCCTGGGGCGAGCGCGTCGTGGGCCGCGACACGCTCCCGTACCGCGCGATCCTCGGCGGGCTGGGCCTGGAGGCGGCGCGCTCCGACGACTGGTCGCTGTGGATCACCGCGTCGGCGGGCGTGCAGCAGTTCGCGGACGACACGGGCGCGGGATTCGCGAACGATCTCTTCGAGGATCGCGCGGTGTTCGAGATCACCGCGGATCTGGTACGCACGCTGCACGTGCCCGCGTCCGAGACGGCCTACGAGCGACCGCGCCGCTGATCAGCCGGTCGCGAGCAGCATTCGCCGCAGCACGTCCGTCACGCGCTCCGGCGCCTCCAGCGAGCTCACGTGACCCGCCTCCGGTACGGTCACGAGCGAGGCCCCGCGGATCCCCGCCGCCATCGCGCGCGCCACGTCGGGCGGGGTCAGCGCGTCCTCCTCCCCGACGACGACCGTCACCGGCACGTCGATCGTCGCGAGCGTGGGCGTGCTGTCGGGACGCTCGCGCAGCGCGTCCACGGCCGCCATCGCGCCGGCGGGATCGGACGCGAGGATCATGCGCCGCACGTGCTCGACCACGTCGGGGGCGCGCCGGTGCGTGGTCGCGCCGAGCACCTTCGCCAGCATCCCCTCGCACACGGCCGGCATGCCGCCGGACGCGATGGCCTCGCGCGTGGCCACGCGCCCGCGGCGCGCCTCCTCGCCGTCCGCCTCGGCCTTCGTGTCCAGCAGCACGAGCGCGGCGATGCGCTCCGGCGCGCGCCGCCACAGCGCGAACGACACGTATCCGCCCATCGACAGCCCGGCCACCATCGCCCGGCTGATCCCGGCCTCGTCCATCCAGTCGAGGATATCGAGCGCGTGGTCGTCCATGCGCGGCGCGGCCCCCGCGGCGAGGCGGCTCGCGCCCAGCCCCAGGAGGTCCGGCACGAGCAGGCGCGCGTCGCGCCGCAGCGCACGCACCTGCGGCTGCCACATCGTGGGATCGAACGGGAACCCGTGCAGGAGCACGAGCGGGAGGCCGCCCTCCCCGGAGACGTGGGCGAAGCTCGTCGTGCCGTCCGGTCGCGTGCGCCGTACCCGTTCCATCCGGGATCTCCTCCGCGGCGGGGCCGCCATCGTCGCGCCGCGCGGGCGCGCGGTCAACGAGGCGACGGGCCGCCCGGTGCCGCGGACGGAACGGCGCCGGTGCGCCTTGACCCGGCGCGCGCGTGCGGGGTACGGTGCGCCTGATGGGTGCCAGGAATGCGCGCGCGGCCGCCCTGCGCCAGCACGTCGTCGCCGGCGGCCGGGGCCCCGCCGCCCTTCCGCGTTCCCGGACCCCTCGGGACGTCCGACGTTCCGCGGCCGAGGCGGCCCGGAGGGAAGGACGACAGCCGCGCGAGGGATGACCATGCCGCAGGGCGTCGTGAAGTGGTTCAACGAGTCGAAGGGCTTCGGCTTCATCGCCCCGGACGACGGCGACGACGTCTTCGTCCACCACACGGCCATCCAGATGAACGGGTTCCGCACGCTGGCCGAAGGGGACAAGGTGGCGTTCGAGGTCGTGCAGGGCACGAAGGGCCTGCAGGCCAGCAACGTCACGAAGCTGGACTGAGCGGCGGCGCCGCACCCCGCACCGCGAAGCCCCCCGGGGACACCGGGGGGCTTCCGTGTCAGGCCGCCGCGATCGCGATCATCCGCTCCAACGCGAGGCGGGCGTCGCGGGCGAGCGCGTCCCGCTCCGCGGGCTCCAGCCGCTCGCGCGATCCGGTGGCCTCGTTCACCACGTCGCCCGGGAGCACGCGGTTCAGCTCCGGCGCGCGCCCCTGCCGCAGCAGGTCCAGCAGGGCCACGAGGTGCGGCGGGTCGTTGCGCGACATCGTGGCGCAGCCGCAGCCCATCTCCGCGCCGCCCGGCACGTCGGCCAGGTTCACCACCTCCACGCCGCGCAGCGCCGCCTGCTGCCTCGCGTTGCGCACGAAGTGCCCCTCGGTGGCGATCGCGAGCTTCGCGCCGGGCGGCGCGGCCAGCATCTCCCCCCAGAGGTACTTCGTGCTGCCGGCGCCGTCCGCGACGCGCACGACCTCGCGCGGGCACTCCGGGTGCACGAGCACGCGGTAGCCGCGCGCCCTCCAGTGCGCCGCGTGCTCCGGGCGGAACACCGTGTGCACGCCGCAGTATCCGCCCCAGAGGATCATGCGGGCGCGATCCAGCCGCGCCACCTCGCCGGGGCTCCACGAGCCGATGCCCCGCGCGCCGTCCGCGCGCTCGCGCACGAACACGTCCGCCGCCGCGAGCCCCGCCTCCGCCGCGACGTTCTCGCCGAGGTGCCGGTCCGGGACGAAGAAGACGCGCTTGCCCGCGTCCAGCGCCCACCGCACCACGCGGCGCGCGTTCGAGCTGGTGCAGACGGCGCCGCCGGTCTGCCCGGCGAACGCCTTCACGCGGCCCGACGTGTTCATGTACGCGACGACGACGAGCTCGTCCCCGTAGCGCTCGCGCAGCTCCCCGAACGCGGGCGCCACCATCCACTCCTTCGCCATCATCTCCATGGTGCAGCCGGACTTCGGGTTCGTGATCCACACCGCCTGGTCCGGGCGCGCGAGGATCGCGATGGACTCCGCCATGAAGTGCACCGCGGACTCCACGAACAGCGTCGCCTCGGGACGCTCGCGCGTCGTGAGCGCCAGCTCGTACGAGTCCGCGATGCGCCCGCCGAAGCGCTCCACCAGCTTCACGATCTCGCCGCCCATGTAGTAGTGCGCGAGCAGCTGCAGCGACGGACCGAAGTGCTCGCGCGCCGGCGCGATGTACCGGTCCATCCACGGGATCACGGTGCCGGGAAGCCGATCCGGGAGCGCCAGGTACTCCTCGGCGTACGGGCGGAACTCCTCCTGGTACCAGTCCAGCGGGAGGTCCTGCTGGCAGATCGGCATGTCCGGGACGATGCGCAGCCCGGACGGGGCGGGCGACGCGGCGGTGTCGGACATCGGCGGCTCCGCTCGAGGGGTGGATGCCCCAGGGTACTCCCCCGGCGGCCCGGGGACGAGCCGCCCGTCAGCCGCGCCGCCCGGCCCGGGCCGGGATCGTGGCCACGGTGCGGCCGTCGAGGCGGAAGTCCAGCCACGCCGGCGGAACCTCGCCGGCGCCCGCCACGGCCGCATCGGCGCGGCGGAGACGCGCGGTGACGGCCGCCGCGCGGTCGCGCTCCACGAGCAGGCGCACGTTTCCCGCCGCGACGGCCAGGCGCGACGCCTCGCCGCCGGGGACCTCGGGGATCCGACCCACGTCCTCCAGCACGTCGCCGGCGCGGACCGCGTCGTGCCAGGACGGCTTCACGGCGTAGCCCGCCTCGAGGAGCTGTGCGGCCACGCGGAAGCGCGAGCGCCCGCCGCCGGCCGCCAGCACGACGCCGATCAGGCGCACGCCGTCCCGCTTCGCCGTGGCGACGAAGCAGCCGCCCGCGCGCGGCGTCCATCCGGTCTTGAGGCCGTCCAGGCCGTCGAAGCGCCCCAGGAGGTGGTTCGTGTTGTCGAGCCAGAAGTCCTCCCCGCGGAACGGCTTGCGCCGCGTGCCCGAGACCTCCAGCGCCCGCGGATGCCGGACGAGCTCGCGCGCGATGCGCGCGAGATCCCGGGCCGTCGTGACGGAGCGCTGCCCCTTCAGGTCCAGGCCGTGCACGTTCGCGAAGCGCGTGGCGGTGCAGCCGAGCTCGCGCGCGCGGGTGTTCATCCGCTTCACGAACGCGGCCTCCGTGCCCGCCATGTGCTCCGCCAGCGCCATGGCCGCGTCGTTGGCGGACGCCATGGAGATGGCGTCCAGCAGATCCGCCACGGTGCGGGTCTCGCCCTCGGCGAGGAAGACCTGCGAGCCGCCCATCGTGGCGGCGTTGCGGGAGGTCCGCACCTTCGTGCCCGGCTCGAGCTCGCCGCGATCCAGCGCCTCGTAGGCGAGCACGAGGAGCATCATCTTGACGAGCGACGCCGGACCGCGCACCTCGTCCGGGTTCTGCGCGTACAGCACGGCCCCGGTCTCCGCCTCGACCAGCAGCGCGGACGTGCACGGCAGCGGGCGGAGGCGCAGCGGCTGGACGGCGCTGCGCACGACGGTGGGCGCGGGGTCCGACGCCCGCCATGTGCCGCTCGACTGCGCGGCGCGCCAGAGCCCCTGCCCGGCCGCGATCAGGACGACGAGCCCGGCGAGGACGGCGATGCCGCGCAGGGTGGCCCGGCCGCGCGCGGGAGCGGGAGAGCGGCGCACGTTCCGCCGGCGGCCCGGCGGCCGCCGCGACGCCGGCGATCGATCGAAGCGCATCCCGTCCGCCCCTCACCCGCGTGGAGTCCGCGCCGGCCCGTGCCGGCGGCGCCATCCTAGCGGACGCCGCCGCGCTGTAAAGGCGGATCCGCCGCCCCGGCGCGCGCCGGCCTCAGTGCACGTAGCCGAGCGCCTCCAGCTCGCGCCGCACGGCGTCCGGCACGGTGCGCCCCGCGTGCCGGCGGCTGGCCTCCTCCCACGCGTGCGCCGTCATCCACGCCTCCGTGCGCTCGCGCAGCGCCCGCACCACGTCGGGGCGGGCGGAGGACACGTCGCGCCGTTCCGCGGGATCGACCTCATGGTCGAACAGCGCGCCGCGCTCCAGGCGGAACGCGCCGCCGCCCTCCAGGGGGAAGTCGAACCCGTCCGGGTTGCGGAGGTAGCGCCAGCGCGCCGTCCGGATCGACACGACGCGATCCTCCAGCTCCGCGAAGGCGGCGTGCGCCGTGTCGGGGGGCGCGCCGGCCAGCACCGGAGCCAGGTCGCGGCCCTCCCATGCCACCGGCGGCTCGATCCCGAGCAGGGACAGGACCGTCGGCGCGGCGTCCATGATCTCCGCCGGCGCGTGCGGGATCGTCCGCGGCGGGAGGCGCCCCGGCAGGCGGAACGCCAGCGGCACCCGCAGCACGGTGTCGTAGATCGAGGCGGAGTGCGAGAAGTACGCCTGCCGCGCCCCCAGCTCCTCGCCGTGATCGGCCGCGAAGACCACCAGCGTCCGCTCCGCGATCCCCAGCTCGTCGAGCGTGCGCACGAGATCGTCCACGCGGGCGTCCACCCAGGAGACCTCGGCGTCGTACCGGGCGACCAGGTGGCGGGCGTCCTCCGGCGGGAGCGGAGAGCCGCCGCGCTCGATGGCCCGGATGCGCGCGAGGCTGCCGTCCTCGGCGCCCCGGTAGCCGGGATCGAACCGCGTGGTCAGCGGCGCCGGGGCCGCGTACGGCGCGTGCGGCGAGAACAGGTGCACCCACAGCAGGAACGGTCCCGGCGCCGCGCCGCGCAGCCAACCCTTCGCCCGGGCCACGACGGGAAGGTCCAGGTCGCGGAGGTCCGTCACCTCCTCGAAGCCGCTCCACGTCGCCTTGCCCGCGTTCGACAGGAACGCGGCCGTGCGGTACCCGCGCGCGCGCAGCACGTCCGCCAGCGCGGTGCAGCCCTCGTTCATCGCCTGCCCGTTCTTGCGGACGCCGTGCGCCGCCGGCGGCAGCGACGTCATCAGGGTGGCGAGCGAGGGCCAGGTCTGCCCGCGGGGGACGAAGGCCTGCTCGAAGCCTGCGGCGCCGCGGAGCAGCCGGTCGATCCCGGGGGACGCGCCGCGCGGGTCCCCGAAGGCGCCGAGGTGGTCCGCGCGCAGCGTGTCCACCGTGACCAGCAGGACGCTCGGCGCCGCGGACCCCGATCCCGGCGGAGCGCACGCCGCGCCCAGCGCCGCGGCGGCGAGCGCGGCCCCGAGGGCCGACCGGCGTGCGCGGGCGTGCCTCAACGCCTCCCCCCCGAACGAAGCGCGGAGCGCCGGGGTCGGCGCGCCGCGCGGGCCCATCCGGCCGGCGTCGCTCCGGCCTACATCGTGACGA
>CAYYFX010000013.1:20590-44306 GCA_964471155.1 uncultured Gemmatimonadota bacterium | reverse complement strand
GCGCGGGGGGGGGGGGGGCCCCCCGGGGGGCCGCGGGGGGGGGGGGGGGGGCCCACCCCCCCCCCCCCCCCCCCCCGGGGGGGGGCGGGGGGGGGGCCCCCCCCCCCGGGACCATCCGGCCGGCGTCGCTCCGGCCTACTTCGTGACGACCACCTTGCGCGACACGCTCTCCGTGCCCGCGCTCAGGACGGCGAAGTACACGCCGCTGGGAACGTCATCCGTGTACCACGGCATGGAGCGGACGATGCCGTCGCCGTTCGCGAAATCCGCGAGGTCGCTCACCACGCGACCCCGGATGTCGTACACCACGAGGCTCACCTTCGCATCCGACTTCGCCGCGAAGCGGAACATCGTCTCGCCCTGCACCGGGTTCGGGAACGGCGCGTCGAGCAGGAGGTTCCGCGGCACCGGCGTCACCGCCACCGCCACGTCGGTCCCGATGCTCGCCGGGATGTCGATCTCCCAGGCGCCGCGGCCGTGCGTGCCGGCCACCAGCTTCTGCAGCGAGTTCTGGATCTCGAGGTCCAGGACCACCGAGTTCGGCAGCCCGTCCTCGAACGGCACCCAGTTCACGCCGCCGTTCTCCGAGGCCCACACGCCCGTGTCCGTCCCGACGAACCACTGGTTCGGGTTCGACGGGTTGACCTCGATGGCGTTGCACGGCTGGATCGGCAGGTCGCCGGTCACGTCGTGCCACGACGCGCCGGCGTCGGTGGTGCGAGCCACCTTGGCGCCCGTGCCGTAGCCGCCGAAGCACGTGAACACGGTGTTCGTGTCCGTGGGGTGGCACAGGACCTTCGCGATGCCGGAGGTGCTGAACCCGAACGGCGCCGCCGTCTGCCACGTGTCCCCGTTGTCGGTGGAGTAGCGCACCGAGATGCCGGAGGACTTCCACACGTGGTCCCCGTTCGCCTCGCTCACGTCGATCCAGCTGGCGGTGATGGCATCCACGAGCGACCAGTTCGAGCCGCCGTCGGTCGTGCGGAACGTACCGTTGTTCGTGGTGGTGAAGAGGATGTTGCCGATGTCGGCGCGCTCGGCCACCGGGGTCACCCACGCCCCCGTGCCCGTGATGCCGTTCGTGATCTGGGAGAACGTCGAGCCCGAGTTCAGGCTCTTGTAGTGGATCCCCTGCTGGCGCTCGGCGTACACGGTGGTCCCGTTGTTCGGGTTGATGTTGCACACCATCCCGTCGCCGCCGAGGCCTTCCAGCCAGGACGTGCCCCCGGGCCACTTGTCCGTGCCCTGGTCCTGCGTGCCGCCCATGATGTAGTACGGCGCCGGGCCGTTGTTCACGCAGATGTCGTAGAACTGGTAGGTCACGAGGCCGTTGTTCAGGTCCAGCGAGGACGGCCAGCTCGCGCCGTCGTTCGTGGACTTCCACACGCCGCCGTCCGAACCCACCCACACGTTCGTGGTGCTGCCCGGCTCGTACTGGATGGCGTGGTGGTCGACGTGGACCTCGCCGGAGCCGACCACGCTGTAGCTCGTGCCGCCGTTCGTGGAGCGGTACAGCGAGACGCCGCCGATGATGACGGTCTCCGCGTTGTCGGGGTCCACTTGGCAGGTGAGGTTGTACCAGCCCTGCGCGCCGGTCATGTTCAGGGCGGTGTTGCGCGCGGTCCACGTGGCGCCGCTGTCCGTCGAGCGGTACACGCCGAGCGTGGTGCCGTCGCCCTTGTTCGCGTAGACGGCGTAGATGTAATCCGGGTTGGCGGCCGACATGCCGATCTTCGTCTTGCCGACCTGGAACTCGAGCGGCTGGCCGGTGCCGGAGAACGTCCAGGTCTGCCCGTCGTTCGTGGAGACCTTCACGTTGTTCCCGCTGCCGGCGCTGCCCTTCGCGGCGAACACCTTGTTCGCGTCGCCCGGGCGCCACTGCACGTCGTAGTAGTCGTTCTTGTCCGTGGGACGGACGTCGGTCCAGGTGGCGCCGTCGTCCGTGGAGCGGTACAGGCCGTCGGAGGCGCCGGCAAGCATCGTGCCGTTGAGCGGGTTCGTGCGGATCACGTGGAAGCCGTGTCCGGACGAGACGCCGTACGACAGGCTCGTGGAGTTCCACGTGTTCCCGGCGTCCGTCGAGCGCAGGATGCCGACGCCGCCCACGCGGTCGATGTTGTTCGTGCCCTCCCCGGTCCCGATGACGACGATGTTCGGGTCGTTCCGGCTGAGGGCGAGGCCGCCCACGGCGATGCTCAGGAGCTCGTCGCTCATGGGCGTCCACGACGCGCCGCCGTCCGTCGTCTTCCAGACGCCGCCGTTCGCGGCTCCCACGTAGCAGATGTCCGGATCCGTGGGATGGAAGTCCATGGCGAGGATGCGGCCGGCGACGTTCGTCGGGCCGAGCGAGAACCAGGTGGCGCGCGGCGTGAGCTGCGCCATGCGCTGCTGCTTCACGCGCCAGGCGTTCGCGCGGGCCTCCAGCGGCGGGAACTCGCCGTCCTGCATGGTCCGCATCGTGTGCCACTTGATCCGGTTGAACGGCTTCCAGCCGCTGCCGGGCGTGGTCTTCAGCTCGGGATTCGCCTCGTAGAAGGCGTCCATCGTCGCGATCCAGTCCAGCACCTCGCGCGCGTCGGTGGACGGCTCGGGAGCGGCCCACGCGGTGGCGACCGGCAGGGCGGTTCCGAACGCGAGCCAGCCCGCGAGCGCGAACGACGCGGCGACAAGGCGAAAAAGAGGTCGTTGGGTTCGGGTCATGGCGGAGCCACCTCCGGGCGGGCCGGAAAGGGGAAACGCGCGCGCGGCTTTGGGGGGGGGTCGCGCCGGGCGCCACTCGGGGTCGAGCCTAGCACAAAAGGCCATCCGACCCCAAAGCGGGGGCCGGCGCGGTAAGGGTCCGGGACCATTGCCGCCGGCGCGCCTCGCCCGGCCGCGGGACCGGGCGGACCGCAGCGCCGCCCGCGGCGGGCGGCCGTGACGCGCGGGCGCCGGTCAGGGCGCCGGGTCAGGGCGCCGGGGACGGCGCCGCGGTCCCCGGCGCACCCGGCGCGGTCCAGGGCCGCAGGGCCCCGACGCGGTACTCCCGGTCCTCCACCGTCACCACGTCCCCCTCCGCCAGGCCCAGGAGTTCGCGGGCGAACTCCGACTGGTGGGAGTAGATCCCCTGGTCGGGGTCGGACTCCCAGGGCCCGAGGATCGTGATGCGTCGGGCGCCGCCGCCGGCGACCGGCAGCAGATCGAACCGGGTGCCCACCGACACCCGGGTCAGGTCCACCGACTCGGGATCCAGCACCCGGACCTTGGCCAGTTCGGAGTGGAGCCGGGCCGCGCGGGCGCCGAGGACCTCGTGCTTCGCGCGCGCCGCGTGGTACTCGAAGTTCTCCCGGAGGTCCCCGAACTCGCGCGCCACCCGGATGGCCTCGGCGTTCTGCGGGATCTCCACCTTCACGAGCTGCTCCAGCTCCCGTCGCTTCGCCTCCACCGACTCGATCGTGGCGGGCAGCACGTCGTCGTCCGCGCGCTTCCGGATGTGCGGGTAGCGGCGGAAGATGGCGCGGCGCACCTCCACCTTCCGGTGCTCCTCCAGGCTCGACGCGTCCAGGAGGTTCAGCAGCCGCTCCGCGCCGTCCAGGTCCAGCCCCTCGAACACGAGGAAGGCGAGGCCGCCCTCCTCGAAGTGCTCGCGCAGCGCGGCGCGCAGCTCCTTGAACTCCGTTCCGTCGAGCGCGTCCACCACCTTCGTCAGCAGCGACAGGTTCGCCCGCGGCCGCAGCTCCTCGCGCACCGTGCAGTTGCGCGAGATCCACACGAACGCGCGCGGCGCCTTGCGCGGGTTCGTGACGATCTCCGCGACGAGACGCTCCGCCACGCCGGCGGGTCCCGCGGCCAGCACCTCCTCGTACAGCAGCGACAGGAGGCGCTGGTCGCTCTCCTCCAGGAACGCGGCCCGGTACACGTCGCACCAGTCCTCGCGCACGCCGCGCACGCGCCGGTACAGCTTCTCGCGGAAGCGCCGGTCCGACACGCCGGTGACGATGCCCGCCGCGTCCTCCCCCGCCAGCACCGAGTCCACGTCGAGGAGCGGCGGCTCCCGCAGGGCGCCCAGCTCCTCGAGCACGAAATGCAGCTCCACCGCCCGGGGGGACCGGCCCTCGCGCTCCATCAGCCGCTCCATCTCGTCATCGAGGCGGGCCAGCATCCGGTCCCGCACCTCGCCGCCGCGCTTCGCGTGCTTCCGCGCCAGATCCAGCCGCGCCTCGTTCCCCGCCGCCTCGAAGTCCGCCAGCACCGCCTTGTCGGCGGTCTCCGCGGACTCGGACCACTCCATCGCGCCGCGCTTCCGCGGGCTGGCGAGGAGCTGCGGGTGCGCGCGCGCCCGGTTCCACCATGAGGTCCACTTCGAGCCCTCCACGACCCCGGTCATGCACTCCTTGATCTCGGCCGCGGTGAGCGGCCGGCGGAA
This sequence comes from uncultured Gemmatimonadota bacterium, assembly GCA_964471155.1. GTDB lineage: Bacteria > ARS69 > ARS69 > ARS69 > ARS69 > CAYYFX01. The sequence continues at coordinate 39,901 of CAYYFX010000013.1, read as the reverse complement.
GCACCGGAAGATGTCGTGCACGAAGCTGCCGGGGTCGGCCTGCGCCTCCGCGGCCACGCCGGCCGGGTCCCCCAGCCGGCGCATCATGAAGTGCTCCCCCGGGATCCACGTGAGCAGGCGCAACGCCTCGTCCGCCCGCATGACCAGCGGCGCCGCCTTCTCGAAGCGGATCTCGATCCTCTGCAGGGCGAGGTTCACGTCCGAGACCTTGCCGAGTCCGCGGCCGAACAGCCAGAAGCCCTCGCCCGGGCCGAAGCGCAGCCAGGCCCGCAGGCGATCGAAGGCCCGGACCGGGTCCTCCGCGTTCTCGAGGTCGTAGAACGCGATGATGTCGTCCAGCCCGGGGCGGTCCGCGTAGCGGTTCCGGACCGCGTCCAGGGCCTTCGCGCGGACCTCCTTGTTCCGGGGAACGAGATCCAGCGCCTCGTGCAGGGCGTCGAACGCGCCCTCCCACTCATCGTCCACCGCGAGCGCGTCCACGAGCAGCAGCATCAGCTCGGCCATGCGGACGTGCGCCTTCACCGCGCGCATCTCGCGGGCGACGTCGAAGAACCACCGCAGGTCGCGCGGGGACTCGGCGATGCGGCTGTTCCAGGCGGTCTCGACCTCGTCGAGGTTGCTCTTGCGGATGCGGCTCAGCAGATCGGTGTGCGACGTCAAGTGGAGTCTCCTTCGAGGGGCGCGGCCTCGTTCCGCGCGAGGTCGTACGTGGCCACGTGGTCCTCGAGCCGGTCGAGGAGGGAGTCGAGCAGCTCGAACGTGTCGTGCAGGGCGTCGGGGCGCGTGAGGTCCACGCCGGCCCGCTTCAGGATCTCGATGGGATAGTCCGAGTTCCCCGCGGAGAGGAACCCGAGGTAGGCGCGGCGCTCGGCCTCGCCGCCGCCCATCACGCGCCGCGACAGCGCGATGGCGGAGGCGTACCCCGTGGCGTACTGGTACACGTAGTAGGCGTTGTAGAAGTGCGGGATGCGCGCCCAGCCCATGGCCGCGCGGTCCGGGAAGTGCAGCTCGGGACCGAGCGTGCGCGTGAAGACGCCCCGGTAGACCTCGCCGATGGAGTCCGCGGTCAGCGCCTCGCCCCGCTCCGCCATCCCGTGCAGGCGGTGCTCGAAGTCGGCGAACATCACCTGGGTCACGAACGTGCCGCGGATCTGGTCGATCGCCTGGTTCAGGAGCGCGAGCTTGAGCTGCGGATCCTGCGTCGTGGCGAGCAGGTGCTCCATCAGGATGGCCTCGTTCGTGGTGGAGGCGACCTCGGCCAGGAAGATGGGGTAGTGTGACGCGTGGTACGGCTGCGCCGCGTCGGTGAAGTGCGAGTGCAGCGCGTGCCCCATCTCGTGCGCGAGCGTGAACACGTGGTCCAGCGTGCCCTGCCAGTTCATGAGCACGTAGGGATGCGCGCCGTACGCGCCCCACGAGTACGCGCCGGAGCGCTTCCCCCTGGACTCGAAGACGTCGATCCACGACCCGGCGAAGGCGCGGCGCAGCGCGTCCACGTACTCGCCGCCGAGCACGGACAGCCCCTCCAGCAGCATGTCGCGGGCCTGCTCGTAGCGGAACTCCGGCGAGGGCGCCGAGCCGATGGGGACGTACAGATCGTACACCTCCAGCGTCTCCAGGCCCAGCAGCCGCCGCCGCAGCGACGTGGCGCGGTGGATGCGCGCGCGCCGCTCGTCCACCGCCCGGACCAGGCCGTGGAAGACCTCCAGCGGGATGTTGCCCGGGTGGAGCGCCGCCTCCAGGCTGGAACCGTAGCGCCGCGCCCGCGCGAAGAACACGTCCTTCGCGACGCTGCCGGCCAGGAGCGCCGCGATGGTGTTCCGGTGCTTCTCGTAGCCCTCCAGGAGGGAACTCCACGCGTCGCGGCGGACGCGCCGGTCCGTGGATTCCAGGAGCTTCGAGTACCGGCCCTTGGTCAGCTCCACCTCGCGGCCCGTCTCGTCGCGCACGGGGCGGAACGTGAGGTCCGCGTCGTCGAGCATGCCGAACGCGGAGCGCGGGATGCGCGCCACGTCCCCGGCCATGGCCAGCAGCTCCTCCTCCCGCGGGGTGAGCGTGTGCTCCTGCGTCCGCAGCAGGTTGTCCAGGTAGTGCCGGCGGGCGGCCAGCCGGGGGGAGTCCCGCAGCGCCGCCAGCCGCTCGCGCGGCAGCGCCAGGATGGACGGCTCGATCCAGGAGGTGGCCTCCGCCGCGCGCGTGGTGAGCCGCGCCGCGCGCTGCGCCCGCCCCTGGGCATCGGGGTCCCGCGTGTCCTCGTCCCGCTTCAGGTGCGCCCAGACGTACACGCGGTCCAGGATCTCCCCGAGGGCCGAGTCCGCCTCCAGCAGCTCCGCGAGCGCCGCCTCGTCGTCCAGGGGCCGGTCGCGCCGGGCCGCCACCTCCGCCACGCGCGCCTCCACCCGGGCGAACTCCGCTTCCCAGGCGGCGGCGTCGGGGAAGAGATCGTCGAGCCGCCACCGGCGCGACGGATCGATCGCGTCGCGGGCCGGGACGGCGTGAGCCGTCGGGGCGGGCGCCTGGGACATCCGAGCTCCCTTCCTGGGGGTGCGGGCAAAGGGGAGCATTCTCGCCTCCCGCGGCCGTCCGTTCAAGGCCCGCGTTCCGCCGGTTTCGCGCGGGCGCCGGTGCGGCGGGGCGCCGCTTCCCCCTCCCGCGGGGCCGGTGTATGGTCCCGCCGACCTCCGCCCTGCGCGAGGATCCGCGAAACCCGGGGAGACGTGATGACGAAGCGCCTGCTCGCCCTGCCGCTCCTGGCGGCCGCCCTCCTGCTTCCCGCCTGCGGGGGGAAGCAGGTCACCCGCATCGACACGGATACCACGGTGGACCTGTCCGGCCGCTGGAACGACACGGACTCCCGCCTCGTGGCCGAGGAGATGATCCACGACTGCCTGAACCAGCCCTGGCTCACCCGGCACCAGACGGACCCGAGGAGCTCGGACCGCCCGGTCGTCATCGTGGGCGTGGTCCGCAACAAGACCATGGAGCATATCCCGATCGACACGTTCATCAAGGACATCGAGCGCGCGTTCATCAAGGACGGGCGCGTGCGCGTGGTCGCGGACGCGGGGGACCGCGGGGACCTCCGCGACGAGCGCGAGGCGATGCAGGGGAACGCCACCCCGGAGACCGTGAAGAAGTTCGGGAAGGAGCTCGGCGCGGACTACGTGATGATGGGCCAGATCAACCAGATCACGGACGAGGAGGGCGGCGAGAAGGTCCTCTTCTACCAGACCGATCTGGAGCTCACGAACGTGGAGACGAACGAGAAGGTCTGGATCGGGGACAAGAAGATCAAGAAGTTCGTCGGCAAGAGCAAGTACTCGGGCTGATCGCATGCCCTTCCGGCGCCTCGGACCGGCGGCGATCGCGATCGCCGCCGCGTCCGCGCTTGCAGGCTGCGCCTCCTACACGAACGTGGCGCTCGAGGTGCGCGACCCGCTCGCGCGCGGCGACGCCGCGGCGGCCGAGGCGTTCCTCGTGGACAAGAAGCCCGGCGGCGACGGGCTCCCCTACCTCATGGAGCTGGGGCTGGTCCTGCGCGAGGGCGGACACCTGGAGCGCTCCAACGGGACGTTCGAGTCCGCGGAGATCCTGATCGACGAGCTGTACACGCGCTCGATCTCGAAGGAGGCCCTGGCCTTCCTCACCAGCGACGAGACCATCCCGTACGGCGGCGAGATGTGGGAGCGCGTCCTGGTGAACTACTACCGGGCGATGAACTACGTGGACCTCGGCCGGTACGACGACGCGCTGGTCGAATGCCGCAAGATCAACCACCGGCTCAAGGTGTGGACGGACTCGGAGGACGATCCGCCCACGTACTCGACCGACGCGTTCGCGCAGTACCTGACCGCGCTCCTGTACGAGGCGGGCGGCGACCTGAACGACGCGTGGGTCTCGCTGCGCCTTGCCGACAGCGCGTACGTGGCGTACGAGACGGCCTACGGCGTGCCGGCGCCCCGGGCGTTGCAGCGGGACATGCTGCGGCTGGCGAAGCTCCTGGGCTTCCGGGACGACCTCGAGCGGCTGCGGGAGCGCTGGCCGGACGTGGAGCCGCCCCCGGACGAGCGGATCCGCGGGGAGGGCGAGGTGATCGTGTTCTGGGAGGAGGGCTTCATCCCGGCGAAGGTCCAGCGCGACATCCTCGTGCCCATCCTCAAGCACGACGACCGCGCGGATCGCGTGATGTTCGCGCGCACGCTGTCCGGCCGCGTGATCGCGCACCCGGTGTACGACGACGCGGAGCTGGACTACCTGCTGCGCGTCGCGATCCCGGACTTCCCGCCGCCGGATCCGGCCGTCGGGCGCGGCTGGGCCCGCCTCTCCGCGGCGGGGGACTCGGCGCGCTCGGAGATCGTCGAGGACCTGGACGCCATTGCGCGCCACGGGCTGCAGGATCGCATGGGCGGAATCCTGTTCCGCACGATCCTGCGCGGCCTCGCGAAGTTCGCCGTGACCCGCGGCATCGAGAACCGGAAGGGCGAGACCGCCGGGCTGCTGGCGAACCTGTTCACGGCGGTGACCGAGAAGGCGGACACGCGCGGGTGGATCACGCTCCCCCGCGGGATCCACGTCGTGCGACTGTTCGTACCGCCCGGCACGCACGACCTCACCCTCGAATGCCACGCCGCCCACGGCGTCACCGAGACGGTGACCTTCGAGGCGGTGACGGTCGGCCCCGGGGAGGTCCGCTTCCTCAACCACCGCACGTACTAGCGAGGCGGCGCCCCCTCACCGGCGGTGACGCCGACCCTCGTACTCGGTCCGGTCGATCCACCAGCGGCGTCCGCAGCGGGGGCACGAGATCTCCACGCCGGGGTCGCCGCGGAAGAGCTCCTCGGGATCGGCGCGGAACATCGTCTCCACCACCTCGAGCATGCGCTCCGGGTCGCAGCCGCAGCGGAACCGGAACGTCGTGTCGCCGAGGGACTTCATGTCGTCCTCGCCGATCCCCAGCGCCTCGTCGCGCGACAGCTTCGCCAGCGCCTCGACATCCGCGTCCGGAAGCGCCTGCAGCATCAGGAAGCGCTCGTCGGATATCTCGAAGAAGCGCGCGGGCATCTGCTCGGACTGGCGGTAGAAGCGTTCGAACATCTCGAGGATGTCCAGGCCGAACACCTCGATCGTGCTGCGGCTCGTGCGCGCTCCCGGACGGTTCGTCTGCACGTACATGCGGCTGTGGTCGGACGGGCGCACGTTCTCCGTGAACACGCGGCCCGTGACGATGTGCTCCGCGGAGTCCCCCGTGAGGAAGATGTTCGTGGGCGGCTGGTGGATCTGGATGGTCCACGCCACCAGCTCCCCCTTGGGGCGGGCGGCGAGATGGAGCACGGCCGCCCCCAGGCCCTGGCGCATGAACGTCTGCGAGAGGCCGTCGGGTTCGGCGTCCCAGCGGCGCGCGTGATCCAGGTACGCCGCGAACAGGGGGCCGAAGTCCCCGTGCGCGACGAGGAGGTCCCGCTCGCGGTCCAGGAAGCGGTGCACCGTGGCCTCGCCGGGGCGATCCGGCTCGGGCGCGCTCATGCCGCCCCCTCCCGCGACGCGGCCGTCCGCGGAAGCGTCGCCTCCACCGGGGGTGCGGCCCGGTCCGGCCGGCCGGCGTGATACCGCTGCCGCACCTCGTCCGGACCCACGCACACCTCGGTGAGCGAACGCGTGGCCGCCTCCGGCCGCTCCATGGCCACGGTGTATGCGCTGGGCCCGCCGTGTGTGCTGCGGTGGTACGCCCGCAGCGCGTCGGCCGTGGGATGCGGCCCGACCCGTCGCGCGTACTCGTCACGCCGGGCGGCGCCCACCGCCGTCTCGTCGAAGGACGAGGACACCAGGGGCACGCGCCGCTCCGCCGCCGGATCGACGGTCAGGTCGACGCCGTCCCACTCCGCGACGACCGCGCCCTCGGCCGGGCCGATCGCGAGGAGGCGGAACGGCCGGAAATCCGTCAGGTCCATGCTCCGCAGACGCCCGACCGCGGCGGCGGGATCCGCGCTGTCGATGAGAGCCGGCGCCAGCTCGCCGCGGCTGCGCCAGGCCCGTGCGTCGTCGCCGGCCCGGCGAACCCCGTTCAGCACGCCGATCGTGAGTCCGCGCTCCGAAGTCGCCAGCCAGGTTCCGCCGCCGTCCGGATCCACGGGAGCGATCCATCGGGCGCCGCCCGACGCGCGGACCTCCGGCGGCCGCGCCTCCGCGCGCGACTTGAGCTCGTCGCGGTTGAACAGGAGCCGGTAGCCCTCCTTCTCGCGCAGCCAGGTCACCGTGCACACGCCCGCAGTTCCCTCCCGCCGGAAGATCCCGGCGCACATCGTACTTGATCCCCCGTGCGCGGCGAGGGAAGTTCCCCCGGTGCGCCCCGGACCCGGAGTCCTCCTGCTCCTCGTGACCGCGATCGGCCGGGCCGGGGCCTGGACCACGGCACGCCCCGCTGCCGGCGCCGTGTCACCGCTCACCGTCCCCTGGGTCCGCTTCGTCGTGGCCTCCGTCTCCCCGCATCCCGCATGGTGGATGCCGGATCGGGGCGTGCGGATGCGGCTCGGGCCCGGCGAGCTGCCCACGCCCCGGATCGCGCGGCCCGCCCGGCGGCCGGGAGCCGCGCGATGAACTGGATCCACGATCCGTCCGCCTGGACGGCGCTCGTGACCCTGACGTTCCTGGAGCTGGTGCTCGGCATCGACAACATCGTGCTGATCACGGTGGTCACCGGGCGCCTGCCGGAGGCCCGGCGCGCGCTCGCGCGGCGGCTCGGGCTCCTGCTCGCGATGGGAATGCGCGTGGCCCTGCTCCTCGGACTCTCCTGGGTCCTCGGCCTCACCGAACCGCTGTTCACGGTGCTCGGCCGGGCGTTCGCGGGGCGGGACCTCATCCTGGTCGCGGGCGGGCTCTTCCTGCTCTGGAAGGGCGTGCACGAGATCCACGACAAGCTGGAGGGCGCGGCCGAGCGGCACGCCGTGCCGCTCCGCGCCACGATGCCGGCGGCGCTGGCGCAGATCCTCCTGCTGGACATGGTCTTCTCGCTGGACTCCGTGATCACCGCGATCGGCATGGCCGAGCACACGGCCGTGATGGTGCTGGCCATCGTCGTGTCGGTGGGGCTGATGCTCGTGATCGCGGGGCCGGTGGGCGACTTCGTGGAGGCCCACCCCACGGTGAAGATGCTGGCCCTGAGCTTCCTGCTGCTCATCGGCGTCATGCTGGTCGCCGACGGGCTCGGGCACCACGTCCCGCGCGGCTACATCTACTTCGCGCTGGCGTTCTCCCTCCTCGTCGAGACCCTGAACCTCCGGGCCCGCCGCCGCGCGTGAGCGCGGACCTCAGCGCGTCTCGCGGGATCCCGCCTCGGCCTCGTCCGGTCCCCACGCCTCCGCCTCGGGGGGGGCGTGCGTCCGGCCCCCGCTCCGCCGGCGCGCGGGGCGCACGGTGGCCAGCACCGGCCGCAGCACGAGGCCGATCGCGGGACGCACGGCGTTGAACCGGAAGACCGGCTTCACGCTCGGCACGCGCCCGTCCTCCACGCGCAACAGCAGCAGGAGGCAACCGCCGCGCAGCACCGAGCTGAGGGCGAACAGCGCGCGGTAGCCGGAGAGACCTCCGCCGAACTCCTGGAAGAACCAGCCGCCCAGCAGCGACCCGGCCACCTGCGCGATCGCGTTGCCCAGGTTGAAGGCGGTGAGCACGGTCGTGCGCTGCTCGGCGCGGATGGTGTCGAACAGCAGCAGGAACGTGGCGTACTCGTGCGCCGCCCACGCCACGCCCGAGACGATCTGCAGGGCGATCAGCACGTCCACGCGCTCGGACACGAGCCACAGCGCCGCCATCGGCGCGATTCCCACCCAGGAGATCCGCAGCAGGCCGAGCAGCCCCCAGCGGCGCGCCAGCGCTCCCATGAACGGCAGCACGAGGACCTTCGCGGCCATCGCCGTCCCGGTGATCGCCATGTACGTCCAGTAGGGGAGCCCGAGCTGGCGCAGCATGTAGGCCGAGAAGAACGGGCCCGCGACCATCACGGTGCACATGAGCACGAGCATGTACGTGAGCAGCCTCGCGCCGGCGCCGCGCGGCGGATGCCGCACGAGCCGCATGGCCGGAACGCCGGCCACCGCGAAGCTGCCGGGCTTCACGTCGCTCTGCTGCAGGAAGAAGCGCACCGAGTACGCGCGGCTGATCGCGGCGATCAGGAAGAGCAGGCCGAACCCCGCCAGCTCGCGACCGGCCGACGACGCGCCTTGCAGGAGGAACCCGCCCGCGACCAGCCCACCCAGCACGCCCATCTGCGCGGCGCTGGCACGGCGCGCGAAGTAGCGCTGGCGCAGGACCGGGGGGACCAGGCGCTCGACCCACACGTTCCACGCGGGCCCGATGGCCATGCCCGAGCCCCAGTACACCGTGGCCGCGAGGAACACGAGCGCGCCCGGGATCCCGCCGAGCCAGCCGCCGAGCGCCAGCGGAAGGAAGCTGGCGGCCTGCACGGACGCGCCCAGCAGCGCCCACTTCCGCGGCGAACCCACGCGCCGCACGCCCCACGGCGCCGCCATCTGCAGGAGACCGCCGGCGAGCAGCGGCACGGTGGCCACCAGGCCGGAGGCGACCTCGCCCATGCCCAGCGCGAGCACGAAGGCGGGGATGTAGGCCTCCCCGACGCCCACCATGACGCTGAACGCCACGCCCTCCGAGAAGATGGCGCGGAGGTCGCGGCGCGGATCGGGACGGATGAGCGAGCGGGCGCGGGTCACGGATCCCCTGCAGGTCACGGACGGCGAGCGGCGAGGATCCGCGACGCGGGATCCGGCGGCAGGCGTATTCCCGGGGAAGGGCGCGATCGCCGCGGCGGCGCCGCGCGACGCGGCGCCCTCGTGCGCGGGCCGGAGCGGTCTCCCGGAACCCATCCACCCACCGTGCCCGGAGGCGCGGTGTTCCTCCCATCCTCCGCTCCGGCCCTGCGCGCGAGGACGCGCGGCAGGACACCGGAGCATCGGCAGGATCCGCGGCAGGACTTGAGGATTTTCGCAGCGGGCCCGGCCCGGGCCGCCCGGTCCCCGTTCAGGCGGCCCGGTCCCCGTTCGCCCGGTCCCCGCTCAGGCCACCGGGTCCCCGGCCGGTCGCTCAGTCCTCGCCGCGGAGGAGCAGCGCCACCGTCTCCACGTGTCCCGTGGTCGGGAAGAGGTCCAGGGCGCGCAGCCGCTTCAGCCGCCATCCGGCCTGCACGAGCTCCGCGATGTCGCGGGCGCCGGTCGCCGGGTCGCACGAGACGGAGAGGATGCGGCGCGGCGCCCGCACGATCAGGCTGCGGCGCACCTCCTTCGCCATCCCGATCCGGGGAGGGTCCAGGAGCACGGTCTCGCGCTCCGCGCGCGGGACCGCCGCGAGCGTGTACTCCGCCCGCTCGGCGCGCGCCTCGCCGTCGATCCCGGCGTCGCGCAGGTTCTGCGCGAGGAGGCGCACGGCGCGACCGTCGGACTCCCCGGCGACCACGCGATCGAATCCGCGGCCCACGGTGGCGGCGAACAGGCCCACGCCGGCGTACACGTCCAGCAGAAGACCGACGTGGTCGCCCTCCAGGTACTCCTCCACCGTCCGCACGAGCGCGCGCGCCCCGACGGCCGTGCCCTGGAAGAACGACGTGGCGTCCGCCGACAGCTCGGCCTCGCCCACGCGGTAACGCATCTCCCGGCGGCCGAGCACGGGCATCCCGTCCACGAGGATGCCCGCGATCAGGTCGGGCCGGCGGGACGCCTGCAGGATCTTCGCCAGCCGCTTCGCATCGCGCGGATTCGGCCGATCCCCCGTCTCGAACAGCACGATCACGCTGCCGTCCGTGGCGAACCGCAACGACGTGCGCCGCACGGGCGGCTGCAGGCGAAGCCACGGGAGGAGCACCTCGTCGAACGCCGCCGGGACCTGCAGGCACCCGTCGATGGCCACGACCTCGTGGGATCCGCGGCGCTTCAGCCCGGGCGCGCCGGTCGGCGCATACGACAGGGCGATGCGGTTGCGGGTGCGGAATTCGTCGCCGAGCTCGTCCGGGCCCTCGAGCCGCGCGTCCACGTCCAACCGGCCGATGCGGCGGAAGGCGTCGCGCACGATGTCCCGCTTCATCGCGCGCTGCACGGCGCGCGACGCGTGCTGCAGGTCGCAGCCCCCGCACTCCGCCGCGTGCGGGCAAGGCGGCACGCGGCGCTCCGCCGACGCGGTCACGACCTCCACCGCCTCGGCCTCCGCCCACTTCTTCTCGTCCCGGGTCACGCGCGCGCGCACGCGCTCGCCGGGCAGCGCGCCCGCCACGAGGATCACCTTGCCGTCGGCGCGCGCGAGGCAGCGGCCGCCCGCGACCGCGGGTCCCGCGTCCAGTTCGAGAAGTCCGCTCATGACCGCAGCATCGCACGCGATGGCGCGGCGGACCACCCCTTCGCGCGGCACGACTCCTGCTGCTGCTTCCCGGAGCGAATCGCGGCGGCCGGCGGAGGTCCCGCAGGCGGCGGGCGGCGCGGCGGTGGCAACGCCGGGCGCGTCGCGCGTCGCCGGGAGTTCACGCGGCGCGCCGCGAAGGGCGGTCCTCCTCCCCGGGCAAGGAGTGCAGGAGATGGGAACACGTCGACCGAGAGCGGCTGCCGGCCCGGGACGGGCGGCGAGCCGCCCGCGCCCGGCGGCGCGGCCGAAGCGCGCGGCCCCGGAGACCCCCGCGCGGGCGCTGGAGCGCTTGTACAGCCGCCGCCTGCGGGCCTGCGAGAGTCTCGGCATCCCCGTCCCCGCGGAGGCGCGCGAGGGGCCGCCGGGGTCCCTGCTCCGGCGCATCGCGCTCCTGGACCGGCGGATCGAGGTGTCGCTGGATCTCGCGGGCGGGCGCCGCTTCGCTCCCTGGGATCCGGAGGACGAGGATGCCGCCGCGGACGACCCCACCCCCGGGCCCTTCTCATGAGGCAGGAGCTCGCGGGACTGGAGTCCGCCGTGGCGCTGTGCGAGCGATGCTTCGGCCCGGAGCGCCGGCACACGGTGCGGTTCGCGCGGCCGCCGTTGCCGGCGCGGGTGCTCGTGCTCGGGGAGCGACCGCCGCGCGGCGTGCTCGCCGCGGAGGAGCGCCTCGGGCCGGACACGGACGATCCGGGAACGCGCTTCCTGTCCGAACGACTGAAGGACGCCGGAATCCCCCCGGAGGTCGTGCTCGTGGGTGCCGCCATCCTGTGCCGCCCCGCCAGCCGGCGGCTGGAGTCCGCCGTCGGCTCCGCCACGTGCCTGCGCGAGTGCGCGGTCCACGTGCGCGAGCTGATCCGCGTCTCCGCGCCGCGCCTGGTGATCCCGATGGGGAAGGCGGCCCTGCGCTCGCTCCGCTGGGCGCTGCCGGAGGAGCCGGCGCTGGCCGCCCTGCGCTTCCCCGAGTCCGTCGGCACCACGCACCGCACGTCGGGGTTCCTCGTCCACCCGCTGTACCACGTCACGCCGCGCGCGCGACTCAGCCGCCCGGACGCGGAACAGCGCCGCGACTGGCGGCAGGTCGGACGCGCCTGGCAGCAGGTGCTGGAGGAGGAGGCGGTCCGGAGGCGCGATGCGGAATGAGCCGCCAGGGTCGCGTTCCGGAAGTCGGACGACTTCCGGAACGCGAACCCTAGAAGCGGACTTCCATGCCCACGGAGGGGATCCCGGGCACGCCGGTGCGCGTCACGCGCTCCGCGTCGTCGCGGGCGGAGCCGTCGGCGTCGAGGAGCCGCCACCCGTACCACAGCACGTTGTCGTGGTTCGTGAGGTTGAGCGCTTCCCCCCACACCGACGCCTCGCAGCCGGCGAGGCGGAAGTGCCGGCGGACGCGGACGTCGAGCCGGTGATAGTCCGGCAGGCGCGCCGCGTTCGGCGGTCCCTCGTTCAGCACCCACTCGCCGCTGCCCTCGTGCCGCCAGGTCTGCACGGTGTAGGGCGTCCCGGTGCGGAACCGGTAGGAGACGCCCACGTCCCAGTCCCGCGCGAACCGGTAGGTGTTGGACAGGGCCAGCGTGTGCAGGGCGTCGAAGTCGCGGCGGTACGTCTGCCGGCCGTCGCTCCACTCGGAGCGGCCCAGCGTGTACGCCGCCCACCAGTTCGACGACGGGCCTTCGCGCCGCACGGAGACGTCCAGCCCCGCCGAACGTCCGGCACGGATCACGCGGCTCTGCGCGACGCCGTCCACCGTCCGCGAGACCACCCCGTCGACCGGATGGAAGCGCTTCTGCCACGCCTCCACGCCGAGCGCCAGCGCGCCCACGCGCTTTTCCACGCCGAGCACGGTGTGGTCCGACCGCTGCATCCGCTCGCTGAGCACGAGCACGTTGTCGTCGCCGGTGACGAGGCCGCGCGGCGGCTGCTCGTGCCAGCCCCATGCCGCCCGCACCATCCACTGCCGCGGCAGTCGCCACGCCGCGGCCGCGCGCGGCGACACGCCGACCTCGCGCGTGACGGTATCGTGCGCGCCCCGCATCCCCAGACCGACCGACACGTCCGCATGCGGCGACCACTCGTCCTCGAGCCAGACCGCCGCACGATCCGTGCGGGACTCGATGCGTGCGTCCAGCACCTCCTCGCGGAAGACCCGCCCGTCCGCCGAGATGCGCACGACCGGTCCGCCGGCCAGGTCGGCGTCCACCCACTCCCGCTCCGCCTCCATCCCCGCCGTCCACCGGTGCGCGCCGCGCTGCAGCGTCGCCTCCGCCCGCCCGCCCGCACGCCACGACCGGCGATCGTCGCGACGGGCTCCGGACAGGCGGCGCGCCTGCGCCGATCCCGAGCCGAACACGGTCCCGCGCAGCGCCACGTCCGGCGCGGCCAGCCAGTCCAGGTTCACCCACGCGTGGTGGTCGGTGTAGTCCGCGTCCACGAAGTGGGACTCGATGCCGTCCTCGTAGAAGACGTGGTCCTCCACGCGCAGCCACGCCGCGGTGAGCGAGCGCCCCTCGCCCGCGTCCCGGCGTCCGCGCACCAGGAGATCCCGGTAGGCGGGCTCCACGAGCGCGTCGTCCTGGAGCCAGCCCAGGATGCGGTGCAGGTATCCTTCGCGCGCCGCGACGAACATGGAGCCTTCCGTCGCATGGTGTTCCAGCGCCGCGCGGGCCGAGGTGGCGTCCGCGGCGAGGGTGCCGTGCCATCCGGGGGGACCGGCATCGCGCAGGTCCACGTCGATCGCGCCCGAGGTCCGCCCGCCGAGGCGCGCCGGGAACGCTCCCGCGTACACGTCGAGGCGCTCCACCAGCCCGAGCGGCACGATCCCGGTGACCCCGCCGAAGTCGCGGCCGTGGAACAGGGAGCGGACCTCCATGCCGTCGATCCGGACGAGGGTCTCCTCCTCGCTGCCGCCCCGCAGGTGGAAGCCGCTGCCCACGTCCTCGGCCGCCACGCCGGGCAGGAGGCGGACCAGGAGGAACGGATCCCCGGCCGGATTCGGCAGCGCCGCGGTGCGTTCCGTGCGGATGACGGATCGCCCGCTCGCGGCGTCCGCGGGCGAGGGACCGGCCTCCGGGGACACCCGGACCGCGTCCATGCGATGGGGGCGAGCACGCAGCCGCACCAGGAGCTCTCCACCCCCTCCCCGCGGGTCCGCCGGACTCCCCTCCCAAGGCTCGTAGGACACGTGCACCACGCGGATCGGTCCGGCGAGGGAGGCCGGCATGCGGCATGCGCCGTCCTCGCCGGCCAGGAAGCCGCGCCCGTCGCGGAGCACGTTCGCCCACGGCACCGGCAGGCCCGTGGCGTCGTCCAGGACGCGGACGATCAGCGCCTCCGCGGCGGCCTGCGCGCGGGCGGAAGGCGCGGCGCCGGACGACGGCGGGAAGGCGGACAGGACCGCCAGCAGCAGTCCGAACACGCGAAGGGCGGATCTCATCCGGGATGGCGTCTCGGGGGGATCGTCTCGGGATGTCGGGACAGGGATGCGCACGCGAACGATCGCAGTCCGGATTCTAGCAGATGCGCGCGGGACGCCGCCGGGTTCGCGCGCCACGGAACGCAGGATCCGCCAACGTTCGACCAATCCCGGCCCGATTTCGGGTCTCAAGGTGGAACCGTGTGCACCCGTAAACCGGGAGAGGAGAAAACGCCGGGAGCCGGGTCCGCATGTCCGTCGAAGACTTCCGCATCAACGCCTTCGTCCGCGAGCTGCTCGGGCGCTTCTGGGTGGACTTCCAGGGGCTCCGGTACGGCACCGTCGGGCGCACGGTGTACCTGCACGGGAGGTTCGAGAAGGTGCGGCCCCCCGCGACGGGCGGCGACGAGCCGATCGGATCGCGGCGGCCGGCGTGGATCTCCGAGAACCTGACCCTTCTGGAGGCCGTGGAGCGCGAGATCCGGCGCGAGCCGCTCGTGCAGGACGTGATCTTCCGCCTCGAGAACTTCCGCAAGGTCGACGGCAAGTGGGTCTCGTCGGGAGCATGAGCATGTCCGTCCCGGGCCCTGCCCGCCCCCTGCTCGAATCGCGACACGTCGCCGCCCTGCGCGAGAGCCTGCGGCAGGATCTGGGCTCGCACCCGGAGTGGCCGGACCTGTGGAACGTGCACGGGCTGCTGGAAGCCCACGAGGGCAACCTGGAGAAGGCCCGTTCGAGCTTCACGGAGGCGCTGCGGCGCAACGCCGGCTACCGCGCCGCGTCCCGCAACCTGGCGTGGGTGGAGCTGCTCACGGGCGGCAGCCCGGTGGGCACGGAGGACATGGACCACGGCGCCGTGCTCGGCGCGGTGCGCACGCTGCTGCACGGCCTGCCCCCGCGCGCGGGCTGGGCCGACCACGATCCGTCGGCCGCGTTCCTCGCGGCGGCGCTCGCGGCGCGCTCGGGACGCCCGGCGCAGCTGGACGAGGCGATCGCGAGACTGCGCGGTCTCCTGGACGGTGCCGACGACCTGCTGGAGGCGGCGGAGCTGGCAGAGGGGGGACGGGTCCATCCCGGCCGCCTCGACGAGCTGGCGCGCCCGGAACGCATGAACCCGGGGATGTCCGAGCTGCTGCACCGTGCGGGCCGGCTCGAGTCCATCGCGGGACGCGACGCGGACGCGCTGCGCCTCCACGCCCTCGCCGCGCTCCTGGACGGCGGCCGCGCGGCGTACCTCGTCGAGCGTGCCGAGATCGCCTCGCGGGCCGGGCAACCGGACGAGGCCCTGCGCCACCTGCGCGACGCCGTGGCCGCGCGCCCCGCCTGGGCCCGCGCCCGGGCGGCGCTGGGGTACGAGCTGTCGCGGCGGGGCGAGGCCGAGGAGTCGCTGGAGCACTTCGCCCAGGCCGCGCGACTGGAGCCCCGCTGGGCGGACGTGCGCTATCAGCACGGCCTCCTGCTGCACGCCACCGGCCGCAATGCCGAGGCCGTGACCGCGATGGAAGCCGCGCTGGCCATCAATCCCGGCTATCTCGTGGCGCGCATCGCGCTGGCGAACCTGCTGTTCGATGCGCACCGGGCCGCCGAGGCCGCGCCGCACTACGAGCGCGTCCTCGAGGAGGGCATGGACACGCCGTTCCTGGCCGGCCGCTTCGGCTATGCGCTGCACGCGGCCGGGGATCGGAACCGGGCGGAAGAGCTGTTCCTCGAGGCCATCGCGAAGGACCGCCGGCGGCCGGAACTGCTGGCCCTGTACGGGCAGTTCCTCGTGGAGACGGATCGCCGGTACGAGGCCCGGATGGTGTGGGATCGCGCCCTGGCCGCGAGTCCTCCGGACCGCGTGCGCGCCGAGATCGAGACCATGCGTGCGGAGATTGCCATCCAGGAGCGGAGGAGCGACTCGTGAACAAGGATGTGCAAGCCATCTTCCGGTCCGTCCACGCGTGCCGGCAGTGCTACGGGGATCGGTGCGGCATCGTCGCCACCACCCCCGCGACCATCCCGGACAACATCCGCGTGGTGGTCATCGGCGAGCAGCCGCCCCGCGAAGGCAACGGCGCGGCCCCGACGGGCGAGGAGGCCGACTACCTCCGCACGTACCTGGACCGCGCCGGTGTGGATCCGGCCACCGTCCTCTTCGTGACCGCGGTCCTGTGCCATCCGGAGACGGCATCCCTGCGACCGGGGCGCCCGTCCGCCGCGGAGGTGCGCAACTGCTCGCAGTTCCTCCGGAAGGTGCTCACCCGCGTGAACCCGAGGCTCATCGTGCCGGTGGGCCACTCCGGGCTGCTGGCGCTGCAGTTCGCGATGAACGAATGGACCGAGCTCCGCCAGTTCATCCTGAACTACGACGTGGGCGCGGTCCTCACGCGGAAGGACTGCACGGTGTACCCGCTGTATCTCCCCTCGCCGAGCACGCTGAAGGCGCGCCCGGAGGGCCGCCAGCTGCGCGACTGGCAGAAGATCCCGCAGCTGCTCGAGTCCCTGGAGAAGGCCGCGCGCGGCTAGACCCCCGCTCAGCGCGACTTCACGATCCGGACCGTGACCGGCGCCGTTCCTTCCGCGCGCACGCGTGCGAAGTACACGCCGGCCGGCGCCGCGCCTCCCGCCTCCCCGCGTCCGTCCCACGCGACGCTCCCGCCGGACGCGCGGAGACGCCGGAGCAACCTCCCCGCCACATCGTGCACGGTGACGTCCACCGGAGCGCCGCCCGGCGCGACGAACCGCACGACGTCCGCGAACGGATTGGGGCCGACCCGCACCGCGGGCGGCCGCGGGAGCGCATCCGCGGGCACGGCGCGGAGCACCGGGATGGTGCGCACGAGCGGGTGCGTGCGGCCGATGGCCGCCTGCGCCGGACTCCAGACCTTGTTCGCCGAGTGGATCAACGGGAACATCACGTACGGGAAGTCCGCGCAGCCGTACGGGAAGTCCCCGGTGCACTCCGGCGTGTCCAACACGGGGTCCCAGTGCGCCAGGTCCGACTCCGTGGTGTGGTAGAAGCCGAGGTAGTGCCCGATCTCGTGCGCCATCAGGGAGGCATACGCGCCGAGACAGTCCGAGCACTGGAAGAACGGCTCCATCCGGATGGCGATGCCCGAGTCCTGCGTGCCGGAGAGCAGCGGGCCGGGGATGCCCCCGGACAGCCCGACCACGGGATTCAGCGGCGAGTCGAACTTCTGCACGCAGTACACGTTCAGGGAGCGGTCCCGCCCCACCTCCGCGGACGTGCGGAACATCCGCCCCGCATCCTCCCACGTGCGGATGATGTCGAACTCGGGGCGGGGCAGGTCCACATGCGTCACGTCCCCGAGCCCGATGCCGGAAGGCTCCAGTCGCACCGCGACGCTGTCCAGGAACTCCTGGAAACGCGGGGAGGTCCGCGCGAGGTCCGCGCTGAGCGTGCTGGCGGGGAGGTACACGAAGTTCAGGTTCAGCCGGTGCTCCACCTGGACCGCCGCGTCCGTGCGCACCGCGGCGAGCACGTCCACGGTGACGCCGTCCCCCACGTCTCCCCCGTCCCGCGGGACCGGGTGGGACGGCGTGGCCCGCACGCGGAACGTGTACGTTCCGGGGACCAGCGCGCCGCCCGGCCGATCCGTGCTGGGAATCTGGGCGGTGCCGCGCCCCGGGCGCACCTCGCTGGCCACGGGCGCATCCGGGCACTCCTCGCAGGAGAGCAGCTCCCCGGACTCCGACCGGAGCTCGACCGAGACGTTCCAGAAGGGGCTTCCCCCCGCCGCACGGAGGGTGATGCCCACCGTGCCGTCCTCCACGCGGAGGGGAAACGCGTCCGACAGCGGCCGCGCGTCCACGCCCGGCCAGCGCAGGACGTACAGGTCCCGGGCCGCGCTGGGCGGCTCCACCTCGGGGCGCGGCACGGCCCGGAGGATGCCGGGCGGGCTCCCGGCCGCCCGCGGCGGGACGGCGCACACGGACTCCCCCGGCGGGAACACGTCCGCCGCGCGCAGGGCCGCGCGCGCGGGCGCAGCGGCGACCCAGGCACCGCAGACCGCCAGCAGAATGAACAGGGACGACCGACCGCAGGCGGGCGTCATGGCCACCTCTCGCACGAGTCGGCGTGGGTCGCGGGGGACGCCATCACTGTAGCGCGAATCGCAGGACGGGCAACAGCCCCCCGGGCGCCGCGCCAGCCGCTCGCCGCTCGCCGATGGCCGCTAGCCGCTCGCCGGCGCGCCGGCCGGGCCGGCCGGCCCCGTCTCCGGCAGCCAGTCCACCCAGGTCCGCCGGTCCGGATCGACGTGCTGCCGGAAGACCCGGTGCAGCTCCTTCGCGTCGAGGGCCTCGATGCGCGGACGCCGGTCCCGGATGTCCTCCAGCGGCAGGCCGCGCGTCCAGAGCGCCGTCAGGTTGCCGAGCCAGAATCCGTTCCTCTCGAGGTTCGTCTCCAGCTCGCGCAGCTGCAGCTCCTTCTCCGTCGCCACCTCCTGCGCGGTGGGCCCGGTCTCGCGCAGCTCGCGGATCGTCCGCAGCACCTCCTCGGCGAGCGGCTCGGCGGCCTCGGGCGCGGAGCCGAACCGGACCGTGATCCGACCGTAGGACGGACCGGGCACCTGGAACTGGAAGGACACGCCGACGCCGTACGTGGCCCCGCGTTCCTCGCGCAGCCGCTCCCGCAGCCGGCGCTCGAGGATGGAGCACGCGGTGGCCAGCCGATGCCACTCGTACGGGTCCTCGCCGCGGTACGAGGGGAACGTCAGCGTGGTCGTGGCCCGCGGCTCCGTCCCGGCCCGCACCGTCTCCCGCACGGACGTGAGGGGGAACCCGGTGGATCGGTCCACCCACGCGTTCCGCGGGGCGCCGCCGCCGGGCGCGGGGAGCGCCCCGAGCGTGCGCTCCAGGTCCGCCACGAGCGCGTCCGGATCCACGCTCCCCACGATGAAGAACGCGAAGTCCGCCGGGGTCGCGAAGCAGCGGCGGTAGAAGTCCAGGGCGGTCTCCGGGGCGATCCCGTCCAGCCGCTCCACGGTCATCGGGCGGCGGCGCGGATCGTCCCGCGTGTTGATCGCGACGAGCCGGTCCAGGTACCGCGTGGCCGGATCCGAGGCGCGGTGCTGCAACGACGCCCGTGACCGGGCGAGCACGCGCTCGACCGCGGCGGGGTCGCGGTTCGGCGAGGTCATCACGAGCACCGCCAGCTCCAGCGCGACCGGCAGGTCCGCCACGGTGGACGAGCCGGAGACGCCGTGCGTCCGCTCGTTGAAGTACGGCGAGGCGCTCGCCACCTTCCCGGACAGGAGCTTCGCGAGCTCCGTGGGCGTCCGGCCGCCCCAGCCCGACTCCGCCACGATCGCGCCCGCGGCCTCCGCCGAGAGCAGCTCCGGGAGCTCCGCCATCGACGTGCCCCCCGGCGCCACGCCCTCCAGCAGCACGGTGTCGTCCTGGAATTCCGTGGGCTTCACGAAGACGCGCAGGCCGTTGGACAGCGTCAGCTCGGTCACGCCGATGGACGGGATCTCGCGTCGCGACACCACCTCCCC
>CAYYFX010000013.1:0-20490 GCA_964471155.1 uncultured Gemmatimonadota bacterium | reverse complement strand
GGGCGGACTCCGGACGCGATCCCGACACCACGAGGCCCCCGGCGCCGGCCAGCTCCGCGAACGCCGCGTGGCACTCCTGCACCGTGATCCCGGGCAGCTCCGCCTGCCAGATCGAGCGTTCCGCCTCGATGCCCGGGATGGGCTCATCCTCCACGAAGTGCCGCACGTACTCCGCCGCGTACGCGGAGCTCGGCGTCTTCGCCCGTTCCGCCCACGACGCCTCGATCCCGGCCAGCATGTCCCGCCGCGTGCGCTCCAGCTCCGGGTCGGTGAACCCGTGCACGACGGCCCGCCGCTCCTCGCGCACCAGCGCCTCGAGCGCCCGTGCCTCGCCGCCGTCGACGACGCGCGCGGACAGCCCCGGCAGCTCCGTGTCGCCGAAGCGCGACACGCCCCATCCCGCGCCGAGGAACGGCGGGTCGTCCGACCGCGCGAGCTCGGCCAGGCGGTCGTTGAACATGTTCGCCGCCGCCTGCCGGACCAGGGACGCGCGATAGGTGCCGCGCGTGGACGGGTCCTCCGGGGCCGGCAGCTTCCGGCTCAGCGAGACCGACGTGCCACGCGCCTCCGGGTCCGACGCGAGCGCGAACAGGGTGTCCGCGGCCGCGGGCACGCCGCGATCGGCCGGCTCGCGGAGGGACTCCGCCGGCGGCATCGCGCCGAACACCTCGCGCGCCCACGCCACGACCTGCCCGGCGTCGAAGTCCCCCACCGCGACGAACGCCATGCGCTCCGGCGTGTACCAGTCGCGGTAGAAGCGCCGGACGGCCTCCGGATCCCCCTTCTCGATCACCTCGGGACGCCCGATGGGCAGGCGCTCCGCGTAGCGCGACCCCCGCAGCAGCACCGGGAGCTGCAGGTCGCGGATCCGGCTGCCGGCGCCGAGCCCGCGACGCCACTCGTCCAGGACGACGCCGCGCTCGTTCTCGATCTCGGCGGTCTCCAGCGTGGCGGCGTGCGCGAACTCGCCGAGGATGCGGATGCCCTCGGGCAGCAGGTCCTCCCGATCCGTGGGGATCTGCAGCATGTACACGGTCTCGTCGAACGACGTGTAGGCGTTCAGGTCCGCGCCGAAGCGGGATCCCACGGACTCCAGGTACGCCACGATCTCGTTGCCGGCGTAGCTCCGCGTCCCGTTGAACACCATGTGCTCGACGAAGTGCGCCAGCCCCCGCTGGTCCTCGTCCTCGTCCACCGAGCCCGCCCGTACCACCAACCGCAGCTCGGCCCGGTTCTCGGGCTTGGGATTCTCGCGGACGGCGTACCGGAACCCGTTGTCCAGCTCGCCCAGGACCACGGCCGGATCCACGGGCAGCCGGGCGTCCGGGTTGGCCGCGAGGGCGGGAAGGGAGACGAGCACCCCGCCGAGGGCGGGGACGACGACACGAAGCCACGAAGGTCCCCGCACGGAGCGTCCTCCCGGGTCAGAGATAGCCGAGGCCCCGGAGCTTCTCCTGCAGGTCGCGCTCCTCGTCCTCGGTGATTCCACCCCGGTCGCGGCCGGAGGATCCCGACGCCTCCACCTTCGGAGGGGATTTCAGCTCGTCCACGAGGAGATCGGGACGGAAGCGGCCGTCCACGTTGGAGGGAACGGGCAATCCCATCACGTGCAGGACGTTGGGCGCGACGTCGAAGATCTCCAGGCCCTCCACCTCGGGACCGGGCACGAAGGCCGGGCCGGCGCCCACGTACAGCCCGTTGCGCCGGTGCGTGCCGTTCCCCCAGTCCGACCGGGAGAAGACGGCGGGCACGTCGTACTCCTGCATGTAGGCGTCATAGGGGCGGTCGAGGAACTCCACGAAGACGTCCGGGAGCGACGGGACGCTGCGGCCGCGGAACAGCTCCTCCTTCCGCTTCACGACGGGCAGGAGCGGCTCCCCCGTGCGCGGGTCCTTCAGGGCCGACAGGCGGCGGATCAGATCGTCGCGCACGGCCTCGTACTCCGCGCCCGGCTCGACGATGCCGAAGGAGTCCCGGCCCTTCAGGTTCACGTAGAACCCGTTGGTGGGGTAGTAGTGCACCTTCGTGCGGCTCCAGTCGATGCCGCCCACGAACGGGTTCAGCTTCTGGACGTTCCGCTCCACGGAGCCGCCGAGGCCGAGCGCGCGCGCGGCGCGCACGATCGTGTCCCGGCGGATCCCGACCGCGTTCAGCGCGCGCTTCCAGACCTTGCGGGAGGCGCCGGCCGCGCGGGGGCGCAACGCGAGCAGCCCCTCCTCGGCCAGCCACTTGTTGAAGTGGATCGAGGCGTCCAGCGGACCGAACCCGTGGTCCGACACGACGACGACGTTCGCGTCGTCGCCCGCCGCGGCGAGGATGTCCCCGAGCCGCGCGTCCAGCTCCGCGATGTAGGCGCGCACCGCGGCGGTGACCGGATCGCGGCGCGCCGCCGCCTCGTCGTGCGCGGCCACGATGTGCTCGTGCAGGCAGTGCTGCAGCCGGTCCATCCCCGTGAACACGACCATGAAGAAGTCCCAGGGCTCGGTGCGCAGCAGGCTCGTGCACAGCTCCGCCTGCATCCGCGTCATGCTCGACACGTCGCGGACGAGATCCAGCCCGCGCCCCCGGTACGGCTGCCAGTAGACGTCGATCACGTAGTCCGGCTGCTGTTCCCGGAGGCGCGCCTCGAACTCCGGGGGATGCGTGAACCGCACGCCCTCCGGCGTCAGGAGTCCCGAGACGAGGATCCCGTTCATCGGCCGGACCGGCCAGGTCAGGGGCACGTTGACCACGAGGCTGCGCGCGCCGTGCCGACCCGCGATCTCCCAGATCGTGGCCGCGTCGAAGCTGCCGCTGTTCACGACCTTCCGCGCGGCCTCGCCGGTGAAGGGCGCCGCGAACCCCACGATGCCGTGGGAGCCGGGCTGCTCGCCCGTGATCAGGGAGATCCACGCCGGCGCGGTCACCGGCGGATAGGTGCTCTGCAGGATCCCGGTGCGCCCGCGATCCACCAGCCGCGCGAGGTTCGGCGCGAGCCCCGCTTCCATCCAGCGCCGGTAGTAGACGAAGTCCGCCCCGTCGATGCCGAGGATGACCATCTTGCGACGCGGGGGCATGGACGCTCCGGGGGATGCACGCAAACAGCGGACGAGGATAGCAAGCCGGCCGGGGCACCGGCTACCCCCCCGGCGCGAGCGCGTCGAGGATCTCCTCGTCGATGGTGAAGCCCTCCTCCCCGGCGCGCGCGTCCGCCCACGCCTCCACGCGGGCGGCGTCCGGGCCGCCCGTGCGGGCCCGTACCTGCGCGAGCACGTCCTCGCGCGTCGGTTCGGCGGCCTCCTCGATGTCCAGACATCCGAATGCCACCCAGAGGTCGCCCCCCCGATGCGGCCCGCTCACGGCCCCCGGACCCTCCGACAGGATCCCCGCCGCGGAGGCGGCCGCGAGCTCCGCGGCCGTCATCCAGAACACGTGGATCCCGAGCGGAGGCGGCGCCGGCGCCCGGACGAGGTCCGCAAGCCGCCGTCCCGGGCCGCCCGCATCCCGGATCCGCGCCAGTTCCTCCTCCACGAACCGGCGATCCGCCGCGTCGATCCGGAGCACGCGCGCGCGGGCTTCCCGGCGGAAGAGGCCGGGCTGCGTCTCGAGCAGGAGCATCGCCAGGGAGTCGACGGACGCGGACGTCTCCGCTCCCGCGGTGATCGCGGTCACGGCGCGCTGCACCGCGGCATCGTCGCGGAGCCGGCGCACGGCGCGTTGCACCCACGGATCCTGGTCCAGGCCGCGGCGCCGCGCCTCCGCGGCCAGGAGGCTGCCCGTCGTCTCGGCTTCCACGATCCGGAGGACCTCGCCGGACAGCGCCACCCGCGGACGCTGCGAGCGGCTGGCCCGCTCCACCAGGCGCACGTACTCCGGGGCCGTCAGCCGGCCGCCATCCCAGGACACGACGACCAGGGAGTCCTCCCCGGGCGCGAGGACCGGCACCGCCCAGTCCGGATCCTGCTCCGCGGCCCTCGGGGCGAGGATCGCACCGGCCGTGCGGTCCACCAGGGTCGCCACGGCCGCCGGATCCACGCGGACCGACGCCGCCTCGCGGAGCCGGGCGCCCAGTTCGTCCACGACGCGGAGCTCGCGACGCGACCGGAGACCCGAGACGATGCGCGGCCGGAGGCCCGCCAGCGGGCCGGGGTCCTCGTCCACCCGATCCTCGACGCGCAGGACCCGCCAGACCCCGCCGGTGCGCACGGGCCCGGCCAGGCCGCCGGGGGGCACGTCGACGATCGCATCCGCGACGGGATCGGGGAACGGGGTCCAGACGACCCACTCCGAGCGTGACGCGCTTGCCCCGTCCGGAGCCGCGCCCGCCTCCAGCCGCTCGAGGGCGGCGCGGGCCTCCTCCGGCCGCGCGAAGAAGAAGCTGCGGACGAGCGCGCGCGTGCGCATCCGCGCGTAGGCCGCGGCGACCTTCGCGGAGTCCACGTCCGCCGGTCCCGCGAGGACCACCTGCAGCCGTCGCACGAGCGTTCCGCGAAGCTCGCGCTCGATCGGCGCCTCGTCCCCGGCGAGGCGGCGCTCGCCTTCCTCCAGGAGCAGCAGGCGGTGGGCGACGCGGCGCGCGAACACGCGCCGGTCCTCCCGGGACGCGAGCGGCGGGCGGGCTTGCGGGTCCAGGTCGGCCCAGGCGGCGCGGAGATCCTCCACCGAGAGCGAACGCGCTCCCAGCCGAACCGCGGCGGGCTCCCCGAACCCGCCGCAACCGGCGGCGAGCACGAGGATCGCGAGCGCCCCGCGCGCGCGACGCGACGCGGCCGTCGGGTTCACGCCCCGGGGATCCTCCCCTCCGTCCGGCCCTCCACCAGGTCCAGGAGCAGGCGCTGGAGATACACACGCACCATCTTCTTCCGGTACCCGACCGGCATGGCGGTGTTCTTCTTCGGCTGGGCCCGCTCCATCATCTCCTCGGCCACGCCGTCGAGGACATCCGTGACCGGCGCCCCGGCGTGCCGGGCGGTGAAGTCCGCGAAGTGCGGGACGGTGTCCACCGCGGTGGTGGCGGCACGCAGCACCTGCACCCGCCCCCGCACGTCCAGGCGGAGCGCGGCGGCCGTCCCCATCTCCGGATAGTCCAGCGTGTCGCGCGAACGGAGCTTCCGGTAGCCCGCGCGCAGCGTGGACGCGGCCTCGGGCAGGGTGACCGCCACGACGATCTCGCCCGGCTGCAGCACGTTCTTCCGGATGCCGTCGCCGCCGTAGAACCCGGTCACGGGAACCTCGCGGCGCCCGGCCGGACCGGCCAGCTCCAGGGTCGCGTCGAGCACGCCGAGCAGCGGCGCGAGATCGCCGGAATAGGCGGCGTAGCACGTCTCCTTCTGCGGCACGACGAGGCACACGTCGCTCTCGGCCTTCATGCACGAGCCCTTCGACGTGCGCCAGAAGCGGGTCTGGTTGAAGAAGTAGCAGCGGGTCTCCACGAGGAGGTTGCCGCCGATCGTGCCCGAGGAGCGGACCAGCGGCGACGCCACGTGCGTGACGGCCTCGGCGAGCCCGGGCCAGCGCTCCCGGACGATCGGGTGCGCGCCCACGTCGGCCAGGCGCGCCATCGCGCCGATGCGGCGCTCCGTGATCCCGTACAGCTCCCGCACGCGATCCAGCGCGATCACGTTGCCCTTCGGATGGATGCGGTTCTTGTAGTTCTGCAGCAGGTCGGTGCCGCCGGCCAGGTAGTCGAAATCCCCGGCGAAGTCCCGCGCCAGCGACAGCGCGGCGTCCAGCGTCTCCGGCCGGTGCAGCTCGAACGGCGAGAGGATCATCGGGCCGGCTCCTTCTCGCGGGCGTTCGCCGCCTCGCGCGCCTCGCGCAGCGCGGCCGCGCGCTCCTTGCGCTCCAGCGCGTCCAGGATCCGGTCCGGCGTCATCGGGAGCTGGTACATGCGCACGCCGACCGCGTCGTACAGCGCGTTCGCCAGCGACGGCAGGATGGGGAGCAGCGGTCCCTCCCCCGCCTCCTTCGCGCCGAACGGTCCCTCCGGATCCGCCGACTCCACGAGGATCACCTCCACCGGCGGCATCTCGAGCGCGGAGGGGATCTTGTAGTCCAGGAGGCTCGGGTTCCCGATGGTGGTCCGGTTGTAGCCGAACGACTCCATCAGCGCCTGCCCCATGCCCATGTGCAGGCACCCCTCGATCTGCATCTCCACCGCGAGCGGGTTCAGCGCGCGCCCGCAGTCGTGCGCGGCCCACACCTTCACGGGCTTCAGGAATCCGGTGTCCGTGTCCACCTTCACCTGGCTCACGTACGCCTGGAAGCTGTACGACGGCGACAGTCCCGCGGCCGCGCCCTTGTGCGTGCCGCCCATGGGCGGCGCGTCGTGGTAGCAGCCCTTGGCGATCAGGGCGCCCTTGCCGGCGATCGCCTCCAGCACCGCGTCCAGGTAGGCCACGCGGATCGCCGGGTCCGGACCGTACACGACCTCGCCGGCGCGCGTGTCGAACCCCTCCGCCGGGTAGCCGGTGAGCCGCCCGGCGGCGGCGCACAGCTTGTCGCGGACGACCTCGGCGGCGCGGCGCGCGGCGTTGCCCGCCATGAAGGTGACGCGCGAGCTGTAGCTGCCGAGGTCGATGGGGTCCGTGTCCGAGTCCCGCGAGAACACGCGGATCCAGTCCACCGGGATGCCGAGCACCTCCGCCACGCACTGCGCCAGCATCGTGTCCGAGCCCTGCCCGATCTCCGCGGCCATGCAGTGCACGGAGACGCCGCCGTCCATGTCGATCTTCAGGTGCGCGGTGGACTGCGGGATCTGGTTCCAGTTGATGCGCAGCGCGGACCCCGAGATGTAGAAGCCGCACGCGATGCCGATGCCCTCGCCGTACGGCAGCCTGCCGCGCTTCTCCCGCCAGCCCGACGCCGCCAGCACCCGGCGGATGCACTCCTCGGTGCCGTTCGACGTGATCCGGAAGCCGTTCAACGTGGTGGTGTTCGGCCCGAGCAGGTTGCGGAGCCGGAAGTCCGCCGGATCCAGCCCGCACTTCTCCGCCAGCTCGTCCAGCAGCACCTCGAATGCGAAGCGCGAGTTCACGGCCCCGTGCCCGCGCATGGCGCCGCACGGCGCCTTGTTCGTGTACACGCGGCGGCCGCGGTAGCGGAAGTGGTCGAAGCGGTACGGGCCGACCGAGAGCACGCCGTTGTAGTAGGTGGTGATCACGCCGAAGCTGCCCCAGGCGCCGCCGTCGATCAGCGCGTCCAGGTCCAGGCCGACGAGCTTGCCGTCCGCGTCGCACGCGGTGGCGATGCGCGTCTTCGTGGGGTGGCGGCCGTGGTTCGTGAGGAAGACCTCCTCGCGGTCGAAGAGGATCTTCACCGGCCGGCCGGTCTTGCGGGCCAGGAGCGCCGCGATCATCTCGTGCGGGAACGGATCCGACTTGCCGCCGAACGCGCCGCCCACCATGGGGCGGATCACGCGGATGCGGTGCATGGGCATGCGCATCACCGCGGCCAGGTCCCGGTGCAGGTAGTGCGGCACCTGCGTGGCGGACCACACGGTGAGGCGCCCGTTCGGCTCGTAGTGCGCGATGACGCAGTGCGGCTCCGTGAACGCGTGCGTGACGCCCACGAAGCGGAAATCCCCGGACGCCACGTGCGCGGCGCGCGCGAAGGCGGCGTCCACGTCCCCGAACTCCTGCCGCACCTCCTTCTGGAGGTTCGACGGGTGGCGCGTGCCGGGGTGCAGCTTCAACGCGGGGTCGATCTCCTCGAGCGACTCCTCCGGCTTCGCGAAGACGCGCAGCTCCTCGTAGTCCACCTCGATCGCGTCGAGCGCCGCGAGCGCCGTCTCCTCGTCCTCCGCCGCCACGCCGGCCACGCAGTCCCCCACGTACAGCACGCGGTCCACCGCGAGGGCCACCTCGTCCTTCGAGATCGGCAGCACGCCGAAGCTCGCCAGATCCCGGCTGCCGGTGACGACGCCGCGCACCCCGGGCATGGCCTCGGCCTTCGACGTGTCCAGCCGCGCGATGCGGGCGTGCGGCAGCGGGGAGCGGAGGATCTTGCCGACGAGCATGCCGGGGAGGCGGATGTCGTCCGTGTACACGGCGCTGCCCGTGACCTTCGTGTGGCCGTCGATCAGGGGGACGCGCCGCCCGACCCCGTGCGGGGAGCGTTCCGAGCGCGGGACGCCGCGGTTCATCGGCCGTCCTTCCCGCCGGTCCCGGGGTGGGCGCGCCGGGCGGGGCGCGGCTTGTCGTGCGCGGCGGGCGGCGCCCACGGCTCGGCGGGGGCGTCGTCCGGGTCGGCCGGCCGCGGCGCGCCGCGCATCTCCGCCGCCGCCGTCTTCACCGACTCCACGATCTTGTTGTAGCCCGTGCACCGGCACATGTTCCCGGAGATGGCGCGGCGAATGTCCTCGTCGGTGGGATCCGGATGGTCGCGCAGCAGCGCCACCGCGGTCATGATGAAGCCCGGCGTGCAGAAGCCGCACTGCGAGCCGCCCTCCGTGAGGAACGCCTTCTGCACCGGATGCAGCTCCGGCGCCGGCGCGATGCTCTCGATCGTGCGGATCTCCGCGCCCTCCGCCAGCGGCGTGAGCGTGAGGCACGAGAGCGTCGGCACGCCGTCCAGGTGCACCGTGCAGCAGCCGCACGTTCCCATGTCGCATCCGCGGGTCGTGCCGGTGAGGCCGAACTCGTTGCGCAGCGTGTCCAGCAGGACGTCGTAGGGTCGCGCGGCCACGTCCCGGATCACGCCGTTGACCGTGAGGCGAACCAGCCGCCGGGGCGGTTTCTCCTCGGCCGCGGGCGGGCGCGGGCCTCTCAGCGGCTTGATCTCGGGCATGGACCCTTCCGGTCGATTCGGGGACCGCCCTCCCGGCCACGGGAGCACCGGCGCGGCGTCTCCCGGCAAGATACCGCAAGGGGGCTTCCCCGCGCGAGATCGGTCGCCGAGAACCGGATGGAACCGCCACCGTGGCCGCGCAGGGTCGCGCGAAGAACCGGATCGGCGAGTCCGCCAATCAAGGAAGGCTTGCGTCCGCGGGTCCCGGCGCCGACAATGGGAATGGTTCGAGCGTGGCCGCGCCCCCGATCGGGAACCGCAGGCCCCGCGACGGGGTAACTCCCCTGCTGGCCCGCTCGAGATTCCCTTGCGACACCGTCCTCTCCACCGCCTCCAAGGAGACCACGATGCGATCCGTCCGGACCATCTCCCTACTCGCCGGGGTCCTGGCCCTGGCTCTCGGCAGCACCGCCCTCGCCTGTTCCGGTGACCAGACCAAGGTCTCCGGCACCTTCGACGCGTCGGGCCGGTTCGTCCTGAACGGCGCCTGGGATGCGAAGGGCGCGGCCATCGCGAACACGAAGGGCATGGTGCTCGAGTCGTTCACGACCGCCGAGAACCTCGTCCTGCCCGCGTCCTCCCTCGCCGGCAAGGCCGTGTGCCTGTTCGGCGACCTGGATGCCGCGACCAAGACCATGACCGTGTCCGGCTTCAAGGAGTGCGGCGCCTCGTGCGATCCGGCGGCCTGCGGGGCCAAGGGCGCGGCGGCGGCCGCGGCCTGCGGCACGAAGTCGGCCGCGATGCAGGCGGCGGGCGGCGCGGCCTGCGGCACGAAGTCGGCGGCGATGCAGGCGGCCGGCGGCGCGGCCTGCGGCACGAAGTCGGCGGCGATGCAGGCGGCCGGCGGCGCGGCCTGCGCGTCCAAGGGCGCTGCCGCGCAGACCGCGTCGGCGAAGACGGCTTCCGCCGACGGTTGCTGCCCGTCCGGGGCGGCCGCGAAGACGGCCTCGGCGGGCGCTTCCTGCGCCAGCGGCGCGGCGGCCAAGACGGCGTCGGCCGGTTCGTCCTGCGCCACCAAGGGCGCCGGTGCGGCCGCGGCCTCCGCGAAGACCGCGGACAGCAAGGCCGACTGCGCCACGAAGAGCACGCTCGTCTACTCCGTGTCCGGCATGACCTGCGGCGGCTGCGCCTCGCAGGTGAAGAGCGCGGTGGCGAAGATGGCGAACGTGGGCGACTGCTCCGTGGATCTGGAGAAGGCCCAGGCCGTCGTCACCACCACTGGCACCGTGGACGCGGCCGAGATCGGCAAGGCCATCACCGCGGCCGGCTTCCCGGCCGAGCTGGCTCCGGCCGAGGCCCCGGCGGAGACCGCGAAGAGCTGATTCGAGCAACACGTCCGCGTTTCCCGGAGGGGAGGGCCACGGCCCTCCCCTTCGCATGTCCGCTCCCCGCCGCGCCCGCACGGTGGCCCCCCGCCGCGCGAGCCACTAGAATCGCCGGATCCCTCCGCCCCGTCCCGGAGCCAGGAGACCGACGAATGTCCCAGCCCACGATCGCGAACCTCCTCCGCGAGAACCGCACCTTCCCCCCGCCGGAGGCCTTCCGCGCCGCCGCGAACGTCCGCGACGAGACCCTCTACGACGAGGGCCGGGACCTCGAGGCGTTCTGGGCGAGGGAGGCGGAGCAGCTCGAGTGGATGCGCCGCTGGGACTCCGTCCTGGAGTGGAAGCCGCCCTTCGCGAAGTGGTTCTCCGGCGGCCGGCTGAACGTGTCGGCGAACTGCCTGGACCGCCACCTGCGCGGGCCGCGGCGCAACAAGGCGGCCTTCGTGTGGGAGGGGGAGCCGGGGGACACGCGCGTGCTGACCTACGCGGACCTGCACCGCGAGGTGTGCCGCTTCGCGAACGCGCTCAAGGGGCTGGGCGTGGCGAAGGGGGACCGGGTCACGCTGTACATGGGCATGATCCCGGAGCTGCCCATCGCGATGCTCGCGTGCGCGCGCATCGGCGCCGCGCACTCGGTGATCTTCGGCGGGTTCTCCTCCGATTCCATCCGCGAGCGCGTGAACGACTCGCAGTCCAAGGTCGTCGTGACCGCGGACGGCGGCTGGCGGCGCGGCTCCGTGGTGCCGCTGAAGCGCAACGTGGACGAGGCGCTCCCCGGCTGCCCGTCCGTGCAGTCCGTGGTCGTGGTCGAGCGCATCGGCGACGCGGCGAACGTGCGCATGCACGAGGGCCGGGACCACTGGTGGCACGATCTCGTGCGGGACGCGGCGCGCACCTGCGAGCCCGAGCCGATGGACGCCGAGGACCTCCTGTTCATCCTGTACACCTCCGGCACCACCGGGAAGCCGAAGGGGATCGCCCACACCACCGCCGGCTACCTGCTCGGCGTTTCCGCCACGTTCCGCTGGGTCTTCGACGCGAGGGACGAGGACGTGTACTGGTGCACCGCGGACGCCGGCTGGGTCACGGGGCACAGCTACGTGGTCTACGGCCCGCTCGCGAACGGCGCCACGTGCCTGATCTACGAGGGCTCCCCGGACTGGCCGGAGAAGGACCGCTTCTGGGACCTCGTGGAGAAGTACCGCGTCACGATCTTCTACACGGCGCCCACCGCCATCCGCACCTTCATGCGCTGGGGACGCGAGTGGATCGACAAGCGGGACCTCTCCTCCCTGCGGCTGCTCGGGTCGGTCGGCGAGCCGATCAACCCCGAGGCGTGGGTCTGGTACCACGAGGTCGTCGGGAAGGAGCGCTGCCCCGTGGTGGACACCTGGTGGCAGACGGAGACCGGCGCCATCATGATCTCCCCGCTCCCCGGGATCACCGTCACGAAGCCCGGCTCCGCCACGAAGCCGCTGCCCGGCGTCCATGCCGACGTGGTGGACGACCTCGGCAACTCCGTGCCCCTCGGCGCGGGGGGCTACCTCGTGCTGCGGCGGCCGTGGCCGTCCATGCTGCGCGGGATCTGGGGCGACCCGGAGCGCTACGAGAAGACGTACTGGTCGCGCTTCCCGGGCATGTACTTCCCGGGCGACGGCTGCAAGCGGGACGAGGACGGCTTCTACTGGCTCTTGGGGCGGGTGGATGACGTGATGCTCGTGTCCGGCCACAACATCTCCACCATGGAGGTGGAATCCGCGCTGGTGGACCACGCGTCCGTGGCGGAGGCCGCCGTCGTGGGCAAGGCGCACGAGATCAAGGGGCAGGCCATCGCCGCGTTCGTCACGCTGCGCGGCGGCTTCCCGGGCGATCACGACGAGCGCGAGACGCTGCGCGACCACGTGGCGCGCAAGATCGGCGCGCTGGCCCGGCCGGACGAGATCTACTTCACCGCGGAACTCCCGAAGACGCGCAGCGGGAAGATCATGCGCCGGCTCCTGCGGGACATCGCCGAGGGGCGCGCGCTCGGGGACACGACCACGCTGGCGGATCCGGCCGTGGTGCAGAAGCTCCGCGCGCAGTACGAGGACAAGGAGGGCGCGTGACGGCACGGCCGACTCCCGCGCCCTCTCCCGCGAGCGCCGGCGCCGCCGCCGGTCCCGCCGCGGCGCGGCTCTGGCTGCTCGGCGAGCATCGCGGCGAGCTGATCCGCCGCGGGTTCCCGGACGGCGAGTTCCAGGTGGGGCGCGGCTCCGCCAACGACCTCGTGCTGCCCAGCCAGACCGTGTCCCGGCATCACGCCACCCTGGTCGTGGACGGCGGCGTGCTGCACGTCCGGGATCTCGGCAGCCTGAACGGGACCCGTGTGAACGGCGTCGGCGTCACCGGCGAGGCGGTGGCGCGGCCGGGCGACGTGGTGGAGTTCGGCAGCGTTCCGCTGCGGGTGGCGGACCACGACGCCGCGGACGAGCCGCAGTGGTCCGCGGACGAGCACGTCTCCTCGCAGAGCGTGTTCCTGTCGCGGGACGACGCCACCGCCGGCGGCCGTCCGCTGGCCGGCACGGACCCGAACGTGCTCCGTCTGCTCACCGAGGCGGGGCAGCTCCTCGTGCTCCCCGAGTCCTCGGACCGCACCTTCGACCGGATCCTGCAGCTCGTGGAGTCCGCGGTGCCGGCGCGGCGCATCCTCCTGCTGCAGCGCGACGACAAGGGCAAGGACCCCGTGCAGCGCGCCGCGCGCGTGCAGGGCGACCGGGCCATCGCCCCGCTCCTGCTCAGCCGCACGATGATGCGCATGGTGCTGGACGAGGGCACCGCCGTGCTGATCGGGGACGCGCAGTCGGACGACCGCTTCCGCGAGGCCCAGTCCATCGTCGGCGAGAACCTGCACTCCGCGATGGCCGTGCCCCTGCTGCACCACGACGACATCCTGGGCATGCTGTACGTGGACAACGCGAACCCGCTGTCGACCTACGGCGAGGACGACCTACGGCTGCTCACGCTCCTCGGCCAGATGCTGGGCGCGAAGCTGGCGAACGCGCGGCTGCTGGAGATCGCACGGGAGCAGGAGCGCCTGCAGCGCGATCTGGACACCGCCGCCGCGATCCAGCGGCGCCTGCTCCCGCAGACCCTGCCCGAGGTTCCGGGGTACGAGATCGTGGGCCACCAGCGCACGTGCGAGACGGTCGGCGGCGATCTCTACGACGCCTGCGTCCAGGACGGCGGCACGGCCCTGCTGTGGCTGGGCGATGTCTCCGGCAAGGGCATCTCCGCGGCGCTGCTGATGGCCGACGTCCTGGCCACGCTGCGCGCGTTGCGCACCGTGGTCGGCCGCGCCGACGAGCTCGTGACCCGGCTGGACCGCCACCTGCTCCAGTCCACGCAGGAGGAGCACTACCTCACGCTGTTCCTGGCCGAGCTGGATCCGGCGACGCACCGGCTGGCGTTCGTGAACGCCGGCCACCCGCCCGCGTACCTCGTGCATCCGGACGGCCGGGTCGAGGCGCTCGACTCCACGTCGCATCCCGTGGGCCTGGTCGACATGCCGGGCCTGTGCTTCGAGCGCCGGGAGCGGGACTTCCCGCCGGGCGCCGCGCTGGTGATCTACTCGGACGGCCTGTCCGAGGCGGAGCGCGGCTCGGAGCAGCTCGCGGACCGGCGACTCGCGGAGGTGCTCCCGGAGCTCGGCGGCGCCACGGCGCGCGGGATCGTCGAGCGGCTGGAAGCGGAGCTGTCCGCATGGGTGGGGAGCGCCCGTGCCGGCGACGACGTCACGCTGCTGGTGGTCCGGCGCACGCCGGCCTGAGCGGCGTCACTCCCGGAAGATCGACTTCCCCGCCAGCGCGATCCACAGCCCGTAGGCCGACGTGGCGAGGATCACGAGCATCGCGAGCGACGAGCTGCCGGCGTACCACGCCGAGCTGTCGAACGTCACCGGGAAGAGCTGCACCAGCAGGACGAAGAACCGTCCCACGATCGAGGCAAGCAGGCCGAACCGCAGCAGGACGACGAGGACGGCGATGCCGGAGCCGGCCCCGACCACGCCGGTGAGCAGCTTGTCCGCGGTCGACGTGCCGGTGGCGTCGATGAACCCGTAGATCGCCACGACGACCGCGGCGGCCACCCACAGGTTCCGGACGATCCCGCGCAGCGCGAGCAGCAGGATCAGCAGGAACATGGGCACGTACACGGCGTTGACGATCGCGGTGAGGACCATGGCCACCGCGCTTCCCCCGCCGGCGAAGGCCTCGGCCGCGGCGAAGGTCGGCGGAGGGGGGGGCACGCCGCGGGCGAGGAGGATCCCGGCGCGCGCGGTCGACAGGAGGCCGTGCGCGAGGAGGAACACGCCGCCCACGAGGATGTCGTGTCCCACGAGCGGATCGCGGACGCGCCCGGTGAGCAGCCGGCTCCAGCCCACGATCCGCGACGGCCACGTGCGCCGCACGTAGGGTTCCAGCGCCAGGTAGAAGGCCCACAGCATCCCCGACGCCACGAGCATCGCGCCCAGCGACTCCAGGAAGAAGTTCACCTCGTCCTGCGGGCGCGGCGAGTGGTTCACGGTCAGCGCCCACACGAGCAGGATGAGACCCAGGACCGAGAGCGAGAGACGCCGCGCGCCCACGCGGTCGCCGCGCCCCAGCCGCACGTTCCGCACCGCCCACAGCAGCGCCCCCACCAGGATCGCGAAGATCCCGATGACGAACGTGCTCTCGATGATGCGGTCGCCCCGACTGCGATCCGCGGGCAGCCGCTCCTTGCGCGGCGTCCACGGTCCGGCCACCACGAAGGAAGTGGGCCGCCCGCGGAAGGAGGCCGCCTCCACCGTGATGGCGAAGGTGGTGTCCCCGGGGAACCGGCCCTCCCACGCCGCGCGGGTGTCCGCGAAGTGCATCGGCGTCCACGCGGGCGTCGCCGGCCGGAAGTCCGCCGGGTCCAGACCCGCGGCTGCGAACAGGGGGGTCCAGTCGGGCACCGGGGGCGGCACGCTGTCCGCGGCCGGATCCACCCAGTCGGGCGGGACGACCGCGAGGAGGATCAGGCGTCCCTTGGTGTCGAGCCAGACGTTGGCCATGCCCTCCTGCTTGAGCGGCGGATCCTCGGGCAGGATGTCGTTCTGCCACGGAATGAGCTGGAACGGGCTCTCCCGGTACCAGAAGAAGACGCCGGGAGGTCGCGCATCGCGCAGCGTCTCCCAGCGGGCCGCGGTGGAGTCCGCGTCTTCCAGGTAGCCGATCACGTCCCGGTGGAGCGCCAGTCCCCACTGCGTGTCCTCGACCGGGGCGTCGTGCCCCACCGTCCGCAGGAGTTCCCGGGCCTTCTCGGTGAGCACGGCGGGGGACTTCTCCATCGGATCCAGCCCGTGCAGCCGGCGGCCCAGGTTCACGTGGCCCGTGACGAACAGGGCCGCGCACACGGCGACGAGACACAGCGCTCCCACCCAGGGCCGGATGCCGCCCGTGGTCCCGGCCGCCGCCACCATCTCCAGCGACGGGATCTCGCCCGCCGCGAGCGCGGCCGCGAGCGGATCGCCGCCCGGCAGCGCGGCCGCGACCATGAGCGCGGAGGAGGGACGCTCCGCGGGATCCATCTCCAGGCAGCGCGAGATGACCCGCTCGATCACCGGATCCAGGTCCGGCAGGTGGGTGCTCGGGCTCTTCGGCGACGAGTCCCGGTGCAACCGCTGCAGCTCCGCCGGCGTGTCGGCCACGAACGCGCGCTTGCCCGTGAAGATCTCGTACAGCACGAGCCCGAGCGCGAACAGATCGCTGCGCACGTCCACCCGCTCGCCGCGGAGCTGCTCGGGCGCCATGTACGCCGGCGTGCCCGCGCGCACCTCGCGTCCGCCCACCTCCTCCGCCACCGCAGCCAGCCCGAAGTCCGTCAGCCGCACGCGCCCGCGCCCGTCCAGCATCACGTTCGCCGGCTTCAGGTCGCGATGCACGACGCCCCGCTCGTGCAGCGCGGCCAGCCCGGCGCAGAGCTGCCGTGCGATCTCCACGCCCTTCTCCTGGGGCAGGCGTCCGATCCGCCGCAGCAGCGACGCCAGATCCTCCCCGTCCACGAACTCCATGGACAGGAAGGCGCGCCCCTCGGCCTCCCCGACGTCGTACACGCGGCAGACGTTCGGGTGCGACACCTCGCGCGCCACGCGCACCTCCTGGTAGAAGCGGCGCAGCCGGTCGGCGTCCCGGGCGAACGCGGGGGGGAGGAACTTCAGCGCGACGCTCTGTCCGAGCGTGAGGTCGTCGGCGCGGTACACCTCGCCCATCCCGCCGCGCCCGAGCAGCCCGAGGATGCGGTACCGGCCGGCCAGGAGCGACCCCGGCGAGCCGAACGCCGCGGGTCCGTCCGAGGGGCGCGGCGTGCCGGGCGAGGACGGCGTGCGGCGCGGATCCACCCACGCCTCCGTGGCGGCGTTCTCGGGCGTGCTCGCGGGCGCGCCGCACGCGGGGCAGAACCGGGCGCCGTCCGGGACGGGAGCCCGGCAGGACGGGCAGGGATTCAACTCAGAGATCCAGGAAGTGGAGGCCGAAGGCCGGGTCCATGGCACGGCGCACGGGCTGCCGGATGGCCAGGACCCGCAGCTCCACGGTCACCGACACGGTCCCCTCGAAGAGATGGCCGCCGCGCGCCCCGAAGTCCGGGCCGGAGATCACCACGTGCGTGTGCGGAAAGGGCTCGCCCTGCCACTCCGCCACCGTGCACGTCAGCGCCAGCAGTTCCCATGAGCCCGCGAGTCGCGTGCGCTCGTACCGCCCGGCGGCCACGTCGTAGTAGCCGAGCTCCACGTCGCTCAGCGCGCCGAGTCCGGAGACGGTGGCCGCGGGAACGCCGCGCTCACGGCAGAACGTGCCGATGGCCGCCGGGAGCTTCTCCCCCGCCTCGAGCCGGACCAGCCAGCCGCCCTCCACCTCGACGTGCCGCATCGCTCCCTCCCGGGACTATCCGGAGGCTGCACCCCGACGGTACTCTCCCGGGTCGGATCGATGAAGCGGCATTTTGCCGGAGCGAGGGGCCGATGACCGAGCAACCCGCGGCCGCGCCCGGAGGCGAGCCGATCCGCATCGGGATCTCCGCGTGCCTCCTGGGGCAGCCCGTGCGCTTCGACGGCGGGCACAAGCAGGACCGCTTCATCCTGGGCACGCTCGGCGACCACTTCGAGTTCATCCCCGTCTGCCCGGAGGTGGACATCGGGCTGCCCACGCCGCGCGAGTCGCTGCGGCTGATCCGCACGGATGCCGGCGTGCGCCTCATGGCGCCGAAGAGCGGCACGGACCACACGGACGCGATGGTGCGGTACGCCGAGGCCAAGGTGGAGGCGCTGCGCGCCCTGGACCTCTCGGGATACCTGCTGAAGCGGGCCTCGCCCTCGTGCGGCATGGAGCGCGTGAAGCTCTACGACGCGAACGGCGTCCCGTCCAAGGACGGCGTGGGGGTCTTCGCGCGGGTGCTGAGGGAGCGCATGCCGCTGCTCCCCGTGGAGGAGGAAGGGCGGCTCTCCGAGCCGCGGCTGCGGGAGAACTTCATCGAGCGCGTGTTCGGGTACCGGCGGCTGACCGCGTTCTTCGCGCGCGACTGGACGCTCGGCGAGCTCGTGAAGCTGCACGAGGGGGAGAAGTACCTGCTGCTGGCGCACGACCCGGAGCGCTACGCCGCGCTCGGGCGGCTCGTGGCGGGCGCGAAGGGGCGGGATCGCGCGGAGGTCGCCCGCGCGTACTTCACCGAGGCGATGCAGGCCCTGGCCGTCCTCGCGACGCGGCCGAAGCACGGGAACGTGCTGCAGCACATGGCGGGGTACTTCCGCGACGTGCTCGACGCCGAGGCGCGCCGCGAGGTGAATGGAACGATCGAGGACTACCGGGCCGGGCTGGTCCCGCTCGTGGTGCCCATTACGCTCGTCCGGCACTACGTGCGCCTGCGGAACGTGACCTACCTCGCGGGCCAGCGCTACCTGGAGCCGCACCCGCGCGAGCTCATGCTCCGGAACCACGTGTAGCCGTCATGGAACTGACCTTCCGCACGCCCCTGCCCGTCCCTGCCGCCCGCGCGCTCGCGTGGCACCGGCGGCCCGGCGCGTTCGAGCGGCTGTCGCCGCCGTGGGTCGACGTGCGGGTGGGGGCGCGGACCGGCGGTACGGAACCGGGGGACCGCGTGCGGCTGCGCGTGCGCAAGGGGCCCGTCGCGTTCGACTGGACGCTGGAGCACGCCCGCGCCGTGGGCGGCGAGGGGTTCGCCGACGTGCAGGTCCAGGGGCCGTTCGCCGCGTGGCGCCACGACCACCTCTTCGCGGACGAGCCGGGCGGGAGCGTGCTCACGGACCGCGTGCGGTTCGCCCTGCCCGCGCCCGCGGCGTTCCTCTCCGGCGCGATCCGGCGCGACCTCGCGCGGTTGTTCGCCTTCCGCGGTCGCACGCTGCGCCAGGACCTGCTCGCGCACGCCCGGGCGGGCGAGCCGGCGCCGCGCACGGTGCTCGTGTCGGGCGCAGGCGGACTGGTCGGCTCCGCGGTGTGCGCGGTGCTCGGCGGCGCGGGGCACCGCGTGCTGCGCCTGGTGCGGCGCGCGACGCGCTCCGCGGACGAGGTCGCCTGGGATCCCGCGCGGGGCCTCGCCGATCCCGCGGCGCTGGAAGGCGTGAATGCGCTGATCCACCTGGCGGGCGAGAGCATCGCGGGCGGGCTGTGGACGGCGGAGCGGAAGCGGAGGATCGAGGAGAGCCGCACCCGCGGGACGCGCGTCCTGGCGGAGGCCGTGGCCCGGGCGGCGCGCGGGCCGCGCATCATGCTGTCGGCGTCCGCGATCGGGATCTACGGGGTCCGCGGCGACGAGCCGCTGCGGGAGGAGGACGCCGCGCGCGGCGCCGGGTTCTTCGCCGACGTCGGCCGCGGCTGGGAGGCGGCGCTGGAGCCGGCGCGCGCCGCCGGCGTGCGTACCGCCTCGCTGCGGCTCGGCCTCGTGCTCTCGCCGCGGGGCGGGCTCCTGGGCAAGCTGCTGCTCCCCTTCCGGCTGGGGCTCGGCGGCCCGCTCGGCGACGGCGCGCACTGGATGAGCTGGGTGTCGCGGGACGACGCGGCCTTCGCGTTCCTGCACGCGCTGCATCGCGACGAGGTCTCCGGAGCGGTGAACGTCACGGCGCCCGCTCCCGTCACCAACGCCGACTTCACGCGCATCCTGGCCCGCGTGCTGGGCCAGCCCGCGTTCTGCCGCGTGCCGGCCGCGCTGCTGCGCGCGATCTCGGCGGACATGGCCGCGGAGGTGTTCCTGGCCAGCCAGCGGGTCGTGTCCTCGCGGCTCGTCGACGCGGGATTCGTCTTCCGCGACGCCGCGCTGGAGGACGCGCTGCGCCACATGCTGGGACGGGCGGAGTCGTGACGGGCTTCCTGCGCGACGCGACCCGCCGCAACGCCGCGATGGGCAGCCTGGGGATCTTCCTCGCCGGGATCCTCGTGGTGTGGTTCCCGGTGCAGGCGCTGAAGGTCCCGTTGCCCGAGCACCCGGTGCACCGCAACCTGCTGTTCGCGCTGTGGCAGACGCTGTGGATCATCGTGATGCCGTACGCGTGGGCGCGGGCGCGGCTCGGGAAGACGCCGGCGGACCTGGGCCTGTCGCGGCGCAACCTGGGGCGGGCGTTCCTGTGGGGCTGCGCGCTCTACTGCATCGCGCTGGCCGCGTTCATCGCGGGTTCGCACGATCCGCTGATCCGCGAGCACCCGATCCGGCGCCTCGACGAGGCCGGCACCGTGGAGCTGGGCTTCGCGATGTGCCTGATCGCGGCGGGGACGGACGTGGCCACGCGCGGCTTCATCCTGCTCACGCTCGTCGAGAGCACCGGCCTGGCGTTCGCGGTCGTGATGCAGAACGTGTTCTGGCTGCTCGGGCACACGAACGAGATCCGGCTCCTGCAGAGCGCGCTGGGACGCGAGGGCGCGATCGCGCTGTTCGTGGTGCTGGGGCTCCTGGGCGACACGATCGTGCTGCGCACGCGCAACGTGCTCGGGCTGGGGCTCGCGCACGCGCTGCTCAATGTGGTGATGATCTGGCTGATCCGGACGAAGCTGTGATCGCCGCGGCGCCCGCCGCGCCCAGCGCGAAGCAGAGCGCCGCGGCGGTCCACAGCGCGGGATAGCCGCGCCAGTCCACGAGCCAGGGCGCGGACGCCGCGGCCGCGATCAGCGCGAGCGCGAGCACGGCGAGCGCGACGGCGCGACCCTCGGGCAGCGTGGCGGCGAGGGCGGTGCGCGCGGGGACGAAGGCGCGCGCGGCGGGCATCGCGACCGATGCCGCGGCGAGCGCGAGCAGCGTCGCGCGCAGGGCCGCGAGCGACGAGGCGCCCTCCAGCAGCGGGCCGAGGCCCGCGCGCACCGCCCTCGCCGCCACGCTGCCCGAGGGTCGCGCCGTCGCG
>CAYYFX010000012.1:23174-56613 GCA_964471155.1 uncultured Gemmatimonadota bacterium | reverse complement strand
CTCGGCGTCACCGTGAACGACATCGTGTACCACACGAGCCTCGTGCGCCGCGCGGCGCCGCGCGCGCTGGTCGTGTCGGACATGCCGTTCCTGTCGTACCAGGTGTCGCCGGCGGAGGCGGTGGCGAACGCCGGGCGCATGGTGAAGGAGGGCGGCGCGCAGGCCGTGAAGCTGGAGGGCGGCCGCGAGTTCCTGAACGCGGTCGGGGCCATCGTGGACGCGTCCATCCCGGTCATGGGGCACCTCGGGCTGACGCCGCAGTCCATCCACCGCTTCGGCGGGTATCGCGTGCAGGGGCGCGGCTCGGACGCGCGCCGGCGCCTGATCGAGGACGCGGGCCTGCTGCAGCGCGCCGGGGCGTTCAGCCTCGTCCTGGAGGGCATCCCGTGGGACCTGGCCGGCGAGATCACGGAGTCGCTGGACATCCCCACCATCGGCATCGGCGCGGGGCCGCGCTGCGACGGGCAGGTCCTGGTGTTCCACGATCTGCTCGGGATCGAGACGGGGATGCAGCCGCGGTTCGTGAAGCGGTACGCGAACCTGAGCGAGGTCATGGTGGAGGCGATCGCGGCGTTCAAGCGCGACGTCCGGAGCGGCGCCTTCCCGGACCTCGAGCACAGCTACGGGGCGGACGAGGGGGGGCCGGCGCGTGAGGATCGCCGGGACGATTGACGACGTGCGCGCGGCCGTGGCCGCGGCGCGGCGCGGCGGCGCGCGCGTGGCGTTCGTCCCGACGATGGGTGCGCTCCACGCCGGCCACCAGTCGCTGGTGCGGACGGCGCGGCAGCGGGCGGATGAGGGGGGAGGCAGGGGCTTCGTGGTCGTCTCGGTGTTCGTGAACCCCGCGCAGTTCGGCCCGAGGGAGGACTTCGGGGCCTACCCGCGGGACCTGGATCGCGACGCGGCGCTCGCCGCGGAGGCCGGCGCGGATCTCGTCTTCGCACCGTCCGTCGCGGAGATGTACCCGGAGGGCTTCCGCACGCGCGTGGAGGTCACGGGACTGTCCGAGCCCCTGTGCGGTCGCGGCCGGCCGGGGCATTTCCAGGGCGTGGCGCTCGTGGTCGCGAAGCTCCTGAACATCGTGCGGCCGGACCTCTCGGTCTTCGGGCAGAAGGACGCCCAGCAGGCCGTCATCATCCGCCGGCTCGCCCGGGACCTGGCGCTGCCCGGCGAGATCGTCGTGGCGCCGACGGTGCGCGAGCCGGACGGCCTGGCGATGAGCTCCCGCAACGCGTACCTCTCCGCGGAGGAGCGGCGCGCCGCGCGGTCGCTGTCGCGCGGGCTGTTCGCCGCCGCGGACGCGTGGGCCGCGGGCGAGCGGGACGGGGCGCGGCTCGTGGCGCGGGCGCGCGCGGAACCGGACGGGGAGCCGGGCGTGGCGGTCGAGTACGTGGAGATCGTGGACGCCGACGACCTCTCGCCCTGGACGGGCCGGGGGCCGGCGCTCCTGGCCGTCGCCGCGCGGGTGGGGCCCGCGCGGCTCATCGACAACGTGCGACTGGAGGCCGCCGGCGCGCCGGCCGGCGCCGGTCCGCTTCGGGAGGGTGGATGAGCGGGATCGCCGTGATCCTCGCCGCGGGCGAGGGGAAGCGCATGAAGTCGGACCTGCCGAAGGTGCTGCATCCCGCCGCGGGCGAGCCGCTGCTCGCGCACGTGGGACGGGCGGCGCGCGAGTCCGGCGTCACGCGCATCGTGGTGGTGGTGGGGAAGGGGGCGGATCTCGTGCGGGAGACGTTCGCGCACGCGGGGTGGGAGTTCGTGGAGCAGCCGGAGCGGCGCGGCACGGCCGACGCCGTGAAGCGTGCGGTCCCGCACCTCGAAGGCTTCGACGGCGACGTGCTCGTGCTGGCCGGGGACGTCCCGCTGCTGAAGGGGACCACGCTGTCCGTGCTGCGCGAGGAGCGCCGGCGCGCGGACGCGGCCGTGTCCGTGCTGACCGCGAGCCTGCCGGACCCGAAGGGCTACGGCCGGATCGTGCGCGACGCCGCGGGCGCCTTCACCGGCATCGTGGAGGAGAAGGACGCCACGGAGGCGCAGCGCGGCATCCGCGAGGTGAACTCCAGCCTGTACTGCTTCCGTGCGGCGGACCTCCTGTTCGCGCTGCCGCGCATCCGCGACGACAACGCGCAGCGCGAGTTCTACCTCACGGACGCCGTCGGCATCCTGCGCGACGCGGGCCGCCCGGTGATCGCGGTGGCGGCGGCGGCGCCGGAGGAGATCCTCGGCGTGAACGATCCCGGGCAGCTCCGCGAGGTGGACGCCATCCTCGGCCGCCGGCGCGACGGCCGCGCGGCGCCCGTGGACGGCCGGCGATGAGCGGCCACGATCCCGGGGTCTCCCGCCTGTGGGCGGTGTGGCGCATGCGCTACATCGAGCAGCTGGAGGTGCGGGCCGGCGGGGACGACGACGTCTTCTCCGAGCTGCCCCGGCACGAGGACGGGCCCGGCAACCTGATCGTGCACCGCGGCCGGACGTGCTTCGTCGTGCTGAACCTGTACCCGTACAACACGGGCCACTCCATGGTCGTGCCGTTCCGCGCGGTGCCGGAGCCGGGACAGCTCACCGACGAGGAGGCGCTGGAGATGATGCGCCTCGTGGACCTCGTGATGCGCGCGCTGCGGCGGGCCATGAACGCGCAGGGCTTCAACCTCGGGATGAACCTGGGCCGGGTGGCCGGCGCGGGCATCCCGAACCACCTGCACTTCCACGTGGTGCCGCGCTGGGGCGGGGACACGAACTTCATGCCGGTGGTGGGCGAGACGAAGGTGATTCCCGAGAGCCTCGAGGACACGTACCGCAAGCTGCGGCGCGCGATCGAGGAGGAGCTGGCGGCATGAACCGGTTCGGCAAGGCGCGGGCGTTCGTGGTGGGGGCGTGCGTCGTGTGCGCCGGGTCGCTGCTGCGCGGCGCGCTGGACGGACCGCGGGCGCCGCGCATGGACGGCGGCCGGCCGGTCCGCGTGGAGGTCCTGAACGGCACGCGGGTGCCGCGCGCCGGGCTGGCGCTCGCGGAGAAGCTGCGCGACGCGGGGTTCGACGTCGTGGACATCCGCAACGCGGATCGCAGCGACTACGCGAGGACCCTGGTGCTGGACCGCGTCGGCGAGAAGCGCTGGGCGGACGCGGTGGCCCGCCGCCTGGGCGCCGGCGATCCGGTGCAGCAGCGCAACGGCGATCTTCTCCTGGAGGTGACCGTCATCCTCGGCGAGGATCTCGCCGGACCGTACGGAGGCAAGCGGTGAAGGGAAGACAGAAGAGTCCGAAGGTGCTGATGCTTCTCGTCCTGCTCGGCCTCGTGCTGGGCTCGGCGCTCGGCCGCGGGATCGGCCACGTGCTCCCGGACGGCGTGGTGAAGCGCTTCTTCCTGGAGTCCGTCACCGCGTCCATCGGCCCGGCCACGCTGGATCTCGTGGCGTTCTCGCTGACGCTCGGCTTCTCCCTGACGATCAACGTGCTGGCCATCCTCGGCGTCATCTTCGCCGTGTACCTGTTCCGCTGGTACTAGGGAGGACGCGGTGGGCGGTATCGGCGCGCCGGAGCTGCTGGTCATCCTCGT
This sequence comes from uncultured Gemmatimonadota bacterium, assembly GCA_964471155.1. Taxonomy (GTDB): domain Bacteria; phylum ARS69; class ARS69; order ARS69; family ARS69; genus CAYYFX01. The sequence goes on along the minus strand of CAYYFX010000012.1, from coordinate 53,058 downwards.
GGTGGCCCTGCTCGTCTTCGGCCCGAAGAGCATCCCCGGCATCGCCCGCGGCGTGGGGAAGGGCATGCGGGAACTGCGCCGGCTGAACACCGAGTTCCAGCGCGAGATCAATCTCGCCGCGGCGGAGGACGACGACACCCGTCCGGCGCGGAAGCCCCGCCCGGTCGATGCCCCGGCCGATGCCTCGCCCGCGGCGGATGGCCCGCCGCCGCCGCCGGCGCCTCCGGCTCCGGCGCCGCCGGCGAAGGACGGCGGGCAGGGGGATGGTCCCTAGTCGCTCCCGGTCGGGCTTCGCGCGGCCGATGCCGAGGCCGCCGCCGGCCGGACTCGGTCCCCCCGGGAGCGGCGCCCCGCGCGCTTCCGCTCCGGAGCGCCCTCGCCTAGAGGTAGGTGAACATCGCCGCGTCGGGCGTCCACTCGACGCCCTTGCCGGAGCGGAAGTCCACGATCTTCGCGTCGCGGACGAGCTGCTCGATCCAGGCGGTGACGAGCGCCTGGCGCTTCTCCATGAGGAGCTGGCGGCGGATCTCCGGCTGCTGCTGCGCGAACTGCGACTCGTCCGCGGCGATCCGCCCGAGCACCTGGATCACGAAGAAGCCGCGATCCGTCTCCACGATGCCGGAGGTGGCGCCGACCTCGAGCGAGAACGCCGTGGCGGCGAACGCGTCGCGGCGGCCGACGCCGGGGATGAAGGACTCCCGCGTGAACTCGGCCGTCGTGTCCACGGCGGCGCCCATCGCCTTCGCGATCGCGTCCACCGAGCCGCCCGCCGCGGCCACGGCGGACTCGATGCGGTCGCGGGCGGCCTCGCGCCGCTTCGCCTCCGTGGCGGCGGCGGTCACCCGGTCCTTCACGTCCTCGAAGGGCGCGGTGCCGGCCGGCCTGCGCTCCACCAGGCGGAACGCCCAGAACGCCAACTCGTCCTCCACCGGCTCCCGCGTGGACTCGCCCGGCGACGCCGAGAACGCGAAGCGCTCGGCCGCGCGCGACAGGCCGAGGTCGGGGATGGGGCTTCCCGCCTCGAACGGCGGCGTGCGCTCCACGGTGAGCCCCGACGCCGCGGCGGCCTTCGCCCAGTCCGCGCCGTCCTCGTGCACCGCGACCAGGAAATCGTCCAGGCGGTCCGACGCCTCGCGCAGGGTCTCGTTCGACGCCTCCACGCGCAGCAGGATGTGGCGCGCCCCCACGATCTCCTTGCCGCCCTCCGTCTTCCGCTCCTCCACCTTGACGATGTGGAAGCCGAAGGGCGTCTGGAACACGTCGGACACCTGGCCGACCGGCAGGGCGAACGCCACCTGCTCGAACTCCGGCACCATGTCGCCGCGGCCGAACGTGCCGAGGTCGCCGCCGCGCTCCGCGGACGTGTCGTCCGACCACGTGCGCGCCACCTCGGCGAAGTCCTGCCCGCCCGTCACGATGTCGGCGCGCAGCGCCTCCAGATCCGACCGCACGGCCCCCGAGTCCGCCGCCGACGGCATCTTCGGGATCCGCACGTACTCCAGGACCGCGCGCGGCCCCACCGCCCAGTCCGCGACGTGGGCGTCGTAGTACGCCTTCAGCGCGGCGTCGTCGAGTTCGCTCTCCGGGGCGGCCGTGGCCGTGAGGGAGGCCGCGTAGCGGACCTTCGCCTTCTCGTTCCGGGCGACGAACCGGTCGTGCGCCTCGGCGGTGGTGACGCGCGCGTTCAGTCCCACGTAGTTCTGGATCTTGTCCGCCGGCAGCATGGCGCGCAGGTAGTTCTCCACGCTGGCCCACTGCGCCGCGAGCGCCGGGTTCGACAGCGCGGACTGGTACGCGGCCACGTCGAACTCGCCCTGCTCGTTCGTGAACTGCGCGCGGATCTCGTCGGGCGGGTTCGTCCGCAGCAGCTCCAGGATCTCCGCGTCGGAGATGGTGACGCCGTACTTCTCGATCTGCTGCTGCACGAGCGTCTCGCGGACCAGCGCGACCCAGGTCTCCTCGTCCAGGGCGTCGTTGTCCTGGATCTCCGGCGCGCGCCCCGTGCGCTGCTCGAACGACTGCGCCATCTGGGCCCGCATGCGGCGGTACGCGTCGGCGGTGATGTCCTCGCCGTTCACCTTGCCGACGACGCCCTCCCGGGCGCTGGCGCTGCTGCCGGCGTTCATGCCCCAGTCGAAGAAGATGAATCCGACGAAGGCGAGAAGGACGACGAAGAGGACCACCTTGGTCTTCTCGCGCATCGAGCTCATGATCATGGCGGGGCTTCCCTTCGGTCGTCTCGCGGGGATCGGGAGGGTGGCTAAACCGCAGCAGCCTAGCACGCGCGCCGCGCACCCGACAACACCGGCGCCGGCCGTTCTTGACCCTGGGTTCGGCACGCTGATACGGTCGCGCGCCCATGCGCGTCCGCGCCGACACGAGCCGTACGGCCCGCACCCCCGCATCCTCCCGCCTCCGCCCAGGCCCCGGCCGGCGCGGCGTCGCGCCGTGGGCCCTGGCGGCGGTCCTCGCGGCGGTCCTTGCGGCGGCCCCCCCGGCCGGCGCCGCGGACGGCGACGGCGGCCTGCTCTGGCCCACGGACGCCGGGCGGTGCGTGACGTCCTCCTTCTGCGAGTTCCGGTCCGGCCACTTCCACGCGGGAATCGACATCTCCACGAACGGCCGGACCGGCTACCGGGTGTTCGCGGTGGACGACGGCCACGTGGTGCGGGTCCGCTCCGGGTGCAAGGGCTACGGCAAGGCGCTGTACCTCCGGCTGCGCGACGGCCGGACCGCCGTGTACGCCCACCTGGAGGCGTTCGCGGGCGCGGTGGAGGACACGGCGCGCGCGATCGGGGTCCGCACCGGGTCCGCGTACTTCGACCGGGAGTTCCCGCCCGGCACGTTCCCGTTCTCCCGCGGCGACGTGGTGGCGTACTCCGGCGAGAGCGGGATCGGCGTGCCGCACCTGCACGTGGAGATCCGGGACGCCGCGGAGCGGCCGCTGGACCCGCTGCGCGCGGGACTCGCGGTGACGGACCGCACGCCGCCGCGCGTGCGCCGCGTCGCCGTCACCCCGCTGGACGCCGCCTCCGCCGTGGACGGCGGACCGGAGGCGGTCCGGCTGGACGGGGCCGATGCGGAGCGCGTGATCCCCGTGGAGGGCGCGATCGGCCTGGCGATCGAGGTCTCGGACACCAAGGACGGCTGCCGCTACGACCTCGAGCCGGCGGCGGTCGGGATGCGCGAGGACGGCCGCGTGCTCTCCGAGGTGCGGTTCGACCGCTTCTCGTTCGACGAGGCGAACCTGCTGGACTTCCAGGTCGACCCGCGCTGGTCCTACGCGGGCCGCGGCCGCTTCCAGAACCTGTTCCAGCGCGAGGGCTACGACCTCCCGTTCGTGGCCGCGGCCGGGGAGCGCGGCGTGCTGCGGGGCGCGAGCGCCGGCGGCGAGGAGCGCCGGCGCATCGAGCTGTTCACGCGGGACTCCGGGGGACGCGAGGGCACCCGCACGATCGAGCTGTCGTTCGCGCCGCCTCCGGACCTGACCGCGCTGGCGGTGGAGATCGCGGGGGATTCGCTCCGGGTCTCGGGCCGGTGCGCGCCCGGAGGACGGGGCGTGGAGCGCGTGGAGGTGTCGCGGTCGGAGGACGGCGGCGCCACGTGGCTGCCGGCGGGCGAGGCGCGCCCGGACGCCGGGGACGCGTTCACGCTCGCGGCGGGACCGGCCGGGGCCGCGGTCGTGGTGCGCGCGTGCCCGATCGACCGGCTGGGCGTCGCCGGGGTCCCGCGCGCCGCGGCCCTGGGCCCGCCCCCGCCGGGCCCGGAGGCCGTTCCCGCCTCCGTCGTGCGGACGCACGGGCCGTTCTGGGAGGTCCGCCTTGCGGAGACGACTGCCGCCGTCGTGCGGCCGGACTCCCTCGCCCGCGCGGTCGTCCGCGGGGACGGCTGGGGCGTGCGCGTCCTCGTGCCCGCGGATCCGGCGGCGGCGGACACGGTGCGCGTGGCGGAGATCGCGGATCCGTGGGGGCGGAGCATCCCGTGGCGCGTGGCGCCGCCGCCGGTCGCGTCGCCCGAGCGCGGCGTCCGCGTCGCCGCCGGCCGCGCGGAGGTGAGCTTCCTGCCGTCGACGGTGCGCGAGGCGACCGCCCTGCGCGCGCGCGAGGCGGGTCGTCCGGCGCACGCCGCCGCGGAGCTCACGGCGCTGGGCGATCTCGTCGCGGTCGAGACGGGCGCCGTGCCGCTCGCCGCCGACTTCGAGATCCGGCTGGAGGCCGCGGCCGCGCCCCGCTCGCCCGCGCGCGTGGCCGTGTTCGTGCAGGACGGCCGCTCGTTCCGCTACATTGGCGGCCGGGAGGATCCCGACGGGCGCGGCTGGATCGTGCGCGCGCGCACGGCCTCGCCGATCGGGCTGTTCGAGGATCGCGTCGCCCCGAAGCTGGGGGTGCCGCGGCTGTCCGCGGCCGGCGGGCGCGCGCGGCTCGTGTTCGGCGCGACCGACCGCGGCTCCGGCCTGGACTGCGACGGCATCGAGGTGTTCGCGGACGGCCGGCCCGTGCCGCACGAGCTGGACGCCGAGCGCGGCGAGGTGGTGGGCTGGCCGGTGGCGCCGCCGGCCGCCGGCGCGGCGCTGGACGTGGAGATCCGGGTGACGGACCGCTGCGGGAACGCGGCGAGGTGGAAGGGGGCGGTGAAGCTGCCGTGACGCTGACGCACACGGACTTCGTGCACCTCCACGTGCACTCCGAGTACAGCATGCTGGACGGCGCGAACCGGATCCGGGACCTGGTGCGCACCGCCCACGACCTGCGCATGCCCGCGCTGGCGCTCACCGACCACGGCGCGATGCACGGCGCGGTCGAGTTCTACAAGGAGGCGCACAAGCACGGCGTGAAGCCGATCCTCGGCTGCGAGGTGTACGTCACGACCGGATCGCGCCACGACCGCACGCCCGCCTCCGCCGGCGGCCCGGCCACGCACCACCTCGTGCTGCTGGCCCGCGACGCCGAGGGCTACCGCAACCTGATGAAGCTCACCTCGAAGGCGTTCCTGGAGGGCTTCTACTACCGGCCGCGCATCGACCGCGACCTCCTGCAGCGGCACTCCGCGGGGCTGATCGCGCTCACCGCCTGCCTCAAGGGCGAGGTCCCGTCCGCGCTGCTGGAGGACAAGGAGGAGAAGGCGCTCGGCATCCTCGGCTTCTACCAGGATCTCCTGGGCCGGGAGAACGTGTACGTGGAGGTGCAGGACCACGACATCGCCGACGAGCAGCACGTCATCCCCATGCTGCGGCGGCTGGCCGCGCGCACCGGCGCGAGGATCGTGGCCACGAACGACTGCCACTACCTCACGGAGGGGCACGCGGAGTCCCAGGACCTGCTCATCTGCATCGGCACGGGCAAGGAGTACGACGACCCCAAGCGCCTGCGCATGTCCACCTCGCAGCTGTACTTCAAGTCCGCCGAGGAGATGAAGCGGCTCTTCGCGGAGATCCCCGAGGCCGTCACGAACACGGTGGAGGTGGCCGAGCGCTGCAACGTGGAGCTGGCGCTGGGCCGCTCGCACATGCCGAAGTTCCCGCTGCCCGCCGGCGTGGAGGGCGAGGACGACTACCTGGAGCGGCTCGCGCGCGAGGGGCTGGCCCGGCGCTACCCGTCGTCCCCGCCGGAGGCCGCGCAGCGGCTGGCGCACGAGCTCTCGGTCATCCGGCAGATGGGCTACTCCGGGTACTTCCTCATCGTGCGGGACTTCATCCAGGCGGCGAAGGACCGCGGCATCCCGGTGGGCCCCGGCCGCGGGTCGGCCGCGGGCTCGCTCGTGTCGTACTGCCTCGGCATCACGAACGTGGATCCCGTGCGCTACAAGCTCCTGTTCGAGCGCTTCCTGAACCCGGAGCGCGTGTCGATGCCCGACATCGACATCGACTTCTGCTTCGAGCGGCGCGGCGAGATCATCGACTACGTCGTGCACAAGTACGGGGCGGAGAGCGTGACGCAGATCATCACGTTCGGCCGGATGGCGGCCCGCGCGGCGCTGCGCGACCTCGGCCGCGTCATGAAGGTCCCGTTCGCGGACATGGACCGCATCGCGAAGATGGTCCCGGTGGACCCGAACATGACGCTGGACCGCGCCTTCAAGGAGAACCCGGACCTCGGGCGGTTGGAGGAGTCGGACCCCGTCTTCGGGCGGGTGGTGCGGCACGCGCGCGTCATCGAGGGGCTGGCGCGGCACGCGTCCACGCACGCGGCCGGCGTGGTCGTGGCGCCCGGCGACCTGACGGACTGGGTGCCGCTGTACGTGTCGAACAAGAAGGAAGTCACCACGCAGTACGACATGAAGAGCGTGGAGGACGTGGGCCTGCTCAAGATGGACTTCCTCGGCCTGCGCACGCTCACCGTGATCCACCGCGCCCTGGAGCTGGTATCGCGCAAGCTCGGGACGGACGTGCCGCCGGACGCCGTCCCCCTGGACGACGCGGAGACGTACCGCCTGCTGTCGGACGCGGAGACGATCGGCGTGTTCCAGTTCGAGAGCTCCGGCATGCGCTCCCTGCTGAAGGCCATGAAGCCGGGCTGCTTCGAGGACATCGTGGCCGCGACGGCGCTGTACCGGCCCGGACCGCTCGGCGCGAAGATGGACCGCGAGTTCATCGACCGGAAGCACGGGCGCAAGCGCATCGAGGTCCCGCATCCGGCCATGGAGCCGATCCTGCGGGAGACCTACGGGATCATCCTGTACCAGGAGCAGGTGATGGCCATCGCGTCCGAGATGGCCGGCTTCACCATGGGCGAGGCGGACCTGCTGCGGCGCGCGATGGGCAAGAAGAAGCCCGAGGAGATGGACCGCCAGCGCGCGAAGTTCCTGGAGGGCTGCCGCCGGCGGCACATCGAGGAGGGCGTGGCCGGGCAGGTGTTCGACCTCATGGCGTACTTCGCGGGGTACGGCTTCAACAAGTCGCACTCCGCGGCGTACGCGGTGCTCTCCATCCAGACCGCCTGGCTGAAGGCGCACCACCCGCGCGAGTTCCTGGCCGCCACGCTGACGTCGGAGATGAACGACTCGAAGCGCGTGCCCGTCCTGCTGGAGGAGGCGCGCCGCATGGGGATCCGCCTGGACCCGCCGGACATCAACCGGTCCGAGACGGGATTCTCGGTCAAGGACGACGCCATCCTGTTCGGCCTCGCGGCGGTGCGGAACGTGGGCGTGGGCGCCATCGAGAAGATCCTCGAGGTCCGCGCGGAGCGCCCCTTCGACGGGCTGTACGACTTCGTTTCCCGGATCGACGTGCGCGCGGTGAACCGGCGCGTGCTGGAGAGCCTGGCGGCCGCCGGGGCCTTCGACGCCTTCGGCCGGCACCGGGCCGAGGTGTACGAGGCCATCCCGGGCCTGCTCGAGGTGGGCAACCGGCTGCGGCTGGAGCGCGAGCGCGGCCAGACCTCGCTGTTCGGGGCCTCCGAGGAGGCGGTGCTGAACCCCTATTCGGGCGGGCTCCCCTCGGCCGAGCCGTGGACGCCGGCGCACCTGCTGCACATGGAGAAGGACGTGCTCGGCTTCTACTACTCCGGGCACCCGCTGCAGCGCTGGGGCGTGGAGGTTCGCTCGTTCGCCACGTCCCGCTCCGCGGAACTGGCGGAGGTGTCCGACGGGGCGGACGTGGTGCTCGGCGGGCTGGTCACGGGCGTGCGCGGCGCGTTCGACCGGCGCGGGAACCGCATGGCCTTCCTGGAGCTGGAGGACTTCACCGGCACGGTGGAGTGCATCGTGTTCTCGGAGCCGCTCGCGAAATACGCCGATTGCCTGATTCCCGACGCCATGGTGCTCGTGGGCGGGACCGTCTCCGTGAAGGACGAGGCGGAGCCGAAGCTGCTGCTGGACCGGGCCATCCCGCTGGATCAGGTGGCCGAGCGGATCGCCGACCGGGTCTTCCTGGACGTCTCGGATCCGGATCTGGACGAGGGCTTCGTGGCCCGCCTGCGCGAGTTGGCCAAGCGGCGGCTTGGCGGGCTCCGGACCGTGCTGCGCGTCGGGCTGACGGACGGGAGCGTCGTTTTCGTGGAGATCCCGGACGTGCGCCTGCCCGGGACGGCCGAGGCCGTGGCCGACCTGGAGGGGTTGGTGGGGGAAGGCGGGGTCCGCTTCGGCGGCACGTGGTCCCCGGACCGGGGGCAGGCAGGCCGCCGGCCCTGGCGGGAGCGGGTGGCCGCCGCCGGTTGACGGTCGGAAAACCCGTCTGGTAGCGTGCCGGACGGCTCCGGGGGATCCTCGCCGGGGCCGGGACGGGGGGCCCGTCATGCGGGGTGCGGGACGAAGGGGCGGATGGATCCTGGCGGCGGCCCTGCTCGGGGCCCCGGCCGCCTGGGGCTCTCCCGACGGCTACGCGTCCTTCGCCGGTCCCTCCCGGTACCTCGTGGACGTCCCCACCGCCGGGCTCCCGCTGGACCGCGCCGTCGAATCCCGGGGTCGGGTGTTCCCGGGGGGCGGTCTCGAAGCCCGGATCGACGTCGGGGTCCTGGACCGGGCCGCGCTCGGCGTGGGCTTCGGCGGGCTCCAGGTCATCGGGGACGGCCGGCCGCGGTGGTACCCCCGCCCGGGGCTGGCGCTCCGGGTGCGGGCCCTGGAGGAGACCTGGACCCTTCCCGCCGTCGCCGTCGGGATCGATACTCGCGGCAGCGGCGTCTGGGATCGCGCGCGGAGCCGGTACCAGTACAAGTCCCGGGGGTTGTTCGTGGTGGCTTCGAAGAACTACCGCTTCCTCGGCGACCTGGCGCTGCACGGCGGCGTGAGCCGCTCCTTCGAGACCCGCGACGACGGCGACCCCACCGCCTTCGCCGGCCTCGAGAAGAGCCTGGGAGACCGGGCCGGGGTCGCCCTGGAGTACGACCTCGCCACGAACGACAACGCGCGCGACGGCGCGTACGGCCGGGGACGCGGGTACCTCAACGCGTCGCTGCGGTTCCGGCCGGACGATCGCGTGGAGCTGCGCGTCATGGTGCGCGACATGCTGCGGAACACGGAGCTCGACGACCCCGGGCGCGCGGACGTGGTGGCGGACGAGGGCTTCGGACGCGAGGTCGCGCTGACCTGGGTCGCGGCGCCGTTCTAGCGGGCCCCGAAGAGGAGAACGCCGATGAGTCACGGGCAAGGCGGCTGGCTGGACTTCGAGCGGCCGCTCGTGGAGCTGGAGCAGAAGATCCAGGAGTTCCGCGAGTTCGCCAACGGCGAGCGCATGGAGCTGAAGGACGAGCTGCGCCGGCTGGAGTCGAAGGCCGCGAAGCTGCGCGCGGAGATCTTCGGCGGGCTCACGCGCTGGCAGCGCGTGCAACTGGCCCGGCACCCGCGCCGCCCGTACACGCTGGACTACATCGACCGCATCATGGACGGCTTCCTCGAGCTGCGCGGCGACCGCGGGTTCGCCGACGACCGCGCGATCGTGGGCGGCCTGGCCTCGTTCGACGGCCGCAAGGTGATGATCATCGGCCACCAGAAGGGCCGGGACATCAAGGAGAAGCTGGAGCGCAACTTCGGGATGCCGCACCCGGAGGGCTACCGGAAGGCGCTGCGGCTGATGCAGCTCGCCGCACGCTTCCGGCGTCCGATCATCACGATGATCGATACGCAGGGCGCGTACCCCGGCATCGGGGCCGAGGAGCGCGGCCAGTCCGAGGCGATCGCGCGGAACCTGCTGGAGATGTCGCGCCTGCCGGTCCCCATCCTCGGGGTGGTGATCGGGGAGGGCGGCTCCGGCGGCGCCCTGGCGCTGGGCGTCTGCGACCGCACCTACATGATGGAGAACGCCGTGTACTCCGTGATCTCGCCGGAGGGATGCGCGGCCATCCTGTGGGGGGATCGATCCCGCGCCGCGGAGGCGGCCGACGCCTTGCGCCTGACCGCGCCGGACCTGCTGGAGCTGGGCGTCGTGGACGGGCTGATCGAGGAGCCGCTCGGGGGCGCGCACCGGGACTTCGACACCTCGGCCGCCGCGGTGGGGCGGGTCCTGTCGGCGGCGCTCCGGGAGTTGGAGGCGCTCCCGCCGGAGGAGCTGCTGGAACTGCGCCGCCGGAAGTACCTGGACATGGGGCGCTTCCTGGACGAGGGCGCGCCCACGCGGCCCCATTCTTGACATCGTCTCCGCATCGTGGATATCGTCAACACGTTACGGCCGGGTCCCGGGACCCGGCCGGCAGTGCCTGGGCGCCGGCTGACCCCGAGCGTGGCGCCCGCGGCGATCGTGCCCCGGAAGCGAGTCCACCCCCCCGCAGTGCCTGGAGCGCAAAGGAAGCTCGCTGCCCGGTCGTCCTCCCGGACGGCCCGTCCGCGAGGCCCGCGTCGCCCGGACCAGGGAGTGTCATGCGTCCGCTGTTCCGCCCGTTGCTGATCGCCCTCGGCGTCGCGGCTTCGCCGGCGTCCGCCGATCCGCAATTGACCGTGCTCCGCTCCGACGAGTCCGTCCTGGAGGTCCGCTGGACGATGGAGCGCGCGGACCTCGTCCCGGTCGCGGGGGAGCGCGGGACGTTCCGCCGCCCGGAGATCGACGGCGCGGTGCACCTGGGAGATCCCGGGGAGGCGGACCTGCCCACCGTCGTGCGGCTGGTCGGGATCCCCGAGGGGCCGTGGCCCCGGGTGCGCGTGACGTCGGTCACGACCGCCACCGAGATCGTGCCGGATCTCGCGCCCGCGCCCGAGCAGGTCGTGGAGGGCGCGGGTCCCACGGCGCGCGGGGTCGAGGTCCGCCGGGCCGCCCGCGCGGCCAGCTCCGCGCCCGCGGCGTGGGCGGAGCTGCTGTCGGAGTCCTGGATCCGCGGGCAGCGCGCCGTGCGCCTCGGGGTGCATCCGTACCGCTACGACGCCGACCGCGGGACCCTGACCTGGGCGCGGGAGATGGTCGTGCGTGTGGAGTTCCCCGCCGGGGCGCCGCGCGCGCCGGCCGGCGCGGCGCGCACGGAGTCCCCGGAGTGGGAGTCCGCGGCGCGGGATCTCTTCCTGAACGCCGGGACGGCACGCGCCTGGCGCACGCCGCGGGCCGCCGGTCCGGGGCTGCGCGGCGGCGGCGCGGGCTTCCACTCCGCGCCCACCTGGATCCGCGTCCCCGTCCGGGACGCCGGCGTGTACCGGCTGGACTACTTCACCTTCGCGAACGCGGGGGTGGACCCGGGCGGCGTGGATCCCCGCACGATCCGCGTCTTCGCGGGCCGGAACCTGCCGATCGAGGAGAACCTGCTGCTCAACCCGCCGCCGGATTTCATGACGGAGTGCGCGATCCTCGACCTCGGCGACGGGGACGGGGTCTTCGACACCTCGGACCTCTTCCTGCTGTACGCGCTCGGTCCCACGGGATGGGCGGCCGAGTTCGACTCCACGCTGTCGCGCACCGAGTACGTGGAGAACAAGCACACCGACGAGACCTGGTACTGGATCACGTGGGGCGGCAGCTTCCCCGACTCGCCGCGCCGCATGGCGGAGCGCAGCGTGCCGGACAACACGGCCACGGAGTGGCCGGACCACGCGCCCCACCGGCTGCACTTCGAGCAGAACAACACCGAGAACTTCAACCTCCGCGACGAGGACGGATGGCTCTGGGAGGACCTGCGCGGGCGCGGCGACCGCCGCCGGTACACGCTGGACCTCGAGTCGCCCGCGTCCGGGGACGGGTTCGTGACCGCGCGGCTGTACAGCCACGGGCCGGTCTCGAGCGACAACGTGCGGGCCGTGGAGCTGTCGCTCGGGGGCACGCCCGCCGTGCAGTGGGCGTGGAGCCACGGCAACCAGACCTCCAACCAGTCCGTGACCGGCTGCTTCCAGGGCAGCGCGGTCGCCGGCGCGAACGAGGTCATCGTGGACGCGGATCTCGAGGCGTTCCCCACGTCCGCGGATCTGATCTACACCGCGTGGTTCGACGTGGAGTACGACCGGCGCCTGGTCGCGCGGAACGGCTGGTTGAAGTTCTTCTCCGCGGACTCCGCGCCGGCGCTGCCCCAGCCGCCGATCGGCACCGGCTGCACGTCGCTCCCGCCGGGGATGACCTACGGGACGCGGGCGTTCCGCCTGCTGGGATTCGACGCGGTCCCCTCCCAGATCGTGCTGCTGGACGTGACCGATCCGCGTGCGCCGGTGAAGCTCGTGGATTGGACCGCGCAGAACGGTTCGCCGCCCCACAACATCCGCTTCTCGGACCCGACGGCAACCGGCGTCCGCTGGTACGTGGCCTGCACGCAAGCCGCCGCGAAGCCGCTCCCGGCGGGGCGGGTGGCGGAACTCCGCGGCCTGCGCGACACGTCGAACGGCAGCGAGTACGTGGTGATCTACCATCCGGACTTCCGCGAGGGCGCGGAGCGCCTCGTGGCGCTGCGCAACGCGTTCGGGGGCCGCGACGCGGCGATGGCGATCGACGTCGAGGACGTGTACGCCGAGTTCGGATGGGGCATGAAGGATCCCGGCGCGATCCGGGACTTCCTGGCGTACACGCTCTCCTCCTGGGCGAACGGCGCGCCGCTCTACGTGACGCTGGTGGGCGACGCGGTCTTCGACACGAAGGGATACCTGTCGGGGAGCCCGCCGGATCTCATGCCGACGTGGACGGAGCGATACCGGCAGAGCTCCCTGCAGTACCTCGAGAGCGACAACGTCTACTTCTACTCCACGGACGACTTCTTCGGGTACCTGGACGCGAACGACTATCTCCCCCTCACGGAGCCGGCCGTGGACATGGCGGTCGGTCGCTATCCGGTGGCCACCCCGGAGATGCTGGACATCATGCTGGACAAGCTGGACTCGTACCTGGCCTACGGGATGCCGGGGCAGTGGCAGAACCGGTTCCTGCTCGTGGCGGACGACGAGCGCGTGCTCGATCCGAGCACGCGCGAGCCGAACCACACCGTCGAGGTGGAGACGCTGGCCCGGGAACGCGTGCCGCCGTCCGCCGACAAGGTGAAGGTGTACCTCGTGAACTACCCGCGCGACGCCTTCTCCAAGAAGCCGGAGGCCCAGGCCGCGTTCATCGAGGAGTTCACGCGCGGCGCGCTCATGACCACGTACACCGGGCACGGCGACCAGAACACCATGGCGCAGGAGGAGGTGTTCGTGTCGCAGAAGGTGACGCAGCTCCTCAACGAGGAGCGCTACACCGTGTTCTCCACGTTCTCCTGCACCGTGAGCCGGTACGACCTGATCTCCGGGAGCAGCATGACCGAGCTCCTGCTGCAACACGACCGGGGCGGCGCGGTGAGCACGTTCGCCTCCAGCGGGCTCGTCTTCTCCACGCCCTCGGCCACGCTGAACCAGGTGTGGCTGGGCGAGATGTTCGGCACGCCGTACCCGATCCGCACCTACACGCGCACGCCGCGCTCCCTGGGGCTGGCGGCGCTGTCCGCGAAGAACATCGTGAACGTGAACGGCGGGCTGCGGCGCAACAACGAGAAGTACGTGCTGCTCGGGGACCCGGCCCTCGAGGTCCGGTTCGGCCGCCACGCGGTCGAGTTCGATGCCGCGACGGTGGACTCGCTCGCCACGGACGGCCTGCTGCGGCGGATCCGCGGCGCGGTCGTGGACAGCACGGGCGCCCCGCTGGACGGGACGAACGGGCTGCCCCCGTTCCACGGGACGGCGTACGTGCACGTCACGGAGAACGCGGACACGTCGGGCTACGACTACACCACCTTCCAGGGCAGCCCGGCCCACATCGACTTCGACCTGGAGGGCAGCACGGCCTACCGGGGAGAGGTCCCGGTCGTGAACGGCCGCTTCGAGGCCAAGTTCTTCCTCAACGAGGGGGTCTCCCCGGGGAACTCCGCCCGGGTCAGCGTGTTCGCGCTGGAGGACGGACTGGGCCGGGACGCGTCCGGCGCCTCCGATTCCCTCGTGATCGGCCCCACGATCGCCCCTGAGCTGGTCGACGACTCGGAAGGCCCCCGGATCGTGATCCGGTTCGAGGGCTATGACCGGTTCATCGACGGTGACCAGATCTTCACGGAGACGCCGGTCGTGCTCATCACCCTCGAGGACCCCAGCGGGATCAACCTGCAGCCGTTCCCGCAGTTCGCCCGGCTCGAGGCGGAACTGGACGGCCGCGAGCGGGTCGATCTCCGGAACGACTTCGCGTACATCGGTGGATTCACCGAAGGACGGGTGCGAAGGATCTTCTCGCTGCCTCCGGGCGACCACACCCTGGAGGTCAAGGCCTTCGACAACGTGAACAACCGGTCCACGTCGACGGTGCGGTTCACGATCGTCGCGCCGGGGTCGGGATTCGATCTGGTGGACAACAACGTCGGCGTCTACCCCAATCCCTTCCGGCACCGCGCGGACTTCCTCTACCGTCTCACCCACGACGCCGACGTCCGCCTGAAGGTCTTCACCCTGTCGGGGCGGCAGATCCGGGAGATGGGGGCCCGGGGGGTGATGGGGGACAACGTGCTGTCCTGGGACGGGACGGACGAGCGGGGGCTCCCCTTGGCGAACGGCACGTACCTGTTCAAGCTCGAAGCGGAACGGCTCGACGAGGAAGGTACCCGGGAGAGCGACGACTACGTCGGGAAGGTCGTCCGGATGCGCTAGGCCGCCGGGCCGGCGATCGGGACCTTTCGAAACGGTTTTCACTGCCCGCGAGGGGCGAGGAAGCAGGTGGATCGAATGCGCAGGGTTCTCGGTAGCGCGCTCGCCTTGGCGGCGCTCCCTTCCGCGGCGATGGCGGTGTCCGAGTCCGTCACGCCGTGGCTGCTGTTCTCGATGGGCGCGCGCGCGTCGGGCATGGGCGGAACGCAGGTGACGGAAGCCACCGGCGCGGACGCCGTGTACTGGAACCCGGCCAACCTGGGCTTCTACCTGGACCGGCGGTCCATCACGGGCATGCACTTCGCCCCGGTGCCGGACCTCGCGGACGACGTGTACTTCGAGTACGCCAGCTATGCCCAGAAGGTGGAGGGCTGGGGCGGGATCGGCGCGAACATCATGTTCCTGACCTACGGCAAGAGCGAGGCCACGGATCCGTCCGGCATCCGCCTGCGCGAGTTCACGTCGTGGGAGATGGGGATCGGCGCGGGCTACGGCACCGCCCTGTCGGACAAGGTGTCCGTGGGCACGGGCGCGAAGCTCATCATGAGCTACCTGTCGCCGCGGATCGGCGAGCTGGAGGAGGGCCAGGGGATCACCTGGGCCATCGACCTCGGCGTGCACGCCCGCGATCTCGCGCCCATGAACCTCCGCTGGGGTCTGGCCATCCTGAACATGGGACCGTCGCTCAAGTTCGTGGACAACGGCAGCCCGAACCCGCTGCCGCTGGACTTCCGCATGGGCTTCGGCTTCGACCCGTACATGGACGCCACGCACCGCATCACGCTGGCCGCGGAGATGAACAAGGTGCTCGTCCGGCAGCGCGGCGGCAGCGGGACGGAGGAGTTCGACACGGACCCCGCGTACAAGGCGCTCTTCACCGCGTGGACCGACGAGTCCTTCTCCGAGGAGCTGAAGGACGCCATCTACAACATCGGCGTCGAGTACGCGTTCTCGGACTTCGTCTTCCTGCGGACGGGCTGGGTCGAGGACCAGACCGGCGACATCCGGGACTACACCTACGGCGTCGGCGTGCGGTACCAGAGCCTCCGGTTCGACTTCGCCGGCTACCCCCAGGCGGAGGGGCTGGCCGACGTGAAGCGGTTCTCGTTGACCTACGACTTCTAAGTGGCGGGACGCCCCTCCCGCTGGCATGATGACGGTTTTCCCGCGCCCCGCCCCACGGGGAACGGGGAACCGCACCCCGTTCGAGAGAGCCGATCGTTGAACCGTCCGCATCCCCGTCCGGGCCCGCGCCCGGGCCCGCGCCCGGGCCGCCGGCTCCTTCCGGCGGGAGCGCTGGCCGCCGCGCTGTTCGCGCTGGGCGGGGCTCCCGCGCAGGCGGGCAAGCTGCCGCTCGTGAAGCCCGATGCGCGCTGGGAGGAGATCCGCGCCGGGGATGCGTCCCTGCGCGCCGAGCGCATCTCGCGCACGCCCCGGTTCACGGACCTGAAGGGCCGGCTGCCGGGCGCGGCGCAGCACGGCCACCTGCAGCTCGGGAAGCCGCTGCCCTCCCTGTTCGACCGCCGGGACCTGGAGCGCCGGAGCGATGCGCTGCGCGCCGGCGTGGACACCGTGGTCGTGAAGGTGGCGGTGATCCGCATCGAGTTCGAGACGGACCGGGAAGGCCCGCGCACCACCGGCAACGGCCGCTTCGAGACGGAGAACACGGACCCGAACCGGTTCATCGACCCGCCGCCGCACGATGACGAGTACTTCCAGGCGCACCTGGAGGCGGTGAACCGGTACTGGTCGTCGATGACCTACGGGCGCGTGAAGATCGAGGGGGACGTGTTCCCCCGCGGCGAGCGCTTCGGGGCGTACCGGCTCACCGACATGGCGGACTACGGCCCCACGTCGGACGACGAGCCGTTCTCGATCGACGGGCTGATCCGGTACTCGCGCGAGTCGCTCATCGCGGCGGACGCGGACCCGGATCTCGTGTGGCCGGAGTGGGACGTCTACTTCGTCGTGCACGCCGGCGCGGACTGGCAGAACGACGTCTTCCAGGACACCCCCCTGGACCTGCCCACGTTCTCCATCTCGTTCTCGGACTCGGAGCTGGTGGTGTCGGACGAGGGCGACACGCTCGTCACCATGATCACCTACCCGGAGAGCGCCAGCCAGGACACCTACCAGGTGGGCCTCAACGGCGGCATCGCGCACGAGATGGGCCACCAGCTCGGCCTCCTGGACCTGTACAACGTGGAGACGTTCGCGCCCACGGTGGGGTTCTACGACCTGATGGACTCCGGGAACCTGTCCAGCGTGTTCGTGCCCTCGCCCGTCCAGCCGGACAGCCTCGTGGAGGTTGTGGGCGTCCTGCCCTCGGCGGTGGGCGCGTGGAACCGCTGGCTGGTCACGTTCGCGCTCGGGTTCGAGCCGGATCTCGTGAAGGAGGACCGGCCGCGCGCGAGGCTGCGCGCCATCCAGGCGCGGCC
Source organism: uncultured Gemmatimonadota bacterium (assembly GCA_964471155.1). Taxonomy (GTDB): domain Bacteria; phylum ARS69; class ARS69; order ARS69; family ARS69; genus CAYYFX01. Next base: position 36,133 of record CAYYFX010000012.1, on the reverse strand, counting down.
GCCGCTGCCGCCGGACGTGTCGCACTGGATGCGGCTGCCGGTGTCCGACACGGAGTACTTCCTCGTGGAGAACCGCGTGGACGACCTCGACGGCCGCACGCCGGACGGCGGCTACAACACCGCGCTGGACCAGGACGATTCCACGGGCGTGATCCTGGGACCGCTCGTGGCCGACAGCGCCCAGGACGAGATCAGCCACAACTACGACCTGCTCATCGATCCCGGCGTGCTCATCTGGCACATCGACGAGCGGCAGGCGCTGGCGAACCTGTCGGTCGGCCGCGGGCTCAACGTCATCTTCGAGAAGCGCGCCGTCACGATCGAGGAGGCGGACGGCCTCGTGGACATCGGCAGTCCCTTCTCGCCGTTCCCGCTCGGCACGGACCGCGAGGCGTTCTGGGCCGGCAACAACGCGGACTTCACCGCCACGAGCCGTCCGAACTCGTCCACGAACGTGGGCACGCCGTCCGGCATCTCCGTCCGGAACATCGGGCCGCGGGCGCTGGACGTGCAGATGGACGTCTCCTTCACGGCCAAGCCGCGCGGGTGGCCGATGCGCATCGGCGGCTACGGGAGCTCCGGGGGGACCTCCACCACGGTGGCGGACGCGGACGGGGACGGCGTGGCCGAGATCGCCGCGATCGGGGAGGACACCGTGCACCTGTTCCGTTACGAGGACGGCGACGGCGACGGGGACGTGGACACGCCGGGAGCCTGGCCCGCGGCCGGCTTCCCGCTCCGGGGCGCACCCCGCGGCACGCAGGCGCTGGGGGACCTGGACGGGGACGGCCGGCTCGAGGTCCTGGCCGTGACGGACTCGGGCTTCGTGCACGCCTGGGACGCCTCCGGCGCGCCGTACGGCGGCGCCGGCGCGGACGGCGTCGTGCTGGACCTGGGTCCGGCGGCCGCGTCGCTGACGTCGGCGATGCCGGCGGATCTCGACGGCGACGGCGTGGACGAGCTGTACCTGGGCGGTGCGGACGGACGGCTCCGTGGCTACGACGTTCCCCCGGCCGGGCCTCCCGCGGAGCGGTTCGCGCCGCGCCCGTTGCTCGGTCCCGCGGCGGACTCCGTCCGGATCGACGGGCTGGGCCTCGCCGCGGGGGACCTCAACAAGGACGCGCGGCTCGACGGCTTCGTCGCCTTCGTGGCGCAGGACTCGCTCCGGATGCAGCGGTTCTCGGCGGACGGCATCCGCACGCTGCGGCTGCAGTACGCCGTTCCGGACGACGTGCCGCTGGACGTCACGTCGCGCGTGTGGCTGGCGCTCGCGGATCTGGACGGGGAGGCGCGGAACGCGCGCGAGCTCGTGTTCGTGCTGGAGGCCGGGTGGATCCTGGTGGCGGACGGCGAGGGCAACGTGCTGCCGGGCTGGCCGGTGAAACTCGAGTCCCGGATCGGCGGCCCGCCCGCGTTCGGGGACCTCGACGGCGACGGACTGCTGGAGATGGTGATCGGCGAGGGCGCCTCGCTGCACGCGTTCAACTACAACGGGACGGAGATGACCGGCTGGCCCGCGCGTCCGCGGCTCGTGGACTTCCCGGGCGGCGTGCACCCCGCGTCGGCCGCGGCCATCGCCGACGTGGACGGCGACGGCCGGCTCGACGTGGTGGCGGGGTTCACGGACTTCATGCTGCGCGCGCTGGATCCGGAGGGGAAGCCGGTGGACGGATTCCCGGTCCCGCTCGGCGCGCCGGGCCGCGCGGCGCCGGCGGTGGTCGACGCGAACGGCGACGGCCGCCTCGACCTGTTCGTGCAGGCCGCCGACGGCCAGGTCTACGGGCGCATCCTGGACGGCTTCGCGTCCGCGTCGAATCCCGCGTGGCCGATGCTCGCCGGCGGGCCGCGCCTGCACGGCACGTTCGACGCCGCGCTCCCCGGGCCGTGCGCGGACAACGGCCGCGTGCTGGCCGGCACGGTGAAGGTGTACCCGAACCCGGTGCGCGCCGGTGACGACCGGTTCCGCATCCGGTACACGCTCGGCGCGGACCTGGATGCGTCCACGCAGGTGGACGTGTCGCTCTTCAATCTCGCCGGCGAGAAGATCCGGACCGTGAAGGGCAGCACGTTCGCGAACTCGGAGAACGTCATCGTCCTGCCCGTCGAGGACCTGGCGAGCGGCGTGTACCTGTGCACGCTGCGGGCCCGCACGGGGACGCGCGAGGAGACCGCGCGGGACCGCTTCGCGGTGATCCGATGAGGACGGCCATCCTCCTGGCCGCGGTCCTGGGGATCGTCCCGGCGCCGCCGGGTGACGCGGCGCCGGCGGCGGCGCCGGCGGCCGCCCCGGCGGCCGCGGAGGCCGGCCCGGTGGCGGACGCGGTGCGCGCGGCGGTGCGCTCGCAGGGCATGGCGCTCGCGTCCGCGGCGGCGGGGGAGTCGTTCGGGGACGACTGGGACTGGGTGGATGCCGCTCCCGTGGAGGCGGAGAGCCCCACGCTGTCGCCGTGGAAGGCCGTGGCGGCGTCGGCGCTGGTTCCGGGCCTGGGCGAGGCGTACGCGGGGCGGCGGGACCGCTCGCGGCTGTTCCTCGGCATCGAGAGCGCGATCTGGGTGACGTTCGGCTACTACCGGATCCAGGCGGATCAGCGCCGGGACCGGCAGATCGAGTTCGCTTCCACGCGGTCCGGCGCGCCGGAGGACCAGGACGCGGACTACTACGAGCACATCGGGTTGTGGCTCTCGCTCTCGGAGTGGCACGACATCGTGCGGCAGGACGCCCGGCTCCGCTTCCCGGACGATCCGGACGCGCAGGCGGACTTCTTCGAGGCGAACAAGCGCTACGACGAGGGGCAGTCCTGGTCGTGGCCGGACGACGAGACGCGCACCGCGTATCGCCGGCTCCGGTCGCAGACGGAGCGCTCGTACCGCAACGCGCGGCTGGCCGCGGGCGCGGCCCTGTTCAACCGGTTCGCCTCCATGATCGACGCGCTCGCGATCGTGCGTTCGCACAACCGGAAGGTGCGGGAGGAGGAGCATGCGCGGCTGGAATGGCGGATCGCTCCCTTGCCCACGGTCGACGGCCTCGTCATCGGACCCGTCCTGTCCGCGCGGTACTGAGGCGCCGCCGGAGCGGGCGCGGACGCGGACGGCGGAGGTGGCCATGCGCACACGCCGGATCCTGCCGATCGCCGGGCTGATCGCGGTCCTGCCCGGGGTCGCGCAGGGCCAGGAGGCGCCGGCCGCGCCGGAGTGGACCGTCCGGCGCGCGGCGGCGCTCGTGCCGCCGCCCGGCGGGCCGGCCTTCCGCGAACCGGCGGCCGTGTCCGCGGACCCCTTCGGCGCGCTCTTCGTGGCGGACACCGGCAACCACCGCGTGGTCGAGTTCGATGCGGCGGGACGGCCGGTGTTCGAGTTCGGCGGGTACGGCTGGCGCGACGGCCAGCTCGCGCAACCCACGGACGTGTGCGCGCGCGAGGGCTTCCGCCTGTTCGTCGTGGACGCCGGGAACGAGCGCATCCAGCAGTTCGACATCCGGGACGAGTCCGCCGAGGGCGCGGCCTTCCCGTTCGAGGCCGGCGCGGGCCTCGGCGAGGAGACGCTCGTGCGCCCGAGCCGCATGGACCTGGATGCGGAGGGCCGCGTGTACGTGGCGGACGAGCTGTGCCACTGCGTGTGGATCTTCGCGCCCACCGGCGCGCTCGTGGCGCGCTGGGGCGGGCTGGGCGACGCGCCCACGCGCTTCCGCGCGCCGGCCGGCGTGGCCGTGGCCGACAAGGGGCGCGTGTACGTGGCGGACGCGGGCAACCGCCGGATCCAGGTGTTCGACTCGATCGGGAACTGGGTGGCCGCGTGGACGGGCCCTGTGGACGATCCGCTCGTGGAGCCCGCGGGGATCGACGTCGGGCCCGACGGTCGCGTCTGGGTCGCGGATGCCGGCGCGGGCCGCGTGCGCGCGTTCACGCCGGAGGGCTTCCCCGTGCTGTCCTTCGACGGCACCGCGGACGGCGAGGCCCTGGGCGCCCCCTGCGACGTGGAGGCCGTGCCCGGCGACGTGGTCTGGGTCGTCGACCGGGAGCGCGCCGCGGTGGAGGGCTTCCGCGTGGAACGGGTCCCCGCCGGGGCGCGATGATCCGCGCGCGGCCCGCCATCCTCGCGTGGGCGGTGGTCGTCGCGGCCGGAACGGCGGCGGCGGAGGTGCCGGCGCCCCGGGCCGTGGAGACCTTCGAGGGGCGGGACGCCGCGGCCACGCCGCAGTCCATCCTGCTCGCCCGTCGCTTCGTGCTGGAGGGTTCGGAGCGCGTGCTCCGCGGGGGGCAGGCGCTCGCCCCCGAGGTGGACTACCGCCTGGACCCGGACGCCGGGATCCTGCTCCTCGCGCGCCCGCTGGCGCCGGGGGAGCGCCTCACCGTGGAGTACTCGTGGGTCCCCGTGGCCGTCCCCCGCGAGTTCGTGGGGATCGAGCGCGGCGAGCCCACGCCCGCGGAGTCCACGCGCATCGCCCGTCCGGCGGAGCTGCCGCCCGCGGACCGCTTCGAGCGGGCCGTGGAGTCCGAGCTGACGATCGACGGCGCGAAGACGGTGGCGCTCGAGACCGGGACGAATCGCGATGCCGCCGTGGAGCAGTCGCTGCGGGTGCGCGTGGGCGGCCGGCTCGGGAACGACGTGGCGGTCACGGCGCTGCTGTCCGACCAGAACATCCCGCTGCAGCCGGAGGGGAACACGCAGCGACTGCAGGAGCTGGACGAGGTGCTCGTGAAGGTCGAGTCCTCGCGCGCGGCGGCCACGCTGGGGGACTTCCTCGCCGAGCGCGAAGGCACGGCCTTCGGCGACTTCGACCGCCGGCTCAGCGGAGCGCAGGCGCGGGTGACCGCGGGCGGCGCCCAGGTGCGCGGGGCGGGCGCGTCCACGCGCGGCTCGTTCCGCACCGCGGAGTTCCGCGGCGTGGAGGGGAAGCAGGGTCCGTACGTGCTCGCGGGGACCGGCGAGGTGATCACGGGCGTGATCGTGGGCGGCTCGGAACGCGTGTGGCTGGACGGGCGCGAGCTGTCCCGCGGCGAGACCGGGGACTACGTGATGGACTACTCGCGCGGCGAGCTGGAGTTCACGAACCGCGTGCTGATCACGGAGGACTCGCGGATCGCGGTGGACTTCGAGGTGGCGGAGCAGCCGTACAAGCGCTCCTTCTGGCTGGGCGACGTCGCGGCCGGACGTCCGGGGGATCGCCTGCTCGTGCGCGGCGGCGTGGTGGCCGAGACGGATGACCACGAGCCGAACGACATCGTGCTGACCGCGGAGCGAAGGGCCGCGCTGGAGGCGGCGGGCGACGCCCCGGTGCTCGTGCCCGGCGCCGTGTGCGGCCTCCCCGACGGCGACTACGTGCAGGAGGGGGACGTCTTCGTGTACGCCGGCGCGGACTCCGGGACCTGCGACGTGTCGTTCACGTTCGTCGGCCCCGGGGCCGGCGACTACGCCCGCGACCGCGACGTGGAGACGGGCTTCGTGTTCTTCCGCTTCACGGGGGCCGGCGCGGGCGACTACACCCCGGGGCTGAGTCTCGCGCCGCCGCGGAGCGCCGCGCTGTTCGACGCCGGCGTGGCCCTGCGCGACGTGGCGGGCTTCTCCCTGGTCGCGGACGCGGCGCTGTCGGAGGAGGATCGCAACACGTTCTCGGAGGTGGACGACGGCAACAACCGCGGGCTCGCATCCCGGGCGGAGCTCGCCTGGGAGAGCCCCGAGGTGGCGCGCTGGGGCGACCCGGTGACGCTGCGCGCGAGCGGCACGTACCGCGGCCAGGCGGCGGAGTTCGCGCCGATCGGCCGCACGCGCGACGCGTACCTCGGCGAGGTCTGGAACTTCGCCGACACGACCGCGGCGGACGAGTCGGTCGTGGAGACGCGCGCGGCGCTGCGCGCGGGCGACCGCTGGTCGCTGGGCGGCGAGTTCGGCGTGATGGACCGGACGGGACGCTTCCGCAGCGAGCGCCGGCAGGGGTCCGCCGCCTGGTCGAGCGCCCGGGTGCCGGTCGCGCGCCTCAGCCTGGAGTCCGTGCGGCGGACGGACGACGCGGACTCGGCGGGATCGGTGGAGGGCGAGCTCCGGCGCGAGCGGGCGGACGTCACGACGGTCGCGGCGGGCTGGCTGCGGCCGGGGCTCACCTGGTGGCGCGAGGACCGGTCGGACGGGCGCGGCGGCGCGCTGCTCGCCGGGTCCGACGACGCGGAGGTCGGCGGGAACCTCGCGATCGGGACCGGCGCCGGCCTGCACGGCGAGCTGCGCCTGGCGCGCCGCACGACGGACGTGGTCGACGCCGGCCGGTGGGTGCGGGAGTCCGTGGGGCGCACGATCGAGGCGCGCGCGGAGCTGCCGGGGCGGTCGGTGCGCCTGCGCGGCTCGTGGATCCGCCGCGTGCTGGACTTCGCCGAGGGCCGCCCGTCCGCGGACCGCGTCACGAACCTCACGCGCGCGGACCTCTCGCACGAGTCGTTCGGCGGCGTGCTGTCCGGGGAGTGGGTGTACGAGACCACCTCGCGCTCGGTCGCCGATCTCCTGGACGCGGACACGCCGGAACGCCCGACGCTGGCGATCGAGGCGAGCGGGCGCGTGACGCTCGGCGGGCGCCGGGCGGGGCGCGGCGCGTCGGGGACTCCGGCGCTGCTCCGGTGGTTCCGCCTGGAGAGCCTCGCGCGCGTGGAGGAGGAGACGGCCGCGACGGATCGCGGCGCCGTCTACCGGCTGGACTTCTCCCGGTTCCAGGACGAGGCGAACACGGTGTTCGGCCAGTACCTGCTGCGGGAGGAGCTGACGCTCCTGCCGGAGTCGGCGGCGCTTTCCGTGACCGCACGCTGGGAACGCACCGACACCATGGACAATCGCGCCGCATCGTCCCGGCTGGACATCGTGGCGGAGCGCACGGTCGTGCGCGCGCGGACGCGGCTGGACCCGGAGTGGACGCTGTCCAGCCAGGTCACCTGGCAGAAGGACGCACGCGAGGACTCGCGCGGCACGTCGTCGGACTTCGACGTGCGGCTGCGGGAGATCCGCGAGGAGCTGGCGTGGCAGCCGGGACCCGCCGCGCGCGTGACCGCCACGGCGGCCGCCGTCCGGGAGCGCAACGAGCGGTCCAACGCCTCGGTGGCGGGATGGCTGACCGGCCTGGCGGTGCAGGGAAGCGTACGCCGGTCCGGCCGCGCGAACGCCGAGGTGACGTGGACGCATCCCACGGACCGCGAGGGGATCGATCCGCTGAACCGCTTCCGCACGGAGGAGGAGGACGAGATCGAGTGGCGCGGCTCCCTGGACCTCAAGGCGTCCGACTCGATCAACCTGTCGCTCTCGTACACGGGCCAGGCCCTCGCGGGGAGGCCGACCCTGCACTTCGCGCGCGCCGAGGCGCGCGCGCTGTTCTAGGAGGACGCATGCCGCGCCGCACGGACCGGAGCCGGACGGGGATCGCGGGGTTCGCCGCGCTCGCGGCGGCGCTCGCGGCCGCGCTGCTCCCGCCGGCGGCGGCGGCCACGGGACCGCCGGGCGCGCCGCCGTCGCTCCGCGCGAAGACGTTCGTCCTCGAGGGCTGGGTCCCCGGCGGCGACGGGCTCGCCGGCGCGGACGAGCTCGCGGAACTCCTGCCGTGGGCGCCGGGCGACTCCCTCGGATCGGGGGACGTCGCCGCGGCGGCCGCGCGGCTGCAGGCCGAGCTGCGTCGGTCCGGGTGGTGGGCGGCGCGGGTGGCGGGGCGGGCGGGTGCGGAGCGGGCGGGACGGCGGGAGGTCGTGCTGGAGGTGGACGCGGGCGAGCGCGTGATCGTCGGCGCGGTGGACGTGCGGGGGCCGCGCCTCCTCGCCGAGGGCGAGATCCTCGCGCGCATGGACCTGCGCCCGGGCCGGCCGTTCCTCGCGGCCACGCTGGCGGAGGATGCCGCGCGGATCCTGCGGGCGTACTCGGAGCGCGGCCACCCGCTGGCGCGCGTGTACCCGAGCCGCTTCCGCCGCATGGACGACGGGCGGCTGGGATTCACGATGCGCATCGGCGAGGGGCCGCCCGTGACGCTGGAGTTCGTCCGGGTGTTCGGCACGCACCGCACCGAGGAGCGCGCGGTGGCGCGCATCGGCGGCGTCCGGCCGGGCGACCCGTGGGACGTCCGGCGCATCGAGCGCATGGCGGGGAGGCTGCGTCGCGAGGGGCTCTTCGCCTCGGTGGGCGAGCCGCGGATCGTGCGGGGCAGCCGCGACGATCGCGTCGCGGTGGAGATCGAGGTGGAGGAGGGGCCGTCCAGCTCGGTCTTCGGCGTGCTCGGGTACAACCCGCGGCGCGAGGGCGGCGGCGACGTCGTCGGGCAGGCGGAGATCGACCTGCGCAACCTGCTGGGGACGGCGCGGCGCGCGTCGTTCCGCTTCGCGAAGCAGCCCGGCGACGTGCGCGACCTGGCGTTCCGCTACCGGGAGCCCTGGGTGCTGGGCAGCCCGATCAGCGTGGAGGCCGGCGCCGCGCAGGCGCTGCGCGACACGCTCTACTCCCGCACGGACCTGGACGTAGGCGTGGCCATTCCCACCGGCGCGTTCTCCACGTTCCGCCTCGCGGCGGAGCGCCGCTCCAGCTCCTTCGACGACGCGGCCGGCGAGAGCCTCTCCGAGACCGCCACCGGCGGCTCGGCGTCCTGGGACGTGGACCTCCGCGACCGCCGCATCAACCCGGCGCGCGGCTGGCAGGCGGGTGTCCTGCTCGGCGCGCGCGAGACGGAGGACGGCGTGCGGCGCACGCGCGCGGAGGCCGCGGCGCAACTCCTCGTGCCGTGGCGGCGCCGGCTCGTCCTCTCCGGGGAGGTGGCGTTCCGCGGGGTCTGGTCCACCGCCGGCGCCGTGCCGCTCTTCGACCAGTACTACCTCGGCGGCACGAACACCCTGCGCGGGTACCGGGAGGAGCAGTTCCACGGTTCCCGGATCTGGTGGGCGCGAACCGAGTTGCGCTATCGTCTCGCCTCCGCGTCCCGCGCCTACGTGTTCGGCGACGTGGGCGGGTACCGGTTCGAGACGGACGCCCCGGCGGGCACGGCCCGCTCCGGGGACGACGTCCTCGCCGGCGGCGGGGTGGGCGCCGCGCTGCTGACGCGCGGCTCGGGCCTCGTGCGCTTCGAGCTGGCGCTCGGCCGCGGGGACGGCTTCGCCGACGCGAAGGTCCACGTGGGGCTGGAGCAGGAGTTCTGAAGGGGGCGGCGTGAAGCGCGAGATCGAGGTGAAGGTGCGGGTGGCGGACGCGGAGGGGATCGCGCGGCGCATCGAGGCGGCGGGCGGCGCGCTCCGCGTCCCGCGCACGTTCGAGGACAACCGCCTCTTCGACCTGCCGGACGGCGCGCTCGGGCGCGCGGGCTGCCTGCTGCGGGTGCGCACCGCGGGGGATCGCAGCGTCCTCACGGGGAAGGGCCCGGCGGGCCCCGCGACCGACGCGCGCTACAAGATCCGCCGCGAGGAGGAGGCCGACGTCCCGGATGCGGAGGCCGTGTCCGCGGCGTTGCGGGCGGCCGGGCTCGTCGTGCGCTGGCGCTACCAGAAGTACCGGCGGGAGTACCGGCTCGGGGCCGCGGCGGTCGTGGTGGACGAGATCCCGCACGGGACCTGGATCGAGATCGAGGGCGCGCCGGAGGCCATCGAGGCCGCGGCCGCGGCGCTCGGCCTCTCCGGCGCCGCGTTCGACACCGCCACGTACCGCGAGATCCACGAGCGCGAGTGCGCGCGCGCGGGACGGCCCGCGGGGGACATGGTGTTCGCGGGTGGCTCGGCGGCGGGGCCGGCATCGTGACGAGGGCGAAGGGCCCGACGGCCGCGCGGAAGCGCCGGGCACGGGAGCTCGCGGAGGAGATCCGCCGGCACGAGAAGCTCTACTTCGTGGACGCGGCCCCGGAGATCTCGGATTACGAGTTCGATCTCCTCGTGAAGGAGCTGGAGGCGCTGGAGGCGGAGCATCCGGAGCTGCGCACGCCGGACTCGCCCACGTCCCGCGTGGGCGGCGCGCCGCTGGAGGGCTTCGAGTCCGTCGTGCACGACGTGCCCATGCTGTCCCTCGCGAACACGTACGACGAGGAGGAGGTTCGGGACTTCGACCGCCGCGTGCGCGAGGGCCTGCCGGGGGAGGAGTTCCGCTACCACGTGGAGCTGAAGTTCGACGGCGTGGCCGTGTCCGCCCTGTTCCGGGACGGCGTGTTCGTGCGCGGCGCGACGCGCGGCGACGGGCGCGCCGGGGACGACATCACCGCGAACCTCCGCACGGTGCGGGCGCTGCCGCTGCGCGTGGACGAGCGGCGACGCTTCGAGGTGCGCGGCGAGGTGTTCATGCACCGGGACGACTTCGCCGCGCTGAACGACGCGCGCGCCGCGGCGGGGCTGGAGCCGTACGCGAACCCGCGCAACACGACGGCGGGGACGCTGAAGCTGCTGGATCCGAGGCTCGTGGCGGAGCGGAAGCTGCGCCTGTTCGTGTACCAGCTCGCGGGCGGGGACGTGGCGGCGGAGTCCCAGTCCGGCGCGATGGCGCGGCTCGCGGAGCTGGGCTTCCCCGTGAACGAGCACCGGCGGCTGTGCGGCGACGTGGACGAGCTGCTGGAGGCCATCGAGACGTGGCGGGAGCGGCGCTTCGCGCTGCCGTACGAGACGGACGGGCTCGTGGTGAAGGTGGACTCGATGCGGCAGCAGGCGCGGCTGGGGGCCACGTCGAAGGCGCCGCGGTGGGCCATCGCGTTCAAGTTCCCCGCGGCGGGACAGCCCACGCTCCTGGGCGCCATCCGGGTGCAGATCGGGCGGACCGGGATCGCCACGCCGGTGGCGGAGCTGGAGCCGGTCGTGGTCGGCGGCTCCACCGTGCGGCGCGCCACCCTGCACAACCTGGACGAGATCCGGCGCAAGGACATCCGCGAGGGCGACACGGTGATCGTGGAGAAGGGCGGGGATGTGATCCCGAAGGTGGCGGCGGTCGTGCTGGAGAGGCGCCCGCGCCGGTCGCGCCCGTGGGAGTTCCCGGCGGAGTGCCCCGTGTGCGGGACGGCGCTGGTGCGCGACGAGGAGGAGGTGGCGTACCGGTGCGTGAACGTGGCGTGCCCCGCGCAGCTCGCCGGCCGTCTCGAGCACTTCGCCGCGCGCGGGGCGATGGACATCGAGGGGCTCGGCCCCGCGCTCGTGGCGCAGCTCGTGGGGCGGGGGCTCGTGCGCGACGTGGGCGACCTCTTCGCGCTCCGCGCCGAGGACGTCGTGGCGCTGGAGCGCATGGGCGAGCTGTCCACGCGCAACCTGCTCGAGGGGATCGAGGCCGCGAAGGCCCGCCCGCTGCACCGCGTGCTCTTCGCGCTGGGCATCCGGCACGTCGGCGCGCACGTGGCCCGCGTGATCGCCGGGGAGCTGGGCGACATGGCGGCGGTGGAGTCCGCGACGGCGGAGCGGCTCGTCGCGATCCACGACGTGGGGGCGGTCGTCGCGGAGTCCGTGGCGGGATTCTTCGCGCGCGAGGAGACGAGGACGCTGCTCGCGAAGCTCCGCGCCGCGGGGCTTCCGATGACCGAGCCGAGCGCCGCCGGCGGCAGGCCGCTCGCGGGACTGACCTTCGTGATCACCGGCACGCTGTCCTCGCACACGCGCGAGCAGGCGGCCGAGGCGCTCCGGCGGCGCGGCGGACGGGTCGCCGGCAGCGTGAGCAGGGCCACGAGCTACCTGATCGCCGGCGAGGAGGCCGGCTCGAAGCGCCGGAAGGCCGAGGAACTCGGGGTCCCGGTCCTGGACGAGGCGGCGTTCGCGAAGCTGCTGGCCGAGGGGCCGCCGGCGTAGGCGACGCCGCGCGGGCCGGTCTACGCCGGCCGCCGGCGCCGGCCCCGCGGGCGCTGGCAGCGGCGGCACAGGAACGTCGAGCGGCCGGCGATCGGGACGCGGACGATGCGGGCGCCGCAGCGGGGGCAGGGCTCGTGCTCGCGGCCGTAGACGCGGTGGCGGTCGCGGTACGCGCCGGCGGCACCCGTCGTGTCGCGGTAATCGCGGAGGGTGGAGCCGCCGGCGCGGATCGCGGCGTGCAGGATCCGCCGGAGGTGGCGGTGCATCGCGCCGACCGTCGCGCGGTCGATCGCATCCGCCGGCGTGACCGGGTGGACCCGCGATGCCCACAGGATCTCGTCCACGTAGATGTTGCCGAGTCCGGCGATCGCGTGCTGGTCGAGCAGCAGCGCCTTGATCGCGCGCGGGCGCGACAGGACCGTGCGGAACCGCGCGAGGCCGATGGCGAGGGCGTCGGGGCCGAGGGCGTCGGGCAGGCGGCCGTGCCGCATGCGATGGGGCGGGACCACGGGCGCTCCGGCGGCGGGGTCGGAGATCCACACGGCGCCGAAGCGGCGGGGATCGCGGACGCGGAGCTCGCCGGCGGGGGTGAGCCGGATGCGAAGGTGCGTGTGCGGCTCGACGGGCGTGTCGGGCGGGACCAGGGCCACCTGCCCGCTCATGCCGAGGTGCAGGAGGAGCTCGCCGCGCGGCGCGAGGAGGATGCGCACGCGCTTGCCGTGGCGCGTCACGGAGCGCACGCGGCGTCCCGCGAGGTGCGCCGCCGCGTCCGGCGGCGGGGAGAGCACGTAGTCCGGGCGCGCCGCGTCGACGGCCACGAACGTGGCGCCGGCCAGGCCGCGCGCGAGGCCGCGCGCCACCGTCTCCACCTCGGGCAGCTCGGGCATTGGCGCAGCGTACCACGCGCTTGACGCGCCCGCAGGGCGTGGCTAGCGTGCTCCGCCATGCTGCGTCGTCCGTCCCTGCTTCCGGCCGCCCTGCTGCTCGCGGGCGCCGCGCCCCTCGCGCGCGCGGACGTGGTGGATCCGTCGGTCCTGGACTTCCTCCCCGCGTCGCCGGGCGCCACCGGCGGCGCCGTGGGCGGGTTCGTGAATCCCGCGGCGTGGGCGTCGGGCGCGGGCGAGTTCGCCTTCACCTGGACGGACCGCACGCTGCGGGAGGACGCGCTGGACGACTGGGGGCTCTCGTTCGCGTCGCCCCTGGGGTTCGCCG